>JBAURN010000243.1:0-46890 GCA_049581225.1 Solirubrobacteraceae bacterium
CGGCGGCCACGTCCGCACGAACAGCGCGCGGATCGCGCGTGCTCGGGGCCGCCCCGCCGGCGGTCTCACGGGCCGCCGTGTCCCCGGGTGTGAGTACGAGCAGCAGCTCGCCCTCCTGGACCGAATCGCCAACCGCGACCTCCACACTGCTCACGACCCCTCCCGCCTCGGCGAGGATCTCGTGCTCCATCTTCATCGCCTCGAGCACCACCACGGCGGCTCCCGCCGGTACCGATCCGCCCGGGCCGTGCTCGACCGCGACGACCACGCCTGGAAATGGGGCTGTGACCGCAAGCTCGGATGGCAAGGACATTCGGCAATCATGGCGCAAGCGTGGTCCTCGTCGGGGAGCGCCCAACGAGGCCCCGCTACGAGGCCTCTAATCGACCCTGAGGCAACCCCCGACGAAGCTAAGGTGGGGCGCATGGCAGTCGGATGGGACGAGACCACCAGGGAGCGCACACACCCCAACCTGATCCTCGCCGTGCTGGCGCTCGGCGGGTTGGCCTACGCGATGCTCAGCTCGGCCGTCCTCCCGGCGCTGCCGACCTTCCAGCACGCGTTGCACACGAGCGAGACCGGAGTCACGTGGTTGCTCACCGCCTATCTGCTCGCGGCCTCGGTGGGCACCGCGATCTTGGGCCGGTTGGGGGACATGTACGGCAAGGAGAAGATGCTCCTGTGGACGCTCGTGATCCTCGCGTTCGGGACGCTGTTGGCTGCCGTGTCGAGCTCGCTGGCCGTGGTCGTCGTGGGCCGCTTCATCCAGGGCGCGGCGGGCGGGATCTTCCCGCTCGCGTTCGGGATCGTGCGCGACGAGTTCCCGCGCGAGAAGGTGGCCGGCAGCATCGGCCTGCTTTCGGCGATCCTTGGCGTGGGCGGCGGCGCCGGGATCGTGCTGGCAGGCGTGATCATCGAGCACCTCGATTATCACTGGCTGTTCTGGCTTCCCTTGATCCCGACGGTCCTCGCGGCCTTGGCCACGTGGCGCTATATCCCGGAGTCTCCCGTGCGGGTGCCTGGACGCGTGAACTGGCTGGCGGCGACCCTGATGACGATCGGCATGTCGATCGTGTTGATCGCGATCAGCCAGACCACGTCGTGGGGCTGGGGCTCACCGAAGACGCTCGCCGTGCTGGCCGTAGGCGTCGCGGTCACGGGCGCTTGGATCGCCGTTGAGGTGCGTAGCGACAACCCTCTGATTGACATGACGATGATGCGCATCAGAGGTGTTTGGACCACCAACACGTCGGCGTTTCTGCTAGGCGCGGGGATGTATGCCTCGTTTATCGTGATCCCCCAGATCGCCCAGCTCCCGAAGAGCACCGGGTTCGGGTTCGGCGCCACAGTCGTGGTGTCGGGGCTTTATCTGTTGCCCACGACGATCGGCATGACGATCCTGGGCCTCTCGGCCGGGCGCATCTCGGCCAGATACGGCTCCCGCAGCGCGCTCCTGGTCGGCACCGCCTTCACCACCGCCTCCTTCGCGTTGCTGGCGGTCGCCCACAACCATCCCTATGACCTGCTGATCGCCGCGGGCTTGCTCGGTGTCGGGGTTGGCCTTGCCTTCGCCGCGCTCGGCAACCTGATCGTGCAAGCCGTCTCGCCCGAGCAGACGGGCGTGGCCAGCGGCATGAACACGGTCATGCGGACCTTGGGGGGAGCGCTCGGCGGACAGCTGTCGGCGACCTTCATCGCGGCGAACACCGCCAAGGGATTGCCAACGGTCACCGGCTTCAGTGACACGTTCCTGATGGCCACCGGCTTTCTGCTCTTGTGCCTGGTGGCGGGGGTGCTCGTCCCCAAGGAAGGCGCAAAAGGAGCCACGATGGAACCGGCTAACCGCCGGGCAGCCGGCTTGACGAACGAGGACGCGACAAGAAGTGAGCCGACGCCAGAAGGCGCCGGCTGAGCAACGGCGGGAGTCGCGGCCCAATGTGGCTCAATCGAGGTCGAACGCCGCGCGAATCGCCTCGGTCAGGTGAAGCTCCTGGTGACCGAGGAGCACACCGATCTGCTCTCGCAGGGCTTCAGTTGGAATGGTGGTGACGTTATCGCAGCTGACCACTGACGGTCCCGCGAGACCGTTGGCGGTCCCGACTGGCACCTCGGTCGAGAGACCCCGGACAGTGGTGGTGATCGGTGCGACTGTGACTGCTTGCAAATGAGGACGGACCAGCTCACGCGTGAGAACCAAGACCGGCCTTGCCTTGTCCAACTGAGCAACGTGGATTGGACGCATCAAGCAAGCGAGGACGGCAGGCTCGAGACGTGCTCGGCGAGTCCGTCAAGATCCGGGTCCGAACCGGTGCGAGCGAGGATCTCGGCGTCCCGCGCAGCAATCACGCGCCTACGCTCACGCTCGAGAGCGCGACTCACAACCGCGGCACGACTGTGCCCGACGCCTGCATCCACTCGCTCATCCACGAAATCGACGAGATCATCCGGGAGGCGAACCGCGATCTGCTTACTCATACCAAAACGGTAGCAGATTGGTAGCAATAGATCAGCGCTTGGGATCCCGCGCGAGAAGGCAGACTGCCAGCGGCCCAGCAACCACGACGCGTCAAATGCGTGCCTGGTGCCCCTATCCGCGCACTATTCCCCGTCAGGCCAAGCCGCTTCGCCCATGACGCCGTCGCCCTCCTCGGGCTTGGGACCGCCGACCGCGAGGATCTTGAGCCCGTCGGGGCCGGCCTCGAAGGCGCGGACGACCTCGGGCGCGACTCGCACCACGTCCCACTGGCTCAGCTCGTGGACCTCGTCATCGAGCAGTACCCGCCCGGACCCGGACACGACAACGTAGGCCTCCTCCTGCTCGCGATGGCTATGGGCCATCGGGCTGCGCAGATTGGCCGCATAGCTGAAGAGACTGACGCCGAGGTCGCGCGAGTCGAGGTGTTTGCGCCCGAAGCGACCTTCGATGCCTGGCGCCCGCTCGCCAACAGAGTCCTCGATCTCCAGCAGGTTTACGGTGGCGTAACGGGACATGGGGTCTCCTTGGTCGGATGGATGGCGAGCCTCAGCTCAGGGTAGCCGGGCTCTTGGAAAGCTCAGACCAGCGCGCCGGCCGGCAAGACGAAGCGAAGCGGTGCTTTTGACCCCGCCTCGCTGTCGCCGCCCACACGGGAGCCGTGCAGTCCGCGACTCGGCGCCTTCGCGATCGCGACCTCTGGAATGCCGGCGTGGTCGGCGATCCAGGCGATAACCGCCGCCGAGTCGGCGCCCGCGGCCATGATCGCGGCTCGCTCGATCACCTCTCCTCCTGAGCGGTGAGGCCGACAGAGGCGGATCACCAAAGCGCGGATCGCATCGTCGTCGCTGGGAGCGGCCTCCGTGCGCTTGGCCCCCTTGGCCTTGGGGTCGACAACCTCAGGGTCAACCGGTTCGGCGTCTATGAGAACTCCGTCACCGAGTACACGGGACGGCCGACCCGCACCGCGCGACCGACGGCCTCACTGTCGGCGTCTTTACTGTCCTCAACGCCGTCTGTGTGCACGACAAAGGCCTCTTCGCGGCCATGGTCGAGGATCGCTGCCACGACATCGCTCCCGCTCGCAAGTCGCCTGCCGACCTCGATCTCGGTGTCGCTTCCGTCGAAGCGACAGCTGAGCTTGAAGATCCTGCGCGATCTTGCGGGAGAACCGACAACCGCCAGCGAGCGCTCGCGCAGCTCGCTGTAAGCGGCCTCCGCCTGCTCGCCCTTGCCCTCGATGCCGGCGACGAAGAACGCGGTCATTTGCGGCGACCCCGCGGGGGCCGTGACGGTTGCTGCGGATAGCGCTCGCGCTCGGCCGGGGTCATCTTGCGGATCGTCAACGACCCGTTCTTGACCTGTGAGCGGATCTCCTCCAGCTTCTCGGTGCGACGCGCGGCCGCACGATCTGCTTGCGTGAGCATCCCTCTACGCTAGCGGGTCGGGGGCTCCTTGACGGCGATCTCCAAAGAACTCGTGTTCGAGCTTGCCCAGAACAGTCAGCGGAGCCGCATCCTCGAAGAACTCGTCGGCCATCGAGCGCCAATAGTTGGTTGCGCCCAGCTCGGCGATCAGAGACGCTGCGCTCAGCTCGATTCTGCCCATGCCCACGTACTCGGGCGACGGGGTGAAAGATCTAAACGCGTTGGCCGAGCGGCCGGTCGGCGAGTACTTGCATCGAATCCACTTGGCCGCACGCTCCGGCGTGACCGTAAATGGCTGCTCTGCCCAAAACAGCTCCCAAGGCCCACGCCAGAATTCATACACTTCCTCCGCCGTGACGGGATCCGTCGATCGGCAGAACCCACCCTCCACACAGGCCCGCCAGGTTCCTGGCACGTCGCCGCGCAGGCATGCGCGCCCTACGGCGATAATCGCGTCGACCTGCTCCCGCCTCAGCCGGTTCACACAGCCAAAGTCAAGGAAGCTCACACTGCCATCGTCGTGAAAGAGATAATTGCCGGGGTGCAGATCGGCGTTGAACACACAGAAGCGCAGGTTGGCGCCATATACGAATCGGTAGATCGCCTCGGCCCAACTGTTGCGTAGAGCCTCCTCGCAAGTAAGGGCTTCGCTCCAGGACTTGCCCCGCACGAGCTCCTGGGTAAGCACACGACCTGTGCACAGCTCGCCGATCACCTCGGGAATGTGGATAAACGGGTGTCCGCGATAGATGTCGGCGAACTCAGCCTGGTTGGCAGCCTCGAGCTTGTAGTCGAGCTCCTCGGTTATGCGAGCCCCTATCTCACATGCCATGCCACGAAGATCGAAACTCGCTTTCTTGGCGGAAAGACCAAACATCAATCCGAAGAACGTGGCCAGCAACTCGCCATTCTTCAAGTCGGCTTCGATTGCCTCCGCCACTCCGGGGTACTGGATCTTCACCGCAACCGCCCGGCCGTCGTGCAGGCGGGCGGCGTGAACCTGACCGATCGATGCCGCCGCAAGAGGCTCCCAGTCGAACTCCGCGAATGCGCTCTCGGTCCGCCGGCCCAACTCGCACTCGAGCGCGGCGCGGGCGAGCTCGGGCGCCATCGGTGGTACGTCATCGCACAAACGCGTCAATGCCGTCTGGTAGATCGACTGGAACTCGTCCGGCACCGCGGGCGTAGCCGAGACAAAAGAGAGCATCTGCCCTGCCTTCATAAGCGCGCCCTTGGAGCGTCCAAGCAACTCGGCATAGCGCTCTGCGGTGCGGGCATAGAAATCCGTCCTATCCGTGCCCGTTACCTTGCTGCGCAGCCCGACCACGAGCGCCTCGCTTGCGGTGCGAGCGCTCAGAGCCGCAAGTGGAGCGGTCCGCCGCCACCGCCCACGACTAATGCCGTCAACCTTCGCTGGCGCGTCATCCGCATCTGGGGGAGGTCCCGCAAAGGACACTAAACACCACTCCTTCTCATACTGACTTCAGCTAAGTGTATCCTTAGTCGAGGCCCTTCATGTCAGCTGAGACCCCGACCCGTGAGCGCATCCTCGACGAAGCGATGCGCCTGTTCAGCGAGCACGGCTATGCCGCCACCAGCATCGCCAAGATCGAGGCAGCCGCCGGACTCACACCGGGAGCCGGCGGGCTCTACCACCACTTCGCCAGCAAGGAAGCGGTCCTCGCGGCCGGCATAGAGCGCCAGCTCTCGAGACTTGCGGCCCTACGCGAGATTCGGCAGGTGCTCGGAACGCTTGAAGACCTCAAAGCCGAACTGACATTGACGGCTCGCTATATCCTCGCCGAGCTCGACAGCGAGTCCGAGCTGTTGCGCATCCTCGCCTCCGATGTGCGCAACCGCCCCCAGGTGCTGAAGACCGCCGTCGAGCAACTGGTGAGCTCGATGTTCACGGGCTTTGCCGCCTGGATCGGCGAGCGCGCCGAGCGCACCATACCCACCGAGGAAGCAACCGCGATCGCCGGCTTCGGGCTAGGGTCGCTGCTCTCCTCGCGCCTGCTTCGCGACGTGCTCGGCATCCCCTCCGAGGTCGACGACGTGCTGTTGGTGGACACGTGGGTGCAGACGATGGTCACGGCCCTGTCCGGGCCCGCCCAAGCTTGATCCCGACGACTGCGTGACGAGGGGATCCCCCGGGTAGTCCCTATTTGCAGTCGTGAGAAGACGAGCGATGCCGTCAACTCCGATTGCGTGTACACGGGTATTAACTTGGGAAACGTGGCCGAGGAGGAGCAATGCCGAGTTTCATCACGATCGGATACGGGGATCGAGCGGGGTACGACAAGACCAACCTGGCGACCCGCGAAGCGGCCCATCGACACGACGAGAACCTACGCTCGCAAGGAACGCTGATGGGTATCGCCGGGCAGCCCATACAGGTGCGCAATCCTGATGGAGGAGGGATAGATACCAGCGAAGGGGCATTCCTGCGCTCAGATCTTCCCGTCGCCGGATTCGCCGTCATCGAGGCCGCCGATCTGGCCGAGGCGGTCGGCCTGGTATCCAAGACTCCCTGTGCTGTCGCGCACGGCGTCGTCGAGGTATGGCCATTGGAATCGACGCCATGAAGTCGCCGACCGAGTTGGGCACACTCCGATGTGGGCCGCGGAAGAGTAGAGATTCACCGAAGCCGCAAAGGCCACCAACCACAATCAAGTCCGACTCCGGGAGAGAGCCATGGCGACGCCATACACGTTGAAGAAACTCACCGACGTAGAGGATTCCGCGCCGAAGTCAGGATTCGGCGATGTCCAAGAAGCGCGGTTCGCGAAGGATGCGCTCGAGACCGAGGACACTGGCTTCAGCTATCACCGTCTGAAGGCAGACCAGCGCCAGCCCTTCGCCCACAAGCACGAGCGCGCCGAGGAGGTCTACGTCGTCATCTCTGGCTCGGGCCGGGTGAAGCTCGACGAGGATGTCGTGGAGCTCCAGCAGCTCGACGCGATCAGGGTCGCTCCCGAGGTGACGCGCGCGTTCGAGGCGGGTCCGAGCGGCCTCGACCTGATCGTCTTCGGTCCTCGATTTGACGGGGATGGCGAGGTGCTCATGGGATGGTGGGACGACTAGATTTGGGATCGGGTGCGGTCCGTCGACTTGCCTCGCCGGGCCCTACGATCTGCTGCCCAGCGGCTGGGCTTAGGGTTCGCTCTCAAGCGGCGCCGCCGAGCCCCACCTCGTTGCCGTCGGGGTCGCGATAGATCGCCTTGCGCGCACCGCTCGAATAGGTCTCGTGCTCGTCGGGTTCCAGCCCGCGGGCGGCGATCGCGGCCACTTCGGCATCGAGATCGTCGAGGAGCACCGTCACCACGCACTTGCCCGCCCCAACAGCGTGCTCAACAACGTAGAGCGACCGGCCCTCGGCAATCGTCCACACCGCCTCGGTCGCGTGGGGGAAGAACGTTGGCTCGCCCAGCAACCGCTCATACCACGGCAGAGCCACTTGGAAGTCACGTACGCGTAGACCCGCGAAGAGGTGCAACGACATCGTCGCGAGTCTAGGGCAGGGCCGCGCGGCCCTGGGCGGCTTTCAGCGTCCGCGTGGGTCGACGCCTTCCAAAGGCCAGTGCCGGACGACCCCGGGACGCCACTGGTCGTCCTCCTCGCGCGTCAAGATGAAGCGGCTGATCGTGAGCTGACCACCCTCGTGATCTCCGTAGAGCAGATCGACGGTCAGCGTTTCACCCGCCAGGTACGCCTCGCGAAGACCCTCGCGGAAGGGATCGTCGGGCTCGCGTATCGCCCCTTGCCAGAAACCGACGTCACCGGCGGGCACGTACAGGTCACGCGACTGCCGACGATGCTCCTCGGGCTCGGCATGACCGGCATTCAGCTCGGGGCGCCGCGATGTCAGACGCCACGCCTGAAGGACCGCCAGGCCGTTGCCGACATTCCGTAGCGGGATGACGAAGTAGTAGTTCTCACCCTCGAACTCAACCGCGGCCATGCCGCCATCGACGGTCACCGTCCGCCCCTCGCCGAAGCGGACAGTCTCGGGTGGATCGTTTACGCGCGAGGGCGCCAGAACCGGGCGCAGGCCGAGCAACAGCGCTCGCTCGGCGAGGGCCGTCGAGCGCTCCGCGATACGCGTCGAGCGCTGCCCGAAGCGCACCGAGGAGAACGTCGCCACAGCAAGCACGAGCGTGCCGGCCGCGGTCGCCAACGATGCGATCGTCGGCCAATCGACAGCGAAGATGAGCGTCATCTACTGGATATTCTCGGTGCGAGCGGACGAGCCAAGTCAGCCACGGACCACGCGACTGCTCACGAAGCGAACTCCAACACCGAGCGAATCCCGTCTTGGCGCTCCATCAACTCAAATGCGTGGTTGACCTCATCGAGGCCCATGCGATGGGAGATGAACGGGTCGACGTCAATATCGCCCCGCAGATAGCGATCGACCAGTTGAGGCACCTGATCGCGGCCCTTGACCCCACCGAACGACGAACCGCACACTCGTCTCCCGGTAATCAGCATCCGTGGCACGATGTCCAGCGTCTCGCCCTTGCCCGCCACGCCGGCCACCGTGCACAAGCCCCAGCCCATGCGAGCCGCTTCGACGGCTTGACCCATCACTGAGACCAGGCCTGTCGCCTCGAAGGTGTAGTCGGCGCCGAAGCCTCCCGTTGCCTCCAAGACCCGCTGCACAGTGTGCTCGTCGGCCTGCCAGCAATCGGTTGCTCCTTGGCCCCGCGCCAGGTCCAGGCGCTCGGGCGAGAGGTCCACGCACACGATCCGCTCGGCGCCCTGGAGCCGGCATCCGGCAATCGCACCGAGGCCAACCATGCCGGCGCCGAAGACGACACAGGTCGAGCCCGGCTCCACGGCGGCGGTGTACATCGCCGCGCCAAGACCTGTCGTCAAGCCGCACGCAAACAGACATGCTCTGTCCAGCTCCGCCTCGGGGTTGACGCACGCGAGCGCGATCTCCGGCAGAACCGCGTATTCGGCAAAGGTTGAGGTACCCATGAAATGGCGGATCGGCTCGCCTGCGCGCTCGAGACGCACAGAGCCATCGGGCATGTAGCCCTTGTTCTGCTGCTCGCGGATCGCCAGACAAAGGTTGGTCTTGGGGCTAAGGCAGTGCTCGCACTCTCGGCATTGCGGGGAGAAAAGGGTCACCACATGATCTCCAGGCTTCACCGAGGTCACGCCCTCCCCGGCCGCTTCGACCACTCCCGCCCCCTCATGGCCGAGCACCGTCGGCGCATACCCTGAGGGATCGACCCCGGATGCGGTGTACATGTCGGTATGACAGACACCGCAGGCCACCAGGCGTACAAGGACCTCTCCGCGACGGGGGTCGGCGAGATCGACCTCCTGAACAACCAGGGGCTGGCCGAACTGCTCGAGCACCGCGGCACGCATCTTCACTGGGCTTCTCCCTCCCGAGCTTGACCGATGACTTCCAGTATGAGGCAGACGGCGAGACGTCGGTCTTGACTGAGGACCTCAGCGGCCGGCGTGTCTTGCAATTCACCGCCGAGCCGTTGCCCGAAAGAGACCGGTGACCTCACGACCTGTAAGACTCCGCACCGCGCACCGTCCAGTTGGGAGGCAGGCCGATGTTCAAGCGGGTCAGCGAGCTGGTCATCGCACATCCTTGGCGGGTAATCGCCACTTGGGTGGTCCTAGGCGCTTTGGTGGTCGCGTTCGCGCCCAAGCTGAGCACCTACACCTCCAACAACAACTCCTCGTTCCTGCCGAGCTCCTACGAATCGGTCAAGGCCTTGGAAGCGGCCGAACAGCACTTCCCGCCATTGGCCCAGGCGAGCGGCCTGATCGTGGTCAGTCGCAGCGACGGTCAGGTTCTGAGCAGCGCCGACGAGTCCAAGATCGGGGGCCTGGCCAAGACATTGAGCGATCAGAAGATCCCCGCTGTCGCCTCAGTCACGACCTCGCCTTCCTATCTCTCCGAAAACAAGAAGGTCCAGCTCGTCCAGGTCGTGTTCAAGGGTCAGGCCGGAGACCCCGGCCCCAACGCCGCCGTGCCGCTGGTGCGCGCCCAGACCGACGCCTATCTGGCCGGCTCGGGCATGAGGGGTCAGCTGACCGGCAACGCGGCGATCAGCGTCGACTCGACCACCGCCTACGAAAAAGCGGAGACCATCATCGCGATAGCGACGGTCGTCATGATCCTGGTCCTGCTCGGGCTGGTGTTCAGGAGCCCCGCGATCGCGATCCTTCCGATCGTGATCATCGGCGCCGTTCACGAGGTGGCCCAGAGCATCACGGCGACCCTGGCCGACTGGCTCGGCTTCCAGGTGGGGCCCGAGCTGGCGCCTCTGCTCCTGGTCGTGATGTTCGGAGTGGGCACCGACTACATCGTGTTTCTCCTGTTCCGCCACCGCGAGCACGTGGCCCGGGGCGAGCCCGCCTCCGAGGCTTTGGGCATCTCTGTCAGTCGCGTGGGCGTCGTGATCGCCTCGGCCGCGGCCACCGTGATCGCGGCCTTCGCGGCGCTCCTGGTCGCGAGCCTCGAGTCCCTGCGCACCCTCGCCCCCGGCCTGATCGTGGGCGTGGCTTTGATGCTGCTAGCCGCCATCACCTTGGCCCCGGCAATCATGAGCCTGTTCGGAATCCGCCTGTTCTGGCCCAGCCCACCCAAGCCGCCCTCCCACGACCACCGCACCCGCTCGGAGCGGATCGGCGCAATGGTCGCGCGCCGCCCTGTCCTTGTGCTCTCGGTCTGTGGAGTCGTCCTGGTCGGCTTGGCCTTGGGCACGCTCGGTTACAAGACGACCTACAACCAGCTGGCCGAGCTGCCTTCCTCGACGCTCTCTCAGCAGGCCTACGACACGATGGAAACCGCCTTCCCACCGGGCTTCCTTGGCCCCACACAAGTGTTCGTCACTTCTTCTGAGAAGGTCAACCACAAGCAGGTCGAACAGCTCGGCGGGAAGATGTCCAAGACCAAGGGGGTGGCCAGCGTCCTGCCGATCCAGTACTCCGAAGACGGCAACGCCGCCGTCTTCCAAGTGATCCTCACCGACGATCCTTATTCGATCGAGGCGATCGATAACGTCAAAGGCCCCGTCCGCGAAACCGCCAAGAACTCGATTCCCGGAGACACGGTCCTGGTGGGAGGCACGACCTCCCAGCTGGTCGATGTCCAGACCGCCTTGCGCAAAGACATCAAGCACGTGTTCCCCTTGGCTTTGGCGATCGTGGCAGTCATCCTCGCGCTCCTGCTCCAGGCGGTCTTGGCCCCGGTGTATCTGTTGATTGGAGTCGTGCTCACCTACGCCGCCACGATCGGCGCGATCGTGTTCGTGTTCCTGGACGGCGCCGGCTTCGTGGGCTTGGACTTCACGATCCCGATCATCGTGTACCTGTTCGTGATGGCGATCGGCACCGATTACAACATCCTCATCTCCTCACGTTTGCGCGAGGAGTTCAAGGCCGGCCTGCCACCGCGCGAGGCCGTCCGGGTGGCCGTCGTCCAGGGAGCTCCGGCCGTATCGGCCGCGGGCTTGATCTTGGCGGGCACTTTCGCGTCCCTGCTGCTGACCGGCATTCAGCTGCTCGAGGAGATCGGCTTGGCCGTGGCTTTGGGCGTGCTGCTGGCCGCCAACGTCCTGGCCACCAGGATCGTCCCCACGTTGGCGGCGATTCGCGGGTGGCACTTCTGGTGGCCGCATGAGATGCATTCCCGCACGGCCTCCCACAAAGACGAGTTGCTCGGGGCAGACGCCGCGGGCGAGAGCGCGGCGAGCCCTCCCGAGGGAAGATCCGCCGCGCCCTGACGCTCGCTACGTTCGGTCGAGCCTCACCGGAGGCTCGTGGCGCTCCTAGTGGAAGCTCCAAGTATTACCACTGGCGAGCTTGAAGTCAGAGGCTCCCACCAACGTGTCGGTGTCGCTGGCCGATTTGAGTTCACTGGCGCTTACCGTCAGCGTGTGTTCGGCCTGTTCGGTCCCGAGGTCCGACGAGGACTCCGTGAAGTTACCCTTGACGGGCAGTTCGGACAATGCACACAGGGGGCCCGTGAATTCGACGATCATCAGCAGGGCAGTGGGGCCGGCGACCGGCTGCACCTTGATGGTGTCCGGCGTCCCCGAGGTCACGGTGCCTTGAACGGCGGTTGTGGTAATCGTCGGTTCAATCGGGCAATTTACCGCGTTCGAGGAGCATCCTGTGAACGCAAGGGATTTTGCTTTGAATAAATTGGGGCCCACAATGTTTGATTCATTGTTCTGAAGACCGGTGCAGGTCACCTTGATCTGGTTGTTCAGCAGGTTGAGTTCATAGTTGGCTAATGTGGTGGTAGCTTTGGCCAGTTCAGCCGGAGATTCTGAGGCGAGCGCCGTTTTGTTGACGTACCACCCCGCCGCCGAGGCGGACGCGGCGCTTACCGCAAGAAGCGCTAGAGAGGCGACACAAGCCGCCACTACGATCTTTGTTTTCGACATTGATGATCCCTTTCTCTTCTTGGTTGGTTGCGGGGACAATCTGATAAGTCCCCTTATTGGAACAAGTCGGACAATAGCTCGGGCCGCGGGAGGTCGTGTACCTACCCCCCGACCGGTGCGTGTGGATTGGTGCCCCAGAAGACCTGTGTCCCGAGCATCCCGATAAGGGTGACCAGGACGAGGTTCAAGACCATCGACTTGGCGGTGGCGGCGCCCACTCCGACGGGGCCACCGCTGGCGTTGTAGCCGTAGTAGCAACCCACGAGCACGATCGCGGTGGCCATGGTCATGCCCTTAATCAAGCTGAACAGGAGGTCTGGGGGATTTTGAAACTCCCAGAACGGCAACAGGTACCCCCCGGAGGAGGTGTACCCAATTTGCAAGACAACCGCGATGTAAGACGCCAGGTAGGCGACACCGATCGCGGTGATGTACACGAACGGCAGCACGATCCACGAGGCCAGCAGCCGTGTCCCGCACAGGAACGTCATCGAGTCGAACCCCATCACCTCCAGGGCGTCGATCTCATCGCTGATCCGCATCGCGCCGAGCTCAGCCACAATCCCGGTGCCCACCTTGGCGGACATCATGTATCCGAACGCATACGGCACCGCCTCGCGCAAATCGCACAAGGCGGTGAACACGCCCGCGTAGGCGGGAGCGCCCTGAGACTCCAGGAAATAAGCGCCCTCGATGCCGCAGGTGCCAAGCCCAGTCACGAACACCAATCCCCATATGACGAGGGTCGAGCCGACGATCAGGGTACCCGCCTGACGCAGCGCCTCGCCGAAGAAGCGAAGCACGCGCAAGCCCCACACATTGCGCAGGACGTTGCCGGTGAAGCCGGCGATTTCGCCCGCGTTGGCAAGCCAAGCGCGGGGGAGCGCCAGCAACTCATTCATGGCGCGCGCGGGTCACTTGATCACCAGGATGTTCGGGTGGGTGGCGAGCAGGGTCTGGGTGAACACGTAGTTGAACGAGCCCACACCCAGAAACGAGATCACCACCGCCTGGTTGACGGCCCGGCCGACGCCCTCCGCGCCACCGGAGGCGGTCATGCCCTTGTAACAGCAGACGATCGCGATGATCGCCCCGAACAGGGTGGTCTTGAGCACCGAGCCCCACAGGTCGGTGGACGTGGCGTTTGCGAACAGCGTCGCCCAGAACGGGCCCAGGGGCTGGCCGGTGACGGTGGCGGCGGCGATGCCACCGAAAATGCCGAACAGCAGGGCGTACAGGTCAAACAGGCCAGTGATCAGCATCAAAGCCAGGAACCGTGGCACGACGAGGTTCTTGACCGGGTCCACGCCCAGCACCTGCAATGCGTCGAGCTCCTCGCGGATCTTGCGGGCTCCAAGGTCGGCCGTGATGGCGGTGCCGGCGACTCCGGCGAGCACAACCGAGGTGATGAGGGGGCCGATTTCGCGGATCGCGGCGAGCACGAAGAACCCGCCGAGGCGGTCGGTCGCGCCGAAGATGCGCAGGAAGTTGGCCGCCTGCAGGCCGGGCGCCCCGTAGTTGATCGCGAAAGTGGTGACCAGCAGCGGAAACCAAACCATGCGCAACACAAACAGGAACTGCGAGACGAACTCCTCTCCATAGGGGTAGGGAGGACGGACTGCAGAGGAGAGCGTCTTGCCGGTCAAGATCATCATGTCCCCGACCTCTTCGAGGACGTTCTTGGTCGGCAGCAGCGCTCGCTCGAGCATCTGAACCGTGGCACCGCCCTGCGTCGATCTTCCCGCCATGCTCAGCCCTCCTCGCGAGCGTGTTCGGACAATTCCGTTGGCCGACTAAGTATACACTTAGTAGACGCCAGTGACTAATGGGTAGGTGTTTCGCGGTGGCGCGCTGACGTCAGTAGGGTTTGGGGGCGTGGCCGAGATACCGAGACCCATCACGGGCCGATGCCTGTGCGGTGGCGTCACCTACAGCGTGGACGCCGAGCCGATCTGGCAAGGGGTTTGCTACTGCTCGAACTGCCGGCTCCAGACGGCAACGGCCTTCTCGATCATCGTGGGCGTGCCGAGCGATGCGCTCATCGTCGAGGGCGACACGATCGCCTCGTTCAAGACAGCCAGCGAGGACTACCGGAGCACGACCGAGCGCCGGTTCTGCTCGGCTTGCGGATCGCCGCTGTACAGCACGATCGAATCGATGCCCCAGATCGCGTTCCTGAAGGGCGGCACGATCGAGGACACGTCTTGGTTTGAGCCCACAGCCGAGATCTGGACGCGCTCGGCCCCGCCGTGGGCCCCTCATTTCGAGGGGGTCCCGCGGTTCGCGCGTACGCCGAGCTAGCCGCCGGCGCCACGACGACATGGCGCCACGACGACACGACGACACGACGACACGACGACCGGCGATTCGATCAGGCGCCGACGTACGCCGCGAGGTGCTCGCCGGTGAGCGTGGAGCGCTTGGCCACCAGCTCGGCGGGCGTGCCCTGGAAGACGATCCGCCCGCCGTCGTGCCCGGCGCCGGGGCCGAGGTCGACGATCCAGTCGGCGTGGGCCATGACCGCCTGGTGGTGCTCGATCACGATCACCGACTTGCCGGAGTCCACGAGCCGGTCGAGCAAGCCGAGCAGCTGCTCGACGTCGGCCAGGTGCAGGCCGCTGGTCGGCTCGTCCAGCACGTAGACGAAGGTCCCACCCTCCCGGCGGGATCCTACGTCCACCATCTGGGTGGCGAGCTTGAGTCGCTGGCGCTCGCCGCCTGAGAGCGTGGGTAGCGGCTGACCGAGGCTGAGGTAGCCCAGACCGACGTCGGCGAGCCGCTCGAGGATCTTGTGGGCGGCCGGTGTGTTGGCGTTGCCCTCGCCGAAGAACCTCGCGGCCTCGACCACCGACATCGCGAGCACCTCGCTTATGTCCTTGCCGCCGAACTTGTAGTCGAGCACCTCAGCTTGGAAGCGCTTTCCGTCGCACACCTCACAGGGGACCGCGACACCGGCCATCATGGCCAGATCGGTGTAGATAACCCCGGCGCCGTTGCAGTTGGGGCAGGCGCCCTCGGAGTTGGCGCTGAACAATGCGGGCTTCACGCCGCTCTCTTTCGCGAACGCCTTGCGGATCGGGTCCAGCAGGCCCGTGTAGGTCGCCGGGTTGCTGCGCCGCGAACCCTTGATCGCGGCCTGGTCGATCGTGACCACACCGTCCCGCTTGGACAGCGAGCCGTCGATCAAGGAGCTCTTGCCCGAGCCGGCCACGCCGGTGATCACAACCAATACGCCGAGCGGAATGTCCACGTCGACGGCGCGCAGGTTGTGGGTACTCGCGCCGCGCACCTCGAGCGCGCCATCCGGCGAGCGCACCTCGGCCTTGAGGGTGGCCCGATCGTCGAGGTGGTGGCCGGTGATCGTGTCGCTTGCCCTGAGCCCCTCCACGGTCCCCTCGAACACAACTTCGCCGCCGCCGACGCCGGCCTTCGGGCCGAGATCGACGACGTGGTCGGCGATCGCGATCGTCTCGGGCTTGTGCTCGACGACGAGCACGGTGTTGCCCTTGTCGCGCAGCGCCAGCAACAGCTCGTTCATCCGCTCGATGTCGTGGGGGTGCAGCCCGATCGTGGGCTCGTCGAAAACGTAGGTGACGTCGGTCAGCGCGGAGCCGAGCTGACGGATCATCTTGACTCGCTGGGCCTCGCCGCCCGAAAGCGTGCCTGAGGCCCGCTCCAGCGAGAGGTAGCCGAGACCGATCTCCACAAACGAGTCGAGCGTCGCGCCCAGGGCATCGAGCAACGGCGCCACCGACTTGTTCTCGAGCTTGCCCACCCACGCCGCCAGGTCTGAGATCTGCATCGCACAGGCGTCGGCGATGTTGATGCCCTTGATCTTCGACGAGCGGGCCTGCTCGCCGAGGCGAGTCCCGTCGCACTCAGGGCAGACGGCGAACGTGACGGCGCGCTCCACAAAGGCGCGGATGTGGGGCTGCAGCGACTCGACGTCCTTGGAGAGCATCGACTTCTGGATCCTTGGGATCAAGCCCTCGTAGGTCAGGTTGATGCCGTCAACCTTGATCTTGGTGGGCTCCTTGTGCAGGAGATCGTTCAGTTCCTTCTTGGTGTACTTCTTGATCGGCTTGTCCGGGTCGAAGAAGCCGCAGCCCAAGAAGATCCGTCCGTACCAACCGTCCATGCTGTAGCCGGGGATCTCCAGGGCGCCTTCTTTGAGCGACTTGCCCTCGTCGTAGAGCTGGGTGAGATCGATGTCGGAGATCGAGCCGCGACCCTCGCAGCGCGGGCACATGCCGCCGAGGATGGAGAAGCTCCGCTTCTCTTTGGTCGTGCGCCCGGCACGCTCGAATGTGACGGCGCCGGCGCCCGAGACCGAGGCGACATTGAAGGAGAACGCCTGAGGCGAGCCGATGTGAGGCTTGCCGAGACGACTGAAGAGGATGCGCAGCATCGCGCCGGCGTCGGTCGCGGTGCCGACCGTGGAGCGAAGGTCGGCGCCCATTCGCTCCTGGTCGACGACGATGGCGGTCGTCAGCCCTTCGAGCACGTCGACCTCGGGTCGCGCCTGTGTCGGCATAAAGCCTTGTACGAAGGCGCTGTAGGTCTCGTTGATGAGCCGCTGGGACTCGGCGGCGATCGTGCCGAAGACCAGAGAGCTCTTGCCCGAACCGGACACGCCGGTAAAGGCGGTCAGCCGGCGCTTGGGAAGCTCGACGGTGACGTCCTTGAGGTTGTTGACGCGAGCGCCGTGCACGCGGATCGAGTCGTGAACGTCGGCGACTTGCGGGGCGGTAGAGCGCTTGGGGTACGGGCGCTTGGTTGTCTTGGTGGCCATCGTCACGCAAGGGTGGAGGGAAGGTGCATGACCGTCACTCTAGCCGCGGCACGACTCGGCGGTTTCTCGATTCATGACCATTGGGGAGAGTGTTTTGGCGCGCATCCGCGCGGCAAAGTTTGAGACCAGGCCCGCGGGGGCGGGGCATCCTTGCCCCGCCTCCTCTCCGGCAACGATCCCCCTGCCCACTATTCCGAACAGAACGCACAAGCTGACGCGCGTGCGGTTAGAGTTTCGGCGAATGCACGGACCGAAGCGCACCACGGCCATGTATCCACCGGTCGACCTTGGCGCCGGGGGCGTGGCCGCATACGATGCCGAGGCGCCCGTGATCGCGGCCGCCGAGACCATCCCATTCCGCCTCCGGGTGGGGGTGAGCGGACATCGCAGGCTCACCAACGCGGAGGAGCTTCGTCGATCGGTCGCCCACGTTCTGGACGAGATTCCCGCATATTTGCCGGCCCATGAAACGCCGGTCACCTACAGGGTGGTCTCGCCGTTGGCCGAGGGAGCCGACAGGCTCGTCGCCGGCTGCGTGTTGAGTCGTGCGGACGCCGACCTCATGGTGTCGCTGCCTTTCAACCGGGAGCGGTACATGGAGGACTTCGCCGATGAGCGGTCACGGGCTGAGTTCCAGGAGCTCTACGAGTCGGCCGTGTTCCACACCGTCGCGAAAAGCCATGGGGGACTCTCGGACGAGGAGTGCTACGAACTGGGCGGGCAGGAAGTCGTCGAGCATTCCGATGTGCTCATCGCCCTGTGGGACGGCCTGCCGGCCAGGGGAGCAGGGGGAACCGCCGCGATCGTGGAATATGCGCGTGGCGGGACGCGGGCCGGTATCGCCTCAGAGCGACATCGGCGAGGGCCGTCGAGGTCGCCCGGCGAGCGGCGAATCCCGGTATTCGTCGTACGCACCGATCGAGCCGGCGTGGTCGAGTCGCTGTTCGAGGACGGCGATTGGAGCGAAGTGCGCTCCGCATACAAAGACCTGCATCACTTCAACCGTCTGCGACCACCGGGACGGGCGTTGCGAAAAGAGCTTGCGAGAAACGAGAGCGAGCTTCAGGCGGGCGCCGCGGCGTTCGGCGAGAAGCGCCAAGAGGCAAAGACGAGAACGCGATTTCACGAGGTCACCCTGTCGCTTGAGGGGTGGCTGTTCCCGGTCTTTGTGAAGGCCGACACAGCCGCGACCAGCTTCCGCAACAAGGTGCTCGGCTTCGGGGTGGCCACGGCAGTGTTTGCGGCCGCCGCTGTGGCCGCGGCGGCGGCCCGTGTCGTATACGCACCGCGCGCCACGCTGCTCACCTGGATTGAGGTGCTGCTCATGGCGACCGTGGTCGCGGGGCGCCTGACGATCGTTCACCAGCGGGCGCATCGGCGATGGGTGACGTTGCGCGCGCTTGCCGAGATGCTGAGAGTGATGCCCTACAGCGCGCTCGCCGACCCGCGGCACTTCACCGCCGGCAACGGCGACGAGAGAGGCGGCTCACACGCGGTACGACCTCCGACCGTGCAGCTGGAGTGGTATCGAAGGACCGTAGATGAGCTATGGCGAAGGCGCCCACGGATCACCCTCACGCAGATGGATGTGCCTTGGCTGCGGACGCTCATCCTGCAACGCTGGATCGCGGGGCAGATCGATTACCACACGCGACGCGGTCAGCATCACCGCCTGTGGCACAGGCTGTTGCGTGGAGGAGTATTGGCGGCATTCGTCGGCACGCTGGTCTGCGCTCTGGCGCACGCACTGGGCGACGGCGGCACGACGACAGCGTTTCTGACGGTCGCGCTTCCGGCAGCGGGCGGCGCACTGAGCTATATCGAGGCCCATCGCGAGCATGGACGACACGCGGAGCGCTACACGTGGACCGTGAACCAACTCAGAGATCTGCAGCGTCGTGGTGAGCACGCCGAGCACGTCGGCGAACTGCGCCTGATCGCACGACGCATGTTCGAGCTGATGAATACCGAGAACGCCGACTGGGCCGAGGTGATGTGGGTTCACGACGTCGAGCTCGCCGTCTGAAACGTAGGGGACCACCGGCGCGACCACCGGGAATCGCTGAATCGACTACAGTCCGACAGCCAGAACGATGGATCCTACATAGATCTCGATACGAATCAGACCGGTGCCCCCCACATCCAACGGAAGACTGTGCGGCCCAGACGATTGGGCTCGGCGGACGCAAGGATCGTGCTCGCGTCCACTCCGCTTGCGCCTCCAACGCGCGGTTGTCTGATCACACAAAATGGCGAACGGCTCATCATTGGTCTTCATCAGTCACGCCGGCGAGGATCAGGAGCCGGCAGAAGCGTTCTGTGCGGGCCTGGAACACGCCGGAATCGGGTGCTGGATCGCGCCTCGCGACGTTCTTCCCGGACAACGTTATGCGGAGGCCATCGTCGAGGCGATCGAGGAGTGCACGGTGTTCCTGCTCGTGTTCAGCCGAGAAGCTGTCCGATCGCCGCATGTGAGCAACGAGATCGAGAAGGCGGCCACTAAGGACAAGCCCATCCTGCTTGTGCGAACGGACGACACGGACCCAAACGACAGCCACGAGATATGTCTTTTCGTGGCGAGTCACCAGTGGTTCGAGGCATCGACGGGGGGCGTGAACGAGCACATTTCGCGCCTTGTGGCTGGGGTTCGGAGACTCCTGGACCGCGACGAAAGACAGAGGCCCGACGAGAGACAGAGGCCCGGCGGGAACACGGCGCTTGGGCGCCGCAGCGCGACCCGGGGCAACGGTTCCCACCACCAAGCGGAGCGCCGCGCGATCGGCATCGATGTGGGCTCGGCTACGATCAGGGGCTGGGTCGAGGTGTTGGACGACGCACCGGACATCTTCGATTCGCAGAAGTACCTCGACCCGATCCGGCGGCCGGCGACGCCTCGCACGGCGATGGAGCAGGTACGCGACATGGTGGACCGCTTGCTCGCGGATCATTTCGACGGTCGAGATCCGCCCGTGGGCGTGGGAATCGCGGCGCCCGGTCCCGTGGATGTGCGGACGGGCACCCTCAAGTTCAGCCCGGGCCTGGGTCTCAGAAACGTGCCCTTCAAGACTGTGCTCGCCAACACCTATCCCGAGCTGAGGTTCCGGGTGGACAACGACACCCGCTGCGCCACGCGCGCCGAGCTGCATCTCGGCGTGGGTCGCGAATTCGACGACTTCACCTGCGTCTTTGTCGGCAGCGGCGTGGGGTCGGGGGTCGCGATAGGCGGGAAGCTGCACTTCGGAAACAACTACTGCGCGGGCGAGATAGGACACATGAAGATCGAGTCGAGCGGTCCGCCTTGCGCTTGCGGGCAGATCGGATGCTTGGAGACGTTTGTCAATGGCCCGGCCATCGCCGCACGCGCACGGGCGAAGGCGATCGATTGGGAAAGCCGTGGAGCCGAGACGCTGCTGACCCACGACGACCGGCTGACACCTGAAATGGTGGTGGCGGCGATCGAAGACGGAGACCTTGCCGCGCTTGAGGTGGCGGACGAACTGGCGGACCGACTGGGGATAGGCATAGCCAATTACCTGAATATCGTGAACCCGGCCGCCGTCGTGCTGGGCGGCGGGATCATGACGGGCTTCTACCTGCACATCATCGGCCGTCTCACCCACACGGTGCAAGAGAACGCGCTCGCGGACGTCGCACAGACGCCGATCGTGCAGTCGCAATTTACGGACACCGGCGCGGCGCTCGGCGCGTCCCTGATGTTTCACCCAGACAGCGCCTGGAGCTTCGATTGAGAGGTCCG
Organism: Solirubrobacteraceae bacterium; assembly: GCA_049581225.1. Taxonomy (GTDB): domain Bacteria; phylum Actinomycetota; class Thermoleophilia; order Solirubrobacterales; family Solirubrobacteraceae; genus Palsa-744. Next base: position 20,876 of record JBAURN010000243.1, read on the forward strand.
GCTCATCGAGCCAAACGTACCCTCAAGCGGGGCCGAACCACGGCAATCTAGGATGGCGTAGAGACTCGATCAACTCGCCATCACCGACTTTGTGAACGTCTTCCCGCCCTCGACCGACAGAATCAGATTTGCGGCAAGGGGATGACGCTTTGCCTCGAGCCAGTCGTAGCCTGCCCTGGGCTGTGAGGTGGAGCACGGCAGCCGCGCTCTTGCCTCCCGCCAGGGAGAAGTATCCTCTGGCGAGCACCAGAGTCTCCCGATGAGAGGCCGCCTTTCCTCCCTCATGGCGGTTGGTCATGATCTGCGAGGTCAACTCGATCGACCCTCTGCAGGTCGCATCACTGCAGCTCAGGAGCAGCGACGCAGTGCTTCCCGATATGACGATCTTCGGCATAGGCGCCTCGATGACAGGTGCGACTTGAGCCGGCATCGGCGTTGACGTGCTCGCGCCGGCTGTCGATGTGCTCGTCTGCGAGGAGGCCGAGGTCGGTGGAGTTTGAGGGGTCGGCGGCGCCGGCGTCAGGGGTTCTTCCAGAGTGACGCCGTGCGGGATTGGCGGACCGCTCGCGACCGGGGGAGTCGGACCCGAGGGGACACGTTCATCGCGACGGCCGAGAGTGTCGTCTATATCGGTCGTGCTTGCGCCCACGGTAACCTCCACCTTCTGGGCATCGGGGTAGACCGTCTGATCGTTGTAGTACTGAACCGCGTAGGTATTCCCATCGTCAAAGCCGATCACATAACTGCCCGCCGGCACGCCCAGTACCACGTATTCGCCATTGCGCCCCGTGAGCGCACACGCAACCGCTTCGCTGACAGTCCTCAGTGCACAAACGAGCACATTGCCGATAGGCCCACTACCGATCCCGTTCACCCGCCCCGATATGCGACCGCCGAGCTGCAGCTTGGCGTTTATGCCCGCGCTGGTTTTGCCAACTGCCACGGGCACAAGCGTTGCGGACCCGGCAGAGCTCTGTTTGTCGAAGAACTGACCGACGTAATCGAGCGTGCTTTCGGGTGCCACCGCGAATTCAACCTTATATTCGCCCTGGGGCAGGCCGGCAATCGTATACTCGCCGGTTTGTCCGGTGCTCGCACAAGGTGCCACCAGCGTTTCTTCCTGTTCAGAATAGGCGCACACAGATATCCCTGATATAGGCGCTCCACTCGCCGCATCATCCACATCGCCTGCGATGCGTCCTCCTTCGTGCATCTGCTCGTTGACGGCGAGAGCGACGGATTCATAGCTAAGCGCGACGGCAGCGGCCTTACCGGGCGAATTGGCTTGGACGTAATACTGCGTAATGTAGTTGAGCCCGCTATTGGACGGCGATGAAAAATTCGACGGTATATTCGCCGCTGGAGAGGCCAATAATGGCATATTTCCCTCCAGATTCAGTCGTGGTGCACCGACCAAACAGGTGTGCTTCTTCCACGATTTCATAAGCGCACACTTCAATCCCAGCGATTGGCTGCTGATTTGCGGCGCTTGTCACGACTCCGGCGATGATGTCACCCGGACTCGTACGTTCCACCAGCTCCGCGTCTATGGCGCTCGTGGTGCTGCCGGCGGTTACAGTAACCGGTTCTGCCTGTGCGATCGAAAGCTTGCCGTCGTAGAACTCCGTAACGTAGGCTTGACCTTGTCGTGGGCTCGAGAATTCCACGTTAAAGGCGCCCCGAGGCACGCTTATCTCGTATTCACCGTTCGCATTTGCATGGACGCAAGCCGGCGAGGGCCAGCTTTCTCCCGTTGCGGCTCTTGCACACACTTCCGCCGCCGAGATGCCTGTCGCTTACAAAGGGCCGCAAATACTAGCTATCGGTATATTATTCGAAGCCCTCGGTTCGGCATCCAGGTCAGGCGGGCGACAGTGAGCGACGTCATCGCCCACATCAAGCACCGGACGCCTCGGTCAACGTCCGCAGCAGGAGATTGTTGAGTAGCGCAGCGACTGCGGCTCACGCTGGCAATGTGGACGTCTCGCGCGGTAGGGCGGCTCGGGTGGTCGGCACCCGGCTTGCGCCGCTGGTCGGATGAGGCCTCGTTCAGCGCCCTTGACTACATACCGTCCGGTCGGTATGGTCTTTGAGGTGCCAGTCAAGCTCGATCATCGGCAGGCTGCCGTCAAGGCGAAGTCGGCACAGCTGGGCAGCTCGCGCGAGCAACTTCTCGCGGCGGCCTCCCGAGTGTTCGCGCGCAGCGGCTACCACGGCGCCTCGATGAGCGAGATCGCCGCCGAGGCCGGATTCTCCAAGGGCGCTCTCTACTGGAGCTTCGCGAGCAAGGACGAGTTGTTCTTCGCGCTGCTGGACGAGCTCGACGAGCGGCTGCGCGCGCTGATCACCGCCGCGGCCTCGGCGCCCGCGGACCGTGACATCAGTGGCGATCTGAGCCGCGACGTCTCCGCCGTGCTCGAGCACGGACACGATGTCGTGCTGCTCTTTCACGAGTACTCCGCGCTTGCCGTGCGCGACCCGAAGGTGGCCGCGCGCTACGCCGAGCGCAACGCGCGGCTGCGCGAGGAGCTGGCCGCATCGATGCGCGCGCGGCACGAGGCGATCGGCGTACCGATGGCGATTCCCGCGGAGCGGCTTGCGACCGCGGTGATCGCGCTCGTTGACGGACTTTCGATTCAGCAGCTCACCGAGCCGGATGCCGTGCCTGAGGATCTCTTCGGGCAGATCCTTTCGCTGATCGACGACGGCATGATCCTCCGAGCCAAGGAGTCCACATGAACACCGAAGCGGCCACGGTCACAGCCCCATCCACACCCACCACGGAGACGCCTGTAGCGGCCGGCCGTCAATCGCGCTGGCGCGACGTCCCGCCGCGCGAACCGCAGGCTCCTCCCGCTGACATTTCCCAAGCCCCGCCCGGGCCCCACGTCCCTCGACATCTCCTCGGCTCATACTGGCTGCTGGCCGAACACGACCTGCTGGAGCGTTGCCGGCGCCGTTACGGCGACATATTCTCGCTGCGGATCTGGCCCGTGGGCTTCCTGGTCGTGATCGCCGACCCCGCAGAGATCAAGCGCGTATTCACGAGCGACCCCGACCAGCTGCGCGCTGGCGAGGGCAACGGCGTGATGCAGCCCGTCGCGGGGCCCGAGTCGGTGCTGCTGCTCGACGGCAAGCGCCATCTCAACCGCCGCAAACTGATGCTGCCACCGTTTCATGGGGAGCGCATGGGCGTCTATGCGGAGTTGATCGGCGAGATCGCCGACGAGGAGATCGCAAGCTGGCCGGTTGGCAGGCCGTTCTCGGCGCACACCTCGATGCAACGGATCACGTTGCGCGTGATCCTGCGCGCGGTGCTCGGAATCGAAGACGCCGCTCGCGCCGCCGAGCTGGAGCGGCTGCTGCCGAAGCTCCTGAACTCCCCGGCGCTGCTGTGGCCGGTCCTGCAGCGCGACATGGGTGCCCGCAGCCCCTGGCGGCGCTTCGTGGCACTGCGCGAGCGCGTTGATGAGATCCTCTTCGATGAGATCGCCCGTAAGCGCTTGGACCCGGATCTCGCCGAGCACGAGGACATCCTCTCGATGCTGCTCGGGGCGCGCGACGAGCACGGGGAGGCGATGACCGACGAGGAGCTGCGCGATCAGCTCGTCACGCTGCTGCTCGCCGGCCACGAGACGACGGCTACGGGGTTGGCGTGGATCTTTGAGCGCGTGCTGCGCACGCCCGAGGTCCACGCGCGCCTGCGCACCGCGGTCGCCGAGGACGACGATCGGAATCTGGACTGTCTGATCAAGGAGGGCCTGCGTCTGCGCCCCGTGGTCCCGCTGGTCGCCCGCCAAGTCAACACGCCATTCACCGTCGGCGACTACACGGTACCGCCGGGCACGCTGCTGACGTGTTCGATGATCCTCACACACAGCCGCCTCGACCTCTACCCCGAACCAGAGGCCTTCCGACCGGAGCGCTTCATGGAAGACGCCCCGGACACCTACACCTGGCTGCCCTTCGGCGGCGGCACGCGCCGTTGCATCGGTGCGGCCTTCGCGACACTCGAGATGAAGGTAATCCTGCGCCACGTCTTCGCCCAATGCGAGCTGGAGGCGCCCGACGCGAAACCAGAGCGCCCGCGCCGGCGCTTTGTCACCTATCCGCCAAACCGCGGAGCGCGGGTTCTGCTGAGGAGCAGACACGGAGCCTGACACGACATGGCAACTGGAAGGCCGCCTCGGCACGCTGGAGAACGATCACCCGAACGAAGCGCTCCCAAAGGCGCGGAGGCAGATAGCGTCGCGAGGCCGATGCCGAGCAGCCTCGCCGGATACCGCTGCGACTACGAGGACTCCTTCGAGGCGTCCGTCACCGCAGCGAACGAGCGCGCCCCCGAGCAGTGGGCGCGCGCCGTGTTCGAGGATGCGCCACGGTCCGTGCGCTGGCTTCTCCTCGTCGGTTTCCGCTACGGACTCAACCTACGCTTGGCACGCCGGACATCGCCCAAGCACGTCCTCGGCTGGGCGATCGTCGACCGTGAGCGTGACTCGCTCACGATCGAGTCACGCTCCTGGTACCTCACCTCGCGCCTGCTCTTCCAGACCGAACCGGCACGCGTCACGCTGTCCACACACGTGCGCTACGACAAGCCGATCGCCAAAATCCTCTGGCCACCCGTATCGATTCTGCACCGCCAGATCCTCCCCCGCCTTCTGCGACACGCCGCCACACACACCCCGGTCACACAAAGACCCTCCGGCCAACTGAACCAAGAGCCGCAATAAGCAAGCAACGCTTGCAAATAGCTGCTCGCGCACGGAGCCCCATGGCGGTCTTCCGTCGCATCGGCGACAATCACTCGCAAACGGACCTCGGCACGCGACGTCAGAGCCGATCGAGCCATCGGAGGCAACGCATTTGGTGCCCGCTCTGATATGACCTTCGCGTGGCGCTGACTGACGCTAGGCCGCGCGAGCATATTCAGGCCGTCATCGAGGCTTGGAAGGACCGCTGTCTGCTCACTGACGGCTCACTTCGCGGGCTGGAGGAGCCGCTTTGGACCACGGATCATCTCGATCGTGCCTTCAACAACATCATCGGTCAGCCGCTGGTCGATGGGGGGACGTTCATCGAGAAGCTCAAGCAGCAGCTTTCGAGCGACCGGCAGCTGGTCCTGCTCGGCGCCGAGCTGCTGATCGTCTACTACCTGTTCGCGTGGAACGGGAGCGTCAGCGCGGCGACGAAGCGTGCGCGCGTCAACGAGGTGCTGTCGTGGGCGGACACCGCGCTGAGCGAGGATGAGGACGCGTGGCTGGCGCTCGGCGAACAGGGCATCGGGCATCCGGGCCAGTTCTTCTTGCTCAGGCCGGACGTTCAGCTCGGTTTCATCCTTGACTTTGCGCGGCGTTTGAAGCAGAAGCCGCCGGTCGAGCGTGACGAGATCCTTGACGATCCGTGGCGGCTCCGTGACTTCGCCGACGCCGCCGAGGATCAGGGCGCCTCTGGAATGCGTCATATCGTGCTGCACCTGTTGCACCCGGACTCGTTCGAGCCGATCTCAAGCGGTCAGGACAAGCAGCGCATCGCTACTACCTACGCGGCCCTAGTCGACGGCGACGCCGATGACACAGACGAACAGCTCGTGATCATCCGTCGCAGCCTCGCGGAGCTGCTTGGCAAGGCATCGGGCGAGGTCGAGTTCTACCGAGAGCCGCTTGCAAGCACGTGGGGAGGGAATCGCGCCAAGAGCGACGGCAACGTGATCGACGGGCTTGAGCTGAAGAAGCAGGTGGTCTCGTTGGCCTCGGCGAGCTCCTCGAAGGCGGCATCCACGGCCTCTTCGTCGATGTGAATCTCCGACAGCCGCGGCTCGAAGTGCAGCTGGAGCGTCGCACCGTCACGGATGGACTCGTGCATGGTGTAGCGCGAAAGGTAGCCGCCCTCGTCCTCCTCCGACCCGAACCACTTGACGATCCGCCCCTCACGACAGCCGCGACTCCGCCTCGACTGCGCAGTTGACCGAGTTAGCGATGAAGCACGCCTCGTACTCCTGGTCATGCAGCAGTAACGCCATCCCCGAGTGCGCACAGGTCAACCTCCAGCGCGAGGTAGATCACGCGCGAGCGCAGGCAAGTTGATCGATACATTCCGCGCCGAAAGTCAGCGAGGGCGTCGTGTCTGCATCGACACATCCTGCGTACGCCCTGAGTGCGTTAAGCCGACCCCGGCCGGTGCGACATCCGCATTTGGCCGATAAACATTGAGCGGGAGCGACGGGGTCTAGTCCGGTGATTGCACATCGAGGGATCGAGATCCGGTTGGCCCCACTGCGGCAACTAAGCTGGGGAAATGACGGTAGACAAAAAGACGCAAGCGCAACCTGGGGAGCCCTCGGTCCAGAAGATTGAGTACACACAGATCGTCGGCGGCCACCCTGAGCCGGATGTCATCGGATGCCCGAGGGTTGGGGAGAGACACTGACCGGTGAGCCGATGCCGAATGTCGTCGCCGCCGTGCGTCGTGTACGCGACGGGTATTGAGCGTGCTCGTCATCGACGCGAAGTAGTCGCCGACATCAGCGTGGGCCGAGGGCGCTCCAGGATCTATCTGGGAATAGTGGCCGAGCGTATGAGCTTGGCTACTTCCTCAGGCGTCGCTCCAGCGCTGAAGCTGATGATCCAGTCCGCCAACTCAGGATCAGATGCGTTGACCTCAACGTCGTTGATCTCCAGGAACGCGAGCATGGCAACAAGTGCCGTTCGCTTGTTGCCATCGATGAACTGTTGGCCCTCAGCGATACCGTGCGCAAGTACGGCCGCTTGGAGCGCGAGATCGGCATTCTCGTAATGTTCGTACGAGCCAGGACGCGCGAGAGCGCTCTCCAACCCTTCGCGGTTGCGTAGCTGGTCGGCTGCCTCTGTCGCGGTGACACCGATGATTAGGCCATTGCAGCCCGAGGACATCATCGAGCGTTAGGTAGACCGTCTCGATCTCGCCGGGCTGATCCTCGACCATGCCCTATCGTTGAGCAGACTCAGGGTCGTGGTCGGCAAGGATCTGGAGTGCCTCGCCGTGCTCGGCGACAACGCGCTCCCCAATATCGCGGATGCGCTGGCGGACCTTCTCCGTGGACATGATCCGCAACTCGCCACCCGGAAGCTCCTCGACCAATACGGAGGAGCCCGGCGCGTAGCCTTGAGCCTCGAACTCTCTCGGGATCGAGATCACGTTGCTGTTGCCGACGCGGCGAACCTTCACGACCTTCATCACGTCAGTATATACACGGATAGCCTGGGCACCAACCTAGCTGGCTGGGCACGTCATCTAGTCTCGGGTCGAGGCTCCAGGCAAGGTTTGGTCCAGGGCTTGCACATCGGGGGATCCAGGGGCCGGACTGACCCGGGAGGCATATATCCATCAGCCTCCGAACGACCCCACCTCGGACAGTTCGCCGTCACCCACGGTCGGAGCAGCAAAATACCCTGGATTGCCTATCCTCACGGGTGCGTGGGACTGGACGGAGTGGCGGTCAGGGCTCGGAGAAAACACGCGGCATGGATAAGCAACGAGGCGTCCTGCGCTGAAACGGACGTTCGCAGTCCGTGGGCGACCACGTTGTCCAACCCAAGCCGCCCTTCGCCCCCTATTTCCAATCCCAGCCGCAAGAAAGCGGCCGTTTCAGGGGTGTGTAAAGAGCGGGAGCGACGGGACTCGAACCCGCGACCTCTGCCGTGACAGGGCGCGAGAACGTCCCCTAACGTCGCCGATCGTCCTGTCGCTACGGGAAAACCGTCATTCCAGACCGATCTAGAAGGAGGCTGAATGACGATGGGTTGTACGTCGTGGGTACGTCGAGCCCGGAAAGCCTCAGCTTCAGGACCGGGGGACTCCCACTCGCACCCGGCGACGAAAGCACCAGCCGGAGCTCCTCTCAGTGCCACGAGGATTCGCTTTGTCCAAGAGAGGACCCTGGCTCCGCCCTGGAGCGGCCGGCCCTCCGCGGACTCTGAGCGCAGGCATTAAGGCGATGCGAGCCTCATCTACCAGCCCGCTGAGATTGCGCTCGCAGTGCCAGACGGGCCGCGTCACGCTCGATATCCGCGTGCCCGCCGCGTCGGCGGCATCTCGCTGGCACGAATATGGTGCCACGGAGGCCATCCTGTCGTGTTGCCCGCGCCGCAACCGCAACGCCTACAAAGGAGCCGAATGACGCTCGTGCACACCACACGCGAAGTCGTAAACCTCCCGACGATTAATCTCGTGCCCGTTTTCTAGGCCCTATGGGTCCGGCGGCACCCGGGTCGCCGTGCTGGCGGAATCAATCAACCCGAGCTCGCCGGCGAGGTGCCTTGGACGCACCACACGGATGTCACCGATCGGGTCATAGCCGAGCAGTCTGCCGTCGCTGCTGCAGATCACGTCGGCACCATTCTGTAGCGCGCCGCAGATCACATGCAAGTCGGCGATGTCCATCGACTCGAACGTGACCGGAAACGAGAGCGTGGCGGCCGCGAGTAGCGCAGCGCGATCAACGCCGGTGACGACGTGTAGGAACTCGCCGAGAGACAGGCCGACGAGGCTTGCGTTCTGTCCAAGGCTTCGGCTGAGCGGCACACGTGCCATGTTTGTGGGCTCTAGGAGCACTTCGAAGGTCTCCAGGAACGGCTCTAGCTCCTGCTCGGTGTAGGTGCGCGCCACTCGCTGTCCGGGCCCCCTGACGCCCTGCTGGGTCGCGCGCCACCAGAACTCGGCGCCGATCACGTCGGTGACAAAACCGTCCAGCACCGGGGTGCGCTGCGCCGCGAGCGCCATCAACGAAAAGCACGGCCCCGAGGGGCTGTGAAACGCGCCCCACAGGACCGTGGTGTCAAACTCGACCCGCATCCGCCGCAGTGAGGCTCAGCCCTCTGTGCGCAACTGCCCGCCGAGCTCTTCCTCCGCAGGGAGATCACTGCCGCCATGAAGCGAGATGAGCTGCGCCTGCAGCGCGTCCAAGCGCTCGCGCGTGGTGGCTGGCCGGGTGTCTGAATGAAACTGAGCCGCCGGGATGCGCCATGACCCTCCCGGTCCGCGCGTCCCCTCGATCCGCTGTTTTGAAAGCCACTTGTACACGGCCTGGGTGCTGACGCCATAACGCGCCGCGACGTCCGCGACGCTCAGGTAGCCCAGCTCGGCAGGCTCGCGGACAAGCAGGTGCTCGCGCCACTGCGAGGCCATCTCGACAGCGCGAATGCGCCGCTGCACGCCGAGGTGCTCAATGCCGGCCGCGTCGCGCAACAGTCCGGCGACCTCGGCGGCGAGAAGCTCGACACCGCCGCTCGACTCGTGCAGGGCCTCAAGGCAGCGCCGCAGGCTGTCGCTTGCGAACAGACCAGCGTCATCGAGGATGCTGAGGCTCTCGATAGTTAGCTGCGCGTACTGATCGGCGTACATGTCCAGGACGCCAAGGCTCTCGAAAATCTCCTTGGCGATCGCGCGCACCAGCGTCTCGCGTCGGGTTCCCTGAGAATCGATCGCTGCGCGCCACAGAACGACGCGGTCCTCGGGGCTCAAGATCTCCATCGGTCGATCATACCTCCTTTCGCCCAACATCTGCAACTTTTGCAACCTATCGGCAGGCGTGGCAAAATTGCTGTTATGGACGTTGGTTGTCAAGTGGCCGCACCGGATGCCCGCAGCGGAAGCGGGCATCCGAGCCGGGCAATGGGCGGCGGGCATGGCTGGTACGCATCGCGCGATTTGAGTTGTTGATCTCAGATCAGACTGCAGAGTTGGACGACCCAAATTTGAGCGAGTTGCGGTCGCCCACTGAGAGAGACGCAACGTCACCGCTCGCCGTCGCTGCCTGACAAGCGCGATCACGCCGTGAGCTGGGCACGCCCAACGTGGGCGAGCCTAACCCGCTGCGCGCAGCCCTCGGGATCTCGATCGATCTCGTGACCCCAGAAGCGCAGGACTGTCCAGCCAGCCGCTTCGAGCCTCTGCGTCTGCTCGATGTCACGCTCTATGTTCCGGTCGAGCTTGGCGTCCCAGTAGTCGACGTTGGTAGCAGGGCGTCTACAACATCGAGGGCAGCCGTGCCAGAAGCAGCCGTCAACGAAGACCGCGATCTGGCGGCGCGAAAAGACGAAGTCGGGTTTCGTCCGTTCGACCCGGACAGAACGCCGCCAGCCACGCACCCCGACGGCCCACAGAAGCGAGGCCAAACGTTGCTCTAGAGAGGTGCGGTCGCTCGGAATGGCTGACATCGTGCGACTCCGCTGCAGCCGCACAGCGAGGTTCCCGGCGGCAGGGGGAGGCGCGGGCGGAACCGACGCGGGTTTACGCGACGGCATCGACGAGGGCGGCTTTCGTCCCATCGCTTACGAGGATTTCCGCGCACATCTGTGCCAGTGCCGTGGAGAGAAGCACCGGCACGGCGTTGCCGACATGGCGCATTTGCTGCTCGGCCTTGCCGATGAAGATGTAGTCGTCATCAAAACTCTGGAATCGGGCCGCCTCGCGTACGGTGAGCGCACGCAGGTCGCGGTAGTGCGTGAAGCGTCCGCTGCCGGGATTGTGGAAGAAGGTGGTGATGGTCTGCGCGATGCCGTGGCGGTGTAGACGTCCGTAGGCCTGGGAGAAATACTCGCGCTCCGGATCGGCGCGAAGGCGCTGATCGTCGGGCAACTCCTGGTTGCGGCCGCCCTCTTGGATCATCGCCATCTTCTTCAGCATGGCCGGCGAGTGCGAGCGGGCCTTGTGGTTGAACAACAGCGTCGCGCCAGAGCGTCGCGCGCGTTGGTAGTCGGAAAGCTCGCTCACGAGCGGGTACTGCGCGGCTTCGCCGCCGCCGCCTGCTGGTATAGCTGGCAGGTCTCCAATGGCCTCCTCTACAGAGAGGCCGGGCGGGCACTGTAGATCGTCGACTCCGGCAGCCTTGATGAGCTCCTGCGCCTTGAACTGAAGCGATTGGTCGCCCTCAGGGAAGGGGGCAGCTGGCGCCTCGACGTCCTCGCGCACAGCAAGGACAAACAAGCGTCGACGCAGCTGCGGCACGCCGTATCGCCACGCGTCGAGGATCTCGGGGATTGGCACGTAACCGGCGCCGTGGAGCGTGTCACTGAGCTCGTCGAAGAGCGGGCTTTGGCCATCCCAGAACAGCGATGGAACGTTCTCGATGATGGCTAGCTTCGGCTTGATGGCGTCGATCAGCTCGCAGGTGTGTCGCAGCAGCAGGTTGCGCTCGTCGTCGAGCTGACGGGAGCCGATCTTCGACAGCCCCTGACATGGCGGTCCGGCGGTCAACACGTCTAGCTCGCCCAAGCGCAGCTTACTCAGGCCAAGCAGCTCGTCGGCTTCGACCGTGCTGAGATCCTTGGGCCAGAACGGCACTCTGGGCCGGTTGCGCTTGAAAGTTTCTGCCGCGGCGCGGTCAGAGTCCACCAGCAGACGAGTCTCATAGAGGCCGGTGGCCTCGAACCCGAGGGTGAATCCCCCAACGCCCGAAAACAGGTCGATGTGTGTGAGTTGGTCGCTCAAGCCTGGAGCTTCTCGTCGAAAAGAAACCCGGCTAGGTCTTCCTCGGCCTGGTCGTGGATGCGGGTGTAGAGCTCGTCGATGTGAGTGTCGATGAGGTCAGCGTTCAAGCTGCCCTGCTTGCGCTCCAGCTCGCGGATCGACTCCTTGAGGATGATCTCCACGTATCGCTGGAACATGTAGTCGCGCCATCGGGTGCTGTGCGATCCATAGTCGTCGAGGATTCGCTGCGCGAGCGGACGACTCGTGTTGATCCAGTAGATGCCCTCGGGAACATCTTGGTGGCGTTGATAGACTGCGGGGTGGCGGGGCGAGCAATCCACCGGCCCGCCGAGCGGATCCAGCGGATCCGCGTTTTGGCTGGAGAGCAGCACCCGCGGCGCGCGGGGCCCCTTTCGTTCCTCCTCACCGCCGCCGCCCTCCTCGCCGGAGCCTTGGTCGGAGTCTGTTTCGTTGGGCACGCCGTCGGGAGTCGGCTCGTTTTCGCCGGTGCCCCCGCTACCTGCGCCCGTGCCCCCGAACCCGCCGCCTTCGCCTGGGCCGCCGAACAGCGTGCTCATCAACGTTGGCATGAACTTGTTCTTCCACTCGTTGAGAAACTCGTTGAACGCTGAAGACTGGCTCAGGTCCTGCGCGCGGCGCTCCTTCGCGTCGGCTTCAGCGATCCGATCGGCTAGCAGCGTGACCTGACCGCGAATCCAATCCAGCAGCGCCCGGCTCTTTTCGCCCTCGACGAGCTTCTCGCGGTCGTTCTTGACCAAATCCTCCTCGGGATCCTCCAGCTTAGGACAGAAGCACTCCCCGTAGATGAACTCGGCGGCGGCCGGCACGTTGCCGCCCAGCTCGTGAACTGCGTAGGAACCGATGATCCCGACGGCGCCGGCGATGTCGATGCGATCGGCGCTCCTCGAACGCAGCGCGTCCTTGGCCACCCGCAGTTCCAGGTAGGCGTCGGGATACTTTTCGTCGCGGAACAGATGCTCGTCGCCATTGGCGTCTATGAGCGTTGCAGGCAGCTCGACCAGTTGCGCTTCGCTGAAGTCGGGGCGGCCCTCAGGATCACTGACCTCCAGTAATTGGTGTTCGCCGCGAGCCTTGCCGAAGCGAGCGAACACCGGCCGGTGGGCGATAACGCGGCGGGCCTGTGGGTGCGTGAGCAGCTTCTCGATGATGCCTCGCGCTGTGGCGCGGCCGGCGAATTGCTCGGGCTTCTCGCCTACGACGACGGTGAAGCCGCCGCTAACGCCCAGGCGCTTTCGCGCCTGATCGGGCAGGACGTCTAGGTCGATGCCGGCGTACTCCAGCGCGTCTGCGAGTGACATCGCTCGATCCTCGTGGCCCTCCAGGAAGCCGTACCTACGGTCCTTGTCGAAACCGTAGACATTGAGCTTGCCGGCCCTGTAGGTGATGAAGTGGCTCGTCTTGAAGCTCTGGCGCATGTAAAACTTGCCGCCATTCCCGTGACCGCCGAGCGTCTGCTTGTTTGTGCCGCGTTTCGCCGCCCTCGGGTCGCCCCAGCGCTTGAACGCCCCTATAATTTCGGCATGCGTCATGCCGACAAAGTCGGTGACGCGGAACGTCGAGTCGCGCTTCGGACTAGTCTCGTGAAGGTCGATGAGCATGACCTGTTCGTCGTCGGGAACCTCGTCGCAGATATAGGCGTCGGCGCAGTTCTTAATCCACTCCGCGAGCCCCTTGGCGTGGTCGAACTTGAACTCTTGACCGACGACGTCCAACAGCTCGTCGGCGAACTCGTTTGGCTGCGGCAGGATCTTTGGCATGGGTTAGCTCCGTGTCTTCTCTTTGGCGGCAGAGCGCACCGAGATCAAATCGGCATACCTTGCCTTGAGCGCGCCGCGGGTAGCGACGACCATCGCGACCTTCTCAAGCTCGATGGACGGGTCCTTGGCCTTGACGGCCGCGTCGATCGCGGCGTCGACGGTCTTCAGGCGCCCAGCGAACTCCGCAGGCTTGGTGCGGACCGTGACGCCGTAGAAGTCGTAGAGATCGGTGTCGAGCAGCTCCTCGGGGTTAGGCAGCAGACGCAAAGCTGGTCGATCGACCAGCCGCAGCACCTCAGCCTTCTGATCGCGCTCTAGCCGCCCGCGATCCGCGAGCCTAGACCCAGTGCCGGAGCGCAAACGCTCGACGGCCGCTAGACCCCGCTCAGTTAGGCCGAAATTCTTGTTGGCGCTTCGCACGAGGCCTTCGCGCTTGAGTGGACCGTAGAGCGGCTTGTGGAGATCCGACGAGTCCGGGTGTTCGTGCACGTAGCCGCGCAGTCCAAACTCCTCGGGCCACATTTTCCACGCTCGCACAACGATGTCCTCGTAAGCGCACGCGCGCGTGGTGCCGTCCGCGACCTCGAAGATTGCTCGTAGGATCTTCTCCTGGCGCTCGCGGCCCTTGGTGGCCGTGGCTGTGCTCACGCCGCGACCGCTGCGCTGCGTTTGAGACGCTCACGGCCAGCGTCGCTGATCTCCCAGACCCCGCGCGGGGAGTTCTTCTCGAGTAGACCCGCCTCGACGAGGCGCAGACGGGTGAACTGGACCCGACTCTCCCAGCGCTCTTGCCCTTGGTCCATTACGCCGTGGTCCATCGGCATGAGCTGGTCCGCCACACGCTCGCCGACCGCTGCGACGGCCTCGCGCGTGGGAAGCCGGCCACCGGCCGTGTCTAGCACGTCGAGCAGAGGCAACTCATATGCCTTCTCTGACAGGAGGGCGTTTGATGGCGCTCGGGTGCGCTTCACGCTCCCTTTGCGCGCATTGTCTTTCTGGCCTTTGGCACTCCGCCGTCGAGTCGGTGCGCCAGCGGCAGGCAAGGTTCTCCTTGTGTATGCCGCCTGTTTCGCTTGCGCTGACCCAGACACGTCGCCAAGCAGGCGACGCAGAACATCACTCGGCGTGTCTATAAACGGCTCTGCGTGCTCCTTCAGGAGGTCAAACAGGTCGTCGTCAATTTCTATCGTCGAGGTCATATGCGCGCTTCGGGCACGCTCTACAAAGTAACATATTCCTCGGGGTTCGCCGCTCCCAACTACATTGCGACTCCAAAGTAGTTTGCCCGAGCATTGAAGAGCGCCTGAAGGAACCAAACCTTGGTTCGGCCTGGACGCCAGCCCGGGTGGGCTCTGGGAGCATCGCGCAATGCCCTACCGCTCCGGCGGCATGTTTCGATCTGCCCCCGGTGGGGGGGTCGAGCTGCCGAAAGGATCTCGCACTGTCGATCTGACGACTACTACGTCGACCTGCCGGAGTACGCAACTGGCGGCAATAACCACAGTCAAGCAGTCTTTGGATGGCATCGCGACGACGCTCGCATTTGCCCCAGGGGCGGAAAGCGGTCTAGACGACATTCTGTCGGCCAGCGTCGCCCATCGTCGCCTTAAGTCAGCTGCGCCCGATGTACGTCCTGGGTGCGTTAAGCCGCCCCGGCCGGTGCGACACACCCGCATTCGGCCCATAAACACTGAGCGGGAGCGACGGGACTCGAACCCGCGACCTCTGCCGTGACAGGGCAGCGCTCTAACCAACTGAGCTACGCCCCCGTGCCTGTGCACGGGACCAACGATCGTGCGTAGCGCAGAGTATCGCAGGCGGCGTCGCCTGCCGGGCATCGGGCCGCAGCCCGGCCCGGAGGGTTTGCTCAAGCGGAACCGAGTGCCCCGCGTGCGGTGCGTGGCCAGTCATCGAGGTAGGTCTTTGTTAAGGGGGCCGCGCGCGGGGGACGCCCCTTTCCGCACAACAACCACCATCCGCCCCGCCCCCAAGCTGGCCGGCCAGCCAAACCGCTGGCCTGTCCTCTACGCTTAGACCATGCCCGTGCTCGAGCCGCCGCCGCTGCGCCACGAAAACCCGTTTCGGATCCTTGTCCAGGACCTCGCCGATGAGCGGGCCGCGACGGTGCCCTATCCGCCCGGGGACACCGCCTTCTCGATCCCACGCACCAAGCGCTTCATCGAGGAGCCGTTGCCCCTGTTGCTGGACGCATACGAGAGATACGGGCCCATTTTCACGCTGCGGATCTTGCACAGCAACGTCGTGTTCATGCTGGGACCGGCCGCCAACCACTACATCACCGTCTCCCACGCCTCCAACTTCAAGTGGCGGGAATCGCACTTCAGGGACCTGATCGCACTGCTCGGGGACGGCCTGTTGACGACCGACGACCCCTATCACAAGCGCGCACGCCAGATCATGCTGCCGGCCTTCCACCGCGAGCGCATCGCCGCTTCGATCGACACGATGGTCGAAGAGACCGAACGGGCTCTGGAACAGTGGCGCCCGAACACCCGGATCGACCTGTACTCGTGGACGCGCCGTTTGGCCACGAGGATCGCGATGAAGGCCCTGTTCGGGATCGACCCAGACGGCCCCGCCGCTCGGGAGATCGACGCCGCCGCGATGTTCGAGCAGGCCTTGGCCTTCTACGCCAGCCGCTACGAGTTCCGCTTCCTCAGAGTCCCCGGCACGCCGTGGGCACGCCTGCAGGAGGCATCCAAACGCCTCAACCGCCTGCTCTACACCCAGATCTCACACCAGCGCGCCACCGGCGAGCGGGGCGAGGACGTGCTCAGCCTGCTGCTCGACGCCCACGACGAAAGCGGGCAGGGCCTATCGGACGCACAGATCAGGGACGAGATGATGACCCTGCTGTTCGCGGGTCACGACACGACGACCTCGACCGTGGCCTTCATGTTCTATGAGCTCGCCAAGGCCCCCCGGCTGGCAGACCGCCTTGTGGCTGAGCAAAGCACGATGCTGCACGGCGATGCGCCCAGCGCGGCGCAGTTGACGAGCGGCGAGCTGACCAACCTGGAGATGACTTTGGAGGAGACCTTGCGCAAGTACCCGCCCGCCTGGGTCGGGCCGCGCAAGTCGGTCGACGCTTTTGAGTTCGAAGGCCACACGGTGCCCGCCAACTCCTACGTGAACTACAGCTCTTGGGCCTCCCACCACCTGCCCGACGTGTTCTCAGACCCCGAGCGGTTTCGCCCCGAGCGCTTCAGTCCAGAGGCCAAGGCGGAGCTCCCGAAGGGCGCCTACATCCCCTTCGGGGGTGGCTCGAGGACCTGCATAGGGATGCGCTTCGGCCAGCTCGAGGTGCGCACGATCGCAACCCTGATCGCGAGCCGCTTCGCCCTGGAGCTACCGGAGGACTTCAAGCTGGAGTACCGCCAGATGCCCACGATCAGCCCCAAGCACGGTATGCCGATGCTGATCAGGGAGCGCTCAGGCCCAGGAGGGCACTCAGGCGCAGAGGAGGGCTCAGCTGAGGCTCGCGCGCATCGAGAGCCCGTAGGTGAGGGGATCCGAGCGCTCAACCGACAGACCCACTGACTGCACCCGCAGGTGGGGGTCTGAGAACAGGGTGACCGTCACAAAGCCGCCAAACAGCCCCCTCGGTTCGGTCACGAGGCGCCCTTCGGTGGCCCTCACGATCGCATCGATCGAGGTTTGAAGGCCGAAAAGGCCGCCTGAGGCCTTCGCTTCGATCTGTCCGTCGCCCGAGGCGAGCGGTTCGATGCGAAAGCCGCTGGGCAGCGCTTCGTCGAGCTGCCGTTGGGTCACCGTCGCGCTCGCCACGATCGCCGAGCCGCGCTTCTCGGTGTGCAGGTCACTTACCGTGATCCCCTTGGTGAGACTCGGGATGGCGGTCAAGGTGGCGTCCTGGGCGCTCATCGTGACATTGGTCACGCCATGCGATTCCCACAGCAGCTTCGCGATCTTGTTCGACGGCACCGACAGCGAGCCGGCCTCGACGTCGACCGAATCCGCTTTGCCCCACAACAGCTCGATCGCCGGAAGGGCTTTCACGCTCACGCTCTTGACCGTCCCATACCGGGCGACCTGCCCCTTCACGAGATGGGTGGCCAGCGTCGGCAGGACCGCCTGCGCGAGGACCACGACCAGCACGGGAACCGCCACCACGCACGACGCGACGATCCACATCCGGCGACGGGACGATCGCTGTGCCATGTCCCACAGCTTCGCACGCCCCGAATCTCTACTGTTAAGAGCCACCCTTCGGCCTAGACTACACGGGCCACAGGGGCGCGTAGCTCAGTTGGCCAGAGCACCTCGTTTACACCGAGGGGGTCGCCCGTTCGAGTCGGGCCGCGCCCACTTGTGCCCTCCGGGTATGACCGCCCGGCGGGCCGGTACCGACCGGCGCCGGCCCAGCCGATGGATATAGATGGAGCGGAGCGCTCCAGTCGAACGGATCGAGACCACATGACCCTCACGCGCATAGCAATCGTCGGATCGGGGCCCGCCGGGTTCTATGCCGCCGGACACCTGCTCAAGGACGGGGTGGGCGGGCACTCCATCGATCTCGAGGTGGACATGTTCGAGCGCCTGCCCACACCCTGGGGCCTGGTGCGCTCGGGCGTGGCCCCGGACCATCCCAAGATCAAGTCGGTGACCCGCATCTACGAGAAGACGGCCGCCCATCCCCGCTTCCGCTTCTTTGGCAACGTGGAGCTGGGACGCGACATCTCGAGGGACGAGCTGGCGGAGCACTACCACGCGATCGTGTACGCCACCGGCTCGCCCGCCGACCGCCCGCTTGGCATCCCGGGCGAGGATCTGCCCGGCAGCCATCCCGCGACCGACTTCGTGGGCTGGTACAACGGCCACCCCGACTTCCCCGACCACGACTTCGACCTTTCGGCCGAGCGCGCCGTCGTGATCGGCAACGGCAACGTGGCCCTCGACGTGGCCCGGATGCTGACGCTCACCCACGAGGAGCTGGCGATCACCGACATCGCCGACCACGCCCTCCAGGCCCTGGACGCAAGCCGTGTCCGGGAGATCGTGGTCGTGGGCCGGCGCGGGCCCGCCCAGGCCGCCTTCACCAACCCGGAGCTGCGCGAGCTGGGAGAGCTTGCCGACGCCGACGTGATCGTCGACGCGGAGGAGCTGGAGCGGGCTCTGGCGGTGGAGGACCCCAACATGGACGTCACCTCCACCAACAACGTTGCGATCCTGCGCGACTACGCGGGGCGTGCCCCCACGGGAAAGAGCAAGCGTGTGATTCTGCGCTTCCTGCTTTCCCCGGTGGAATTGGTGGGGGATGGAAGTGGCGTACGTACCGTTGTCCTCGCGCGCAACCAACTCGAGGTAGGCGACGGCGGCCGCCTGAAGGCGGTGGCGACCGGCGAGAGCGAGTCCATCGAGGCGGGCCTGGTGATGAGGGCGATCGGCTACCAGGGCAAGCCCTTGCCAGGGGTGCCCTTCGATGCACGCTCCGCCACGATCCCCAACGCGGGCGGGCGCATCACGGGCCCAGACGGCGCACTGGTCGGCGAGTACGCGGTCGGCTGGATCAAGCGCGGCCCCTCCGGCGTGATCGGCACCAACAAGAAGGACGCCCAAGAGACCGTCGACGCGCTCCTCGAAGATCTTGCCGGGGACGTCCACCTGGACCCGGGCGACCCCGCACCCGAGTCGATCGAGCGGCTCTTGGCGCAGCGCGTGCCCGCCCTGGTGACCTATGAGGGCTGGTCTGAGATCGACCGCCACGAGCAAGCCCTCGGCGAGCCCCACGGGCGGCCCCGGGTCAAGCTCACGCGGATCGAGCACCTCCTGGAAGTGGCGGCCGGGGAAACGCCTTCCGAGGAGCCTCTTGACACGCTGGGCTTGCGCTGAGCGATCGTCGGCCGGTCTAGAGGTACGTGTTTCCCATCCGGACGCCTCGCACTCGTGTGTGCGCCCGGTGTGCGAGGCGCCCAACACGTCAACATCGCCGCAACTCGGGCCGACCAACCATCTGCCACACTTGGCTTCGCGCGCCGTTAGCTCATCGGGTAGAGCTCCGGACTTTTAATCCGGCGGGGCGGGTTCGAGTCCCGCACGGCGCATTTTCGGGGTCCGTGCGCGTCTTGTTCAAACCCGGAGCGGAACTCTCTGGAGCGGAGCCCTTAGACTATGAGTAGGTCAAGGCTGGTGGAGAGCCGCCCGACTAAAGAACGACTCCCCACCGCCTTGCTTTCCTGGAAGCCCGGTTTGGGATGGCTTCTATCCCGGCCCATCAACGGGGGTCGGCGAAGAATCGCCATCCATACCCCCCGGGGTATTCCAGCTTGTGGCCTCCGATGGCTCCTGTCGATGGGGACTATCGGAGGAAGCGAGCTTCCAGCCAACGCCCTGTGCTCCGCGTTCAACTTCTTCGTCTTCCGCCATGCGACGCAGCATCACGCGTATCGACGAGCTTGACGACTCGATCCCCTGCATTGCTAGAGCCGTCCTCACCTCAGAAGGCATCCATGGATGATCGGGTCTGGTGCTCAAAATCTCCCGGAAGATCGCGCGCTTGGCGCCCCGCGGCACCTGCGCGCCAGTCACAGCAGGTTGCTTCGCGGCGACAGCTCGCGTGAGCAGCGCGTATTGAACACGCAGACTTTCAATCTGGAGGCGAATTTCGTCCTGCATCGCTCGCAAGCTGGTTGCGGACTGCTTTGCGAGTAGCTCGAGCACGGGGTCAGGCGACATGAACGAACACCATAACCGATTCCTGTGTCACATGCAAGGTTGTAGTTGTTCGTTACGCGAACGTTACGCCATGTGCCCAGGACGTCTCCCGATGGTTCCTGGCTTGCCTCGCACGCACACGCCGGTAGAATCACGGTCATGACCACCAAGGAACGGCTGCACAAGCTCGTGGACGAGCTCTCAGAGGCTGAGGTCGACGCAACGCTTGAGTTCGTCGCCTCGCGCGGCGGGCACGGAGACCTGGAAGGAGAGGCAGAGATGCTGCCGCTCCCCCCCGCCTGGCAACTGTTGCCGTCTGGCCGGCCCGCGCCGAACTGGGTGGCCGGGCTCGATGACGTGCGCCACGGGCGCTGATGCTTGTAATCGACGCGAACGTCGCTGTGGCGGCGTGCGCTGAGGAGAACGGGTTCGACAAGCTTGGCGACGAGCTTGCGGCGCCACCACTCATGTGGTCGGAGGCACGCGCGAATCTGCATCTTGAGTTGTTCAAGCAAGCGATCACCGCCGAGGACGCGGCGATTATGCACAAACGCCTGGAAGAGTGCTCGGTCCAACGACAAGATCCGCCAGAGCTTGGTCGCAGAGCGTGGGAGCTAGCCGAGCGCTTCGGCTGGGGGCGAACCTACGATGCAGAATACCTCGCACTCGCCCAGATCCTCAGCTGCCGACTGGTGACACTCGACGCTCGCCTACGGCGGGGAGCCGCTCAGCTCGACATCGTGATCGGAGTACACGAGCTGACACAACCACAAGTCGAGACTAACGAAAGCGAGTCAGGGGACGGCTAAAGCGAGGCCACAGATCTTCTCATGCCTCAGCTTCCCCGGTAAGGCCCAGCAGCTTCTGCCGCAGTCTCCGATCTACTGGCTCCAGCAGGATCTCGACCAAACCCTCAACCTGGACTAGACCGTTTGGATAGCGTCTAGACTGGCGCATTTTCGGGGTCCGTGCACTTCCTGTTCAAACCCTGAGCGGAACTCGGTTGAACACAGACGCAAGGCAGAGCGCCCCATCAGCCCGACCGCGGCGCGGGTGCAGGCTGGTCCCAGAGGCCGAGGCGGTCGCGCCAGTAGCCTGTCAGGAATATGTTGTTGGGGTCGCGTTCGGCCCGCAACCGCAGGAAGTCCTCCCAACGCGGGTACTGATCGCCGAAGAAGTCGACCCAGGCGCGATCGCCAGGCGCGTAGGAGGGCTGGAACTTTGCCCAATGCAGGCGGAACGGGATCCCGGCGTCTCGCAGCAGGTTCCAAAAGCCCAGGTACAGCGTCTCGGTGGGATCCGCTGCGTTGCCCGCAAACCAGTAAGCGTCGATCCGCAGCGTGCCCTCGCTCCACTCGTCCCGCCCGCTTGAGTGCGCCGCGTTCAACCAGAACCGCTCGGGCATGACCGCATAGAGCTCCCACGCATAGGTGCCGGTGCGTTCCAGAGCCTCATGGTCGTCTTTCGGTTCGCCAAAATAGTCGCGCAACAGGCCCATCGCCTGCCGGCTTCGCGACAGCGGCAGCCAAGCCTCGGTGAACTCGGTCGGCAACACCACATCGTTGGTGGCGTTGTCCATCGGCAGCCCGTGCCAGGCCCAGTCCGCAAAGCGCTGCGGGCCGTGGTCGTCTTTGTCCTTGTCAAGGGTCACAAACGCATTCACCAGCTTTGGATAGAAGTGAGGCAACTCGCGCCGGATCAGCGGCGCGGCCGGCTCGAGCAAAGTGATCGCCGCGTCCACGCCAAGATCGATCGCCTTGGCCAGCACCTCCCCCAGCAGGCGGCCGACCTCGCCCAGGTCCTTTGTTCCGAGCAGCTCCAGCACCTGCTCCAGCTCGCCAAAGCTGGCTTCCAGCTTCCCCTTGGCCGCAGAGATGCGATCCAGGTTGCCAATGATCGTGAACACGATTCCAAACAGATGCTGGGCGATCTCCGGGTCGACTTCGCCGAAGCGTCGGTAGGCGTTCGGCTGAAAGCCCGGTTGAGGGGCCACCGCCACCGCCTGCCAGGTGACCATCCGCTCCACGCCGCGCTGCGGCCACCACTCGAGCCGCGCGAACGGGGTTTCGCGCAAGAACCGCTCGAGCGAGGGACGCCCCGGGGCGCCAGGGCCGAACACGTCGACCGCACAGTCCTCCACCGTTGTCGTCGCCTCCTGCCCTTCGATGTCAAACGTCTCCACGCATTCAAACGTGATCGTCGAGATCACGCCCAACAGCCCCATGTTTGGGCACATAGCCTCAAACAGGTCCGGGTCGGCGTCCTCGCGCGTGACCTCATGCACCTCGCCGCGCCCATCGATGTAGCGAAACCCCCACAGATTGCGGTTGGCCGAATATTGCAGCGAGCCGCCCGAGGACCCCGTGGCGGTGAAGCCACTGACCGTCTGATGTGAGATGCCCCCCGTATCGCTCAGCATCCATCCCTTCTGCTTCCACAATTGCCAAAGCAGGCTGCTCTGGAGCGTGGCGGTGCCCTCGGGGTCGTTGGGATCGCCGCCCAGATGGATCCCCGCCTGCGCTTCCACGAGCTTGCGAGCCTCGTCGCGCACTCGCCAGTCGCGGTAGAGGTCAAGCATCACGTTGAGGTTGGGCCCACTCGGCGGCGTCTCCTGGCTGACCCGGTTGGGCATCCCCCCAAGCGGATCGGCGTAGATGGCGTGGGAGACCGAGTGCGTGGCGCCCCGCACGCGCAGCTGCAGCCCCTCTCGGTAGGCGTAGGCCACAAGCGCGGCCAGCTCCCGCTCGCTTGCCGGGTGGTGAAAACCGTCGCCGGCCGGCATGGGCGCCTCAGTGGCCACGCAACACCCGTTCGAGACTGGCCGGCGTGGCGCGTTCTGTGATCGTGCGCGCGCGCGGACGCTGACCGTCGGCGAGCACCGTCGGGCCGTCGGCGCCCTCTGTCACTGTGACGTGAACTCTCTGGCCGGTCCGCCAATCCGAGTTTGCAAAGCTGTCGTTGCTGAGAATGGCTCCCTGCGCGGCACTCACCAGGATTTCCGCCGAGGCCCCGTCCACGGTCGCGGTCAGTTCGCTGTTCGGTTCCAGCGGCGGACCCAGCGCCTGCACGACACCTGGCGTCGTCGCGGTCGCGACCGCCACACCCCCGACTTCCAGCCCAAGCGGCCCCGTCGCAAGCTTCGTGCTCGCCCGCTGGGCTTCTGTGAGCAGGACCGGATCGCAGGCCAGGGCCCTCACCTGCACCGACAGCCAGTCCGCGCAACGCTGACTGCGCCCGTCGCAGGTGAACTGGTCTTCCTGGAAGGAGCACCACGGCGTCTGAAAGCGCGCCTGCACGCCGGGCGAGCGAGGAGAGTTGGGATCAAGAGCGCCCCCGCAAGCCGCCGAGCAGCCGGCGCCCCATTCGCCCGCCCAGTGCGTCCAAGGTTGGGCGGCCAGCGAAAACAGGCAGCTCCCCGGGGCGTTGGGCACACAGGCTTCCGCGTTGCGCCCCCACGGCGCCCGCCCGTCGTGGTCGGTCTCGGGCGGCACGACCCCGTCGATCGCGAGCGCCGGTGGCTGGCGGCAGGAGTGCGCACAGGCCAGCGGGTAGGCGGAGTGACCGCCTTCGGTCAGATATACGACCGGCCGTGTTTCGTCGCGCAGCCGCAACTGCGCCGCGCTGTAGCGGAAGGTTCCCTTGTGGGCGGCATACACGACGTATTCCACGTGCTTTTCGTCGCCGGGTCGAGTGACCACGGTCACCCCCTCCCAGTCGCCCTCGTGCTCGTCACACAGGCCCGCTTCGCGAGCCAGCGCCACCAGGCAGGTCCTGTTGAAGTCATACCGGCTGAAGTGGTTGAAGCGCAAAAACCACCAGTAGTCCAGGTAGTAGCGCCCGTTGGATTCGGTGGCGTTGTAGTAGATGGCCGACCGAGGCCCGGCGTTGCAATCCAGAAGCGGCCGGCAGGAGGCCGCGCCGTGGTATTCGGAGAGCCTGCTCCCGTCGATGTCCACATAGCTGTTCGTGCCACTCCCCTTATTGGCGATCAGCTTGTCAAATGCGGTGGCGTTGGCTATGGGGGAGCACGCTGACGCACTTCCCTGACGCACGCAGAAGCGTTGCGTGCCTTCGTCGAACATGTCATCCACATTCAGCGGCCGCCACTTCTCTTTGCTGTCGAACAGGAGCCAGGGACGGAATCGTTCCGCCAGTTCCCCCGCCATCGGTTCGTCGACAAGCGAGAACGGTTCCCCCTTGCGTTCCGGGCCAGAACCGATCGAGCCGTCGAGGATCAACACCACAAGCACAGTCGCTCCCGCGCCGACCGCCAAGCCGGCAACCAACGCAATGATGATCCGCTTGTTGATGCGTGCCCCCGCGTCACTGGTTTTCACCGGCCCCCGGCCGACTTCGGTGGAGTCTGCCAACGGCTCGCGCGCTTGTCAAGCAGACCGTACGATTCCGATTGATCCCCCAAAGTTAAAATCCTGTAGCCTGCGACGATGCCTCGGCGCAGTCCGTGAGACAGTGTGTCAATCACCGGCCCCAAGGAGCACTAAAGTGATCGCCGACCTGCATTGCCACTTTCCGATGCACCTCGTCGCCGACGAGCCCGACCCCGAGGGCCCCAGAGAGACATGGCTGCGAAAGCTCCTCGACAAAGCCGAGGGCGAGATCCTGGACGAGGCCGCCCGCATCCTCAACGACTCTGGGTGGAGTTCGGGCTGGCGCGTCAACCTCGAGGGCCTGCACGCCGGGGGAGCGGAGATCGTGTGCTCGGTGCTGTACTGGCCCGCTTCGGAGTTCGACCTCCTCGACCTCAACGACGCGCCGCCGCGCGACGATGATTTCGAGCGGCTCAAGACGCAGCTCGAATTCATCGAGGATGAATTGCCCGAGACAACCGTCGACGGCACGCCCGTCTCGGTGGCGAGAACCGCCGCGGATCTCAAGAAGCCGGGCATCAAGTTCGTCCACTGCGTCGAGGGCGGATTCCAGCTCGGCCGAGATCCCGGGGCACTCGACGAACGCGTGCGGTGGCTCTCAGAACAGGGCGTCCTGTACATCACGGTCGCCCACCTCTTCTACCGCGAACTGGCGACCGAGGCTCCAGCGATCCCGTTGTTCACCGACGAGCAGTTCTTGGAGGACTTCAAAGAGCCCGAGGGCGTCGGGCTCACCGAGCTGGGCGCAACGCTGATCGAAGCAATGTACCGGCACAAAATATTGATCGACATCAGCCACATGTCCGAGCGGTCGGTCACGGATGCCTTCACGCTGGTAGAGCGCCTCGAGGGAGACGCGGAGAAGGCGAACTACCCGATCATCGCCTCCCACGTGGGGATGCGAAGCGCAGGGCCGCAAGCGCGGGCACAGGAATACAACCTCTCCAACGAAACCGCCCTGAAGATCTCCGAAAGGAAGGGAGCGATCGGGCTGATCGGCGCACAGCACCAACTCGGCGACACGCCCGACGAAGCCGGATCGGCCACTTTGATCAAGGCTCACCTCGATGCGATTGGCACGGCCGTAGGCGACGCAAGCGCCGTCGCCGCGCTCGGCACCGACATGGACGGCTTCATCAAGCCGACGCTCTCAGGCTTTGAGAAAGCCGAGGATTTCTCAAAGCTCCAGCAATGGGTCTCAGCGGCCGGCCAGAGCGATCCAGAGGCGATCCTCCACGGCAACGCCGAACGAATTATAAGCGCCGCGTTCTCCGGTCGTTGATCGACCCTGCTACCTCGACTGCAAGTGACCCAGTGGACTCCAAGCCACCAGAAAGCAGCAACCCCGGAGCTTGGCTCGACGTCGCGAGAGAGCGAGAGCAGCAAGGACGTAACGACGAGGCCGAAACCGCCTATCGTCGCGCTATCGATCTTGCGCCGGAGGATCCCAACGGACACCAAGGCCTAGGGTCGCTGCTCACGGATCGGGGCAAGGTTGACGAGGCGGAGGCTCCTCTACGTCGCGCCGTCGAACTGGCGCCGCGCGAGCCTCGCTTTCTCCGAAGCCTCGGCGTTCTCCTCACCCAACAAGAACGCTACAGCGAAGCCGAAGAAATAGACCGGCAAATACTCGAACTCACCCCCGACGACCCCCGGGCCCACCACGACCTCGGGATCGACCTGGAAC
>JBAURN010000244.1:0-1864 GCA_049581225.1 Solirubrobacteraceae bacterium
ATACCCGCCAGGCGCAGCGCACAGCGATTGGCGACCACGTTGTGGATGCTCGATCGGTACACGATCGGATGCTGCTCGGAGACTTCGGTTAGCTCTTGCGGGGTGGGAAAGCGGCTGTCGACCAGCAGCTCGTCCTGGAAGGTGGTGCCCTGCAACAAGATCCAAGCGCCGGGCGCCACCTGTTCGGCGCGCTCACGCGCGCGGGTGACGATGTCGGCGATCGAGGTCACAGGCGGTGTGCGGCAGTCCACGGCGCTTGCCATCGAGCGGGCGACGTGACCGAAGTGCCCGTGCGCGTCGATCAAGCCGGGCAGTACCGTCGCCCCCTGCGCATCGATGACGGTGGTGGATGGGCCCCGCAGGGCTTGCACCTCGGTCGCGCCTCCGACCGCGAGTATGCGCCCGTCATGGGCGGCGAGCGCGCATGCGCGAGAGGCGGCGCCCGTGCGCATCGTGCGGACGTCTGCGTCCACGATCACGATGTCGGCGTGCTCACTCATCGGGCCACCGCTCGTGGCCGCTCACCCATAAGCCGCTCGTGCTCCCGGGACAGCTCCCGCCTATGTGAGCGCTCAGCCCATGGAACCTCTCGCCCCCATGGAGCGCTTCCCCAAGCCGTGACGATTCAGATGATTGGCCTGAACATTCAGTTCTGAGCATTTGACTGAAACGACCCCCGTAAACCCTAAGAGAGATATAAGAACGTGCTGCGGAAAACTCCGCTAGCCATGCACATTCCCCACGGACACAGGGCATACACCAGCGCGACGACCTGTCAGACGGGTAAATCGAAGGGTACTCGGGAAGCCACTGCGGAGCACTTCTGAACCCCTTTTTGGGCTTGGGCAGCTCGGGTCGCGGTTCGCGATTGAGATCGTCGGCATTCCCAAGTATGATGACTGTTCAATAGAGGTGCACCAATGTAGAGGCACCTCCGGCACTACGGATAGGGGCCCACGCACAGATGCCAAGAGTAAGCTCGAATTCTTCCAAATCAGGCCAGGAGGGCGAGTGGTCGATACCCAGCCTCCGCGAGCCACGTTACTCCCAGTCGCTTGAGCGAGGGCTCGCGATCCTCGGCTGCTTCACGCCCGAGCGTCCGATACTCGGGATTGCGGACATCGCCGACGACCTCGGCATGAGTCGCTCCACGACACATCGCTATGTGATCACACTGGTTGCGCTCGGGTTTCTCGAGCAGGGCGCCTCGCGCAAGTACAGGCTCGGCCTGCGCGTGACCGACCTCGGTATGTCCGCGTTGAACTCGACCGGGCTGCGCGAGCATTCGCGGCCCTACCTCGAAGAGCTGCGCCAGCGTACCTCCTATACGGTGAATCTCTCTGTGCTCGACGGCCCCGAGATTCTGTATGTCGACCGCGCGCGGAGCTTCCGCCGCGGGCAGAACAAGATCGACTTCAACCTGCGTCCGGGTTCGCGGTTGCCCGCCTACTGCACGTCGATGGGCAAGGTCCTGCTGGCCAACCTGCCCGAGACCGAGCAGCGGGAGCTGATCGGCGACATGACGCTGACGCGCCGTGGGCCGAACTCGATCACGAGCAAGAAGGCGTTGCGCACCGAACTGGAGCACGTGCTCGAAGAGGGCATGGCCGTCAACGACGAAGAGCTCGCTCAGGGACTGCATTCGATCTCCGCTCCGGTTCGCACCGAGTCGCGCGAGGTCGTGGCGGCTGTGAACATCGCGGCGCACAGCTCGATGATCTCGCTGGAGGAGCTGGTGGACGCGCTCGGCCCGCACCTGGTCGCCACCGCCGACAACATCTCGGCGCGGCTGGGCTACCGTCGCGACGACGAGCAGAGCTGAGCACCAAGACTGCCGGGAGGCCTCCGATCGGTCGGCGTCGTC
>JBAURN010000245.1:0-7797 GCA_049581225.1 Solirubrobacteraceae bacterium
AGGACGGGGTTCGATGCCCAGCAGACCGATGAGCCGATCGAGCCGGGGCGGCCGGACAATCTGTTTGCGCCACTCCCTGGCGAGCGCTCAGCGCACGGTGACTTCGATGAGCAGGCCAAGCCGCGCAGCGTGCAGTGGGAGCTGACGCGCCACCGGCGGCTGGTTGGCGCCGGCGCTATGGTCGCCGCGGGGCTTGTGGGGATTGGCGCGATGCGGCGGGGGCGATGAGCAAGCAGGCGGCGGCGATCGGCTCATATGGGCTGATCGGGGACTGTCACAGCGCCGCGCTGGTTTCGGCTGAGGGTTCGATCGACTGGTGCTGTCTGCCGCGTTTCGATAGCGGGAGCTGCTTCGGACGGCTGCTTGACCGTGAGCGCGGAGGATTCTGCACGGTAGGCGTGGAGGGCGAGGCGAGCTGGCGGGGCGTGAGCTATATCGAGGACACGCTGGTGCTCGAGAGTCTCCTTGAAGGGCCGCAGGGGATTGTGCGGGTGAGGGATTTCTTTGCGATGCGCGAGCACGGGGCGCTCGAGCCGCATCGTGAGCTGGTGCGGATCGTGGAGTGCGAGCGCGGCAGCGCGGAGGTGCGCTTCGAGGTGGCACCGCGGTTTGACTACGGGGCGGTGCGGCCGTGGCTGCGTCGCGCCGCGGTAGACGTGTTTACGGCGATCGGCGGCGACGACGGGCTCTTGGTTTGGAGCGACGGCGAGCTGCGCGTCGAGCAGGAAGCGATCGTCGCGGGCGGCCAGATCCATGCGGGGGAGCGGCTGCGACTGTTGATCCGGTTCGTGCGCCCGCATCTGCTCGAGCGAGAGCAGAGCGCGTTGGATGCCGGGAAGGTGGACGAGCGTCTTGAGGAGACCGTGCAGTGGTGGCGCGCTTGGCGTGAGCGGTTGAGCAAGGACGGCCCCGATCACGATGCCCTCGTGCGTTCGGCGTTGACGCTGAAGGCCCTGACCTACGCGCCGACCGGGGCGATCGTGGCTGCCCCCACGACCTCGCTGCCGGAGACGTTGGGCGGCGAGCGCAACTGGGATTACCGCTTCAGCTGGGTGCGGGACTCGACGCTGACGGCGCACGCGCTGGCGGAGCTTGGCTGCGAGCGTGAGGCCCGGCGGTTTCGCCATTTCATCGTGCGCACCAGCGCCGGGCACGCCGAGGACCTGCAGATTCTGTTCGGGATCGGTGGTGAGCGACGCATCTCTGAGGAATGCCTGGAGTTGGAGGGCTACCGTGGCTCGCGGCCGGTACGGGTCGGTAACGAAGCTGCCGGTCAGCTGCAGTTGGACGCCTTCGGCGAGATCCTCAATCTGGCGTGGCGGTGGCATCGCCGTGGGCACTCCCCTGACGATGACGAATGGCGGTTCTTCTCAGAGCTCGTCGACACTGCGGTTGAGCGGTGGTCTGAGGCCGACCGGGGGATCTGGGAGTGGCGGGGTGAGCCCCGGCATTTCGTTCACTCCAAGGCGTGCTGTTGGGCGGCGGTGGACAGCGGCCTCAGGCTGGCTGAGGAGTGCGCGCGCACGGCGCCGACGCGGCGCTGGGAGAAGGCGCGCAAGGAGATGCGCGAGGCGATTGAGACGCGCGGCTATGACTCTGAGCGTGGCGTGTTCGTGCAGTGCTTTGACGAGCCGGCGTTGGACGCCGCGCTGCTGCTGCTGCCGGTTGTGGGGTTCGTGGAGTTCGATGATGAGCGGATGCTCCGCACCGCTGACGCGGTGCGCGCGGAGCTTGATGCGGAGGGGTTTCTCTACCGCTACCGCCAGGACGATGGGCTGCCCGGCCGGGAGGGCGCGTTCCTTGCCTGCTCGTTCTGGCTGGCTGAGTGCTACGCCCGCCAGGGTCGGTTGCCGGAGGCGCGGGAGGTGTTTGACCGGACGATGGGCGCCGCCAGCCCGCTGGGCTTGTTCTCAGAGCAGGTCGATCCCGCCAGCGGCGAGCTGCTGGGCAACTATCCGCAGACGCTTACGCACCTCTCGCATGTCGCCGCGGTCGCCGCGCTTGCGCAGACCGAGCCGCGAGCGACGCCGGTTTGAGCGGGGGCTGGCCGGGTAGGGCAATCGCATGAGGTCACCCGTCGTCGAGCAGCTCACGGCGAGGACGTTCACGCTGCCGACGGACGCGCCGGAGGCCGATGGCACGCTTAGCTGGGATACGACGACGATCGTCGTCGTGGAAGCCCGCTCAGCCGGACATACCGGCGTTGGCTATAGCTACGCGGCGGGCGCGGCAGCCGCGCTGGTCTCAGAGCTCCTTACCGAGGCGGTTGTCGGTGGGGATGCGCTTTCGCCGTCGGCGGCCTGGGCAGCGATGCGTCGTGCGGTGCGCAACATCGGCTATCCGGGGGTCGCCTCGAGCGGGATCTCGGCCGTAGATGTCGCGCTCTGGGACCTGAAGGCAAGGTTGCTCGGGGTCGCGTTGAGCACTCTGCTGGGTCGGGTCCGCGAGCGGGTGCCGGTGTATGGCAGCGGCGGGTTCACCACCTACACCCCAGAGCAGATGCAGCGCCAGCTCGCCGGCTGGGTGGCAGAGGGAATCGGCGCGGTGAAGGTGAAGGTGGGCTCGGAGCCTGACCGTGATCCTGAGCGGGTTCGACATGCCCGCAGCATGATCGGCGATGGGGTTGAGTTGTTCGTGGACGCGAACGGCGCTTACTCGCGTAAGCAGGCGCTGGCGCTCGCCGAGACGTTCGCGCGAGAGGCTGGGGTGTCGTGGTTTGAGGAGCCGGTCTCCTCCGATGACCTCGGTGGACTCAGATTGCTGCGAGACCGTGCTCCGACGGGGATGGAGGTCGCCGCGGGCGAGTACGGCTATGACCTTTTCTACTTCCGGCGGATGCTCGACGCCGGCGCGGTCGACGTGCTGCAGGCGGACGTGACGCGCTGCGGCGGGATCACCCAGCTGCTGCAGGTGGGCGCGCTGTGCGCCGCGCGTGGCTTGCGGCTCTCTGCGCACACGAGCCCGGCGCTGCACGCGCACGTGTGCGCGGCGATCGAGCCGCTCGCGCATGTCGAGTATTTCCACGACCATGCCCGCATCGAGGGGATGCTGTTCGACGGCGCCCCGCCGCTGCGCGAAGGCGGGCTCTGGCCGGACCCGAGAGTCCCTGGGATGGGGCTGTCGTTGCGTGAGGGCGAGGCGGAGCGCTACGAACACTGATGCCGAACACGGCGCACGCCTACGAGCACGTGGAGGGGATCTACCTGCCGATCGCCGTGGGCGTGTTCGTGCTCGTGCTCGGCACGCTGTTGGTGCTGCTGATCGCAGGCGCGAGACGCAGGACGCCGGGGCGCCGCTCGCAGGCACTCGTGCTGGAGACGGCGTATGCGTGCGTTCTGGCGGGGGTGGTGGCTTTCCTGTTGTGGGTGACGTTCACCGCGGAGACGCCGATCGACCGCACGGCCGCGCACCCTGGGGTTCGGATCAAGGTGATCGCGGCGCAGTGGAGCTGGCTCTTCATTTACGCGGACGGCGTGAGCGTCGCCGATGTGGATACGTGGCATCCGACGCCGGCGTATGTGCCGACGGGCAGCGAGGTTGAATTCGTGGGTAGCTCTGAGGATGTGATTCACGGCTTCTGGGTGCCCGGTCTTCACGACCAGCGACAGTTCGTGCCGGGCTACACGACGCGCTTTGATCTCCTGTTCGGAACGCCCGGCTATTACGGCGGTGAGTGCTCGGTGCTCTGTGGAGAGGACCACAGCGAGATGCACTTCGCCATCCGGGCGGTCAGCCCGCAGCGCTTCGCAGCGTGGCTCGCGCACGAAGCCGCCCGGCAGGGAGTGTCGTCGTGAACGCGGTTGCGGTGCCTGCCCGTGTGGCGTCGCGCACGCTCGCCTCGAGTGACCACAAGCGGATCGCCGGCGCGACCTGCATGGTCGCGTTCGTGTTCTTCCTGGCGGGCGGGCTGTTGGCGTTGTTGATGCGAAGCCAGCTCGCGGCGGACGGCGGCGTGGTCTCCCAGCAGACCTACAACGAACTTTTCACGATGCACGGCTCGACGATGGTCTACCTCGTGATCGTGCCGGTCGCGCTCGCGGTCGGCCTGTACTTCGTCCCCTTGCAGGTCGGGGCGGCCGAGATCGCAGGCCCGCGCGTGGCGCTGGCCGGGCTGTGGATGCTGTTGTGCGGCGGCGTGAGCATGTGGTCGGGGTTTCTGACCAGCGGTGGCGCCGCGGCGGCCTCCTGGTGGGGGTTCGACCCGCTCTCAGATTCGATCCACTCTCCTGGCAGCGGCATGGAACTGTGGATCTTCGGGGTGATGCTGGCGACGCTCGGGCAGATCCTGTGGGCGGGCTGCATCCTGTCGACCGCGCTTCGCCGGCGTGCGCCGGGGATGACGTTGATGCGGATGCCGGTGTTCACCTGGACGATGGTCGTGACCTGCGTGATGGTTGTCTTCGGGTTCCCCGCGCTGCTGCTCGCGCTCGGGTTGCTGTGGGCGCAACGGCACTTCGGGGATGTGCTCGTCGGCGGCGCCGGCGCGGTGGACTACCAGGCGCTGTTCTGGTTCTACGGGCACCCAGTTGTGTACGTGATGTTCTTCCCGTTCGTGGGGATGGTCGGCGAGGTGCTGGCCACGTTCTCATCCCGGCGGTTTTTCGGTTACTCCGCGTTCGTGGTCGCGCTGCTCGCTTTCGCTGGCTTGTCGATGACGGTGTGGGCGCACCACATGTACACGTTCGGGGTACTCTCGAACAAGTATTTCGCGCTGACATCGACCGCTTTGATCGTCCCAGCGGGTGTGGAGTATTTCGATTTCCTAGCGACGCTGTGGCGAGGCAGGCTGCGTTTCACCACCTCGTTCTTGTTCGCGCTCGGCTTCCTCGTGCAGTTCCTCGTGGGTGGGTTGACGGGGGTGATCCTTGCCTCGCCGCCGTTGGATTACGGGCTGAATATGTCGTATTTCGTGGTGGCGCATTTTCACTACACGATCTTCGCGGGCAGCGCTTTCGGCTTGTTCGCCGGCATCTACTACTGGTTTCCAAAGATCACCGGGGCGATGCTGCGCGAGCGTCTCGGCAAGCTGCACTTCGTGCTGATGGTAATCGGGACGAACGTGACCTTTTTCCCGATGTTCATCCTCGGTGCTGAGGGCATGACGCGGCGGATCGCGCGCTACCCCGCCTCAACGGGGTGGCAGGGGCTGAACATTCTCGAGACTGCCGGGTCGGTCGTGATCGCCCTGTCGGTGCTGGTGTTCATGTGGAACATGCTGGTCTCGTTGCGTGACCGGTGCGAGGCTGGAGATGATCCTTGGGGGGCGCAGACGCTCGAGTGGGCAACGAGCTCGCCGCCACCCCGCCACAACTTCGACGAGCTGCCGCCGATCCGCAGCTACGCGCCCCTTTTGGATCTGCGCGAGGCGCGCGAGGAGGTGGGCGTGTGAGACGCGCGGCTGTCGTGCTGTTCGTCTGGGGGTTGTGGCTGGCGGTGTTGACCGGCGTGCAGGCCGTGTTCGCCCCGAAACTGATCCAGTTCGCGATCCCGGCGGTGGCCAGCGCAGCTTGTGTTCTCGTCGGGCTTGTGGTGTGGGCGCTCGACATCCGTCAGGGGCAGGTGGATGGGCCGCAGCTGATCACCGACAGCTCCGTCGCTACGAT
Organism: Solirubrobacteraceae bacterium; assembly: GCA_049581225.1. Lineage (GTDB taxonomy): Bacteria > Actinomycetota > Thermoleophilia > Solirubrobacterales > Solirubrobacteraceae > Palsa-744. The sequence goes on from JBAURN010000245.1 coordinate 5,604, forward strand.
CGCGCTGGTCGTCGGGGTTGCCGTGGCGCTCATCGGCGCCGGGTTCGGGCTGTGGCTGATCTTGATCGGCGTCGGCATCATGGCGCTCGGCCTCGGCGGCGTGGTGCGTGAGCAGCGCGAGCGTTCGCGGGTGCTGCGTAGGGAAGGCTTGCGGTGAGCGCGCAGCCGCCCACGCTCGGCCATCTGCTGGGCACGTGGACCTTGGACCCCGTGCTGTTCTGTGTATTGGGGATGACGGCTGGGCTTTACGTGTGGGGCATGTGCCGTGCCTCCTCGCCCTGGCCGATCTGGCGAGCGGTTTCATTTCTGGCGGGCCTGGTGGTCCTGGCGCTCGCGTTGATGTCGGAGATCGACCAGTACGCGGATGAGCTGCTGTCGGTGCATGTGATCGAGCATCTGCTGCTGATCCTCATCGCACCGATGCTGCTGTTGTGGGGTGCGCCGGTGCGCCTGGCGCTGAGCGCCTCCACGCCGGCTGCGCGACGTGTGCTGGCAGTGGTTTTGCGAAGCCGCCCGGTGCGCTTGTTGACGAGGCCGGCGTGCGGGTTCCTGTTGTTCACGGTTGTGGTGCTCGCCACGCATTTGACGGGTGTCTATGAAGCGGCGCTGCGCGACCAGACACTCCATGCGCTCGAGCACGCCGCCTACTTCTGGACGGGGACGCTGTTTTTGCTGGCACTGCTCGCGGCCGACCCGATTCCGCGCCCGCCTGGTGCGATCGCGCGGTTCTCGTGGCTGATGGCCGCGATGCTCGTGATGTCGATTCCTGCCGGCGTGTTCCTGTTCGATGAGCACGTCCGCTACCCGTTCTATTTGGCGCCGGCGCGGGCCCTGCACGTCTCGGCGCTGTCGGACCAGCAGACGGCGGGGGTGCTGATGCTGGTGGCTGGCGGCGTGGTGATGGGTGTGCTGGCGATCGTGATCGCGATGAGCGCGATGCTCGCCGAGGAGCGACGCCAGCAGCGCCGCGACCGCTACGCCGACCGGAGCACCGGGTTGCCGGTGCGGGAGCCGGCGGGTCGATGAGACGCCGGCTGATGATGATGGTGGCGCTTGTGTGCGGTGCGCTCGCGCTGACTGACTTCGGCGCTCACTGGGACGCCAGCGCAACCCCCTCGCCCACTTCCACTGCTGCTCCTTCTGGGCTGGTGGCGCAGGGTCACGCGCTGTTCGATTCCTCCTGCGCGTCATGCCACGGTCTGAGTGCGCAGGGCATCAGTGGCCGCGCCCCGAGCCTGCTCGGCGTCGGTGCGCTGGCGGCGGACTTCTACCTGCAGACCGGGCGGATGCCGCTGCCCAACCCGAAGGCGCAGCCGCTGCGGACGAGTCCCGCATTTTCGCAGAGCAAGATCAAGGCGCTCGTCGCCTACGTCGGATCGTTCGGCGGGCCTGGCATCCCAACGGTGCAGCCGAGCCGAGGGTCGCTCGCGGAAGGGCAGCGTCTGTTCGGACTGGACTGCGCGGGCTGCCACACGATCCAGGGTCAGGGCGGGATCGTGACCGGCGCGATCGTCCCTGCGCTGAATCAGGCGACACCGAGACAGGTCGGTGAGGCGGTACGGATCGGCCCGTATGTGATGCCTCGCTTCGGCGACGGCGAGCTCACCGACACGGAGGTGAACTCGCTCGCGCGCTACATCCAGAGCATCCAGCACCCAGACAACCTGGGCGGCTGGGGCATTGGTCGGATCGGCCCGATCCCCGAGGGGATGGTTGCGTGGTTGCTGGCCGCCGCCGCGCTGTTGTTGATCGCCAGGCTGCTTGGCGAGCGCACGAGCGAGCAGCCCGAACGTCCACCGCGGCCAGGGGGCGGCGCGTGAGCCGGGCCTGGAAGACGATCGTGATGTTCGTGCTGTGGCGCACCGGAGGGCTGCGCTCCCACCGCCAAGGGCAACCCGAGGTGGACCCGTCTGAGCGGCACACAGGCGTACCCGCATGGGCGGAGCTATTGGTCGTGGCTGTGCTGCTGCTGGTGCCGGTCGCGGCGCTCGCGTTCGTCGCCTTGTTCGTGCTCGACCCGAATACGCAGCTGCTGGGTCTCGCACTCGGCGCGGCGCTCGCTTTGCTGGCTTGTGCGCTGGTGCTCGCGGGCCGCTGGCTGGTGCCACAAGAGACGAAGGTCGAGCAGCGCCCCCGGCTGGCCGACCCCGACGCCGCTCGTGAGGTCATCGAGCAGGCCGCCGAGGGTGGGGAG
>JBAURN010000246.1:0-2043 GCA_049581225.1 Solirubrobacteraceae bacterium
CGATGAAGGCGCCCCCCGGCTACTCGGTCGAGCGCGACGGCGCCCACGCGGTCGCGCTGGACCTCACGATCGACGAGTCGCTGCTGCGCGAGGGCCGCTCCCGCGAGATCGTCCACGCCATCCAAAACGCCCGCAAGAGCGCCGGCCTGGACGTCGAGGATCGGATCGCCTTGGTCCTCGTGGGAGACCCAGCCCTCATCGAGGCTGCCCGCGAGCACTCCGACTATGTCGCCGGCGAGACACTTGCCCTGCGGGTCCAGCTCGACGAGGGCGACCCCACCGCGATGGACTATCGCGAGCAAACCGAGATCGACGGGCTCAGTCTCGAGGTTGGCTTGGGGCGGGTTGTTTAGTTCAAAAAAGGGGTGCCCCGCGTGCGCGCGCGGCCTTCTTAAGAGAGCTAGATCTTTTAAATAGACCGCACGCGCGCGCGGGGCAGCCTCTAAAGGCAACACACACCCCGCGGCGGGCTAGGCGAGAGCGGGCTCCAGCTCGGCCTCGATCTTCTTCTTGGGATAGGCCCCGACGACCGTCTTCACGGCGTTGCCGCCCTTGAACAGGATCATCGTGGGAATCGACAAGACCTGGAAGGCGGCGGCCGTCTGCTGGTTATCGTCGACGTTCAGCTTCACGATGCGCAGATCCTCGCGCTCGGAGGCGATCTCCTCGAGCACAGGACCCACCACGCGGCAGGGTCCGCACCAGGGAGCCCAGAAGTCGACGAGCACGGGCTTCTCCGACTCGACGACCTCGGCCTGGAAGTTGGCGTCGGTTACTTCGGTGAGGGTGCCTGCCATTGAAATCTCCTATCGCGGGGGCGCCGCACAAAGGGGCGCTATACAAAGTGAAGTATACAACGCGAGGGCGGCTTCATCCACCCACCCGCACGGTGAATCCGTCCCAGCTTCCCACGATCGGCGGGTGGATGCCGGTCAGCGCCGTGAACAGGTGGGGCGACACGTAGACCTCGATCAACGCGGCCAGCACGAGCATGGGCAAAGCGATCGCCACGGTGACCACGGTCGCGGCCAGCAGTTGATCCCACTCACCCCGTCTGCTCGCGATGATCCACGCCGCCAGCGGCAGGAACAGGGCGATCAGCTCGATCAGGGCATGAGGCAACACCCCGAGCAGCAGCAGCGCCGGTGACACTTTCAAGAAGTTGGCGACCCCCGCAAGCGTGTGGCCGAGCACATAGGCCTGGGCCGACAGCGAAAAGGCGGTCGCGCAAGCGACGAAGGCGATCGCGATGCGCCCACCGTGTTCGTGCACCCAGCGCGACACGCCGCTCTTGCTCTCGGCCTGCAGCGGCAAGGAGCTGCCCGCGATGAACCCCGCCACGCAGGCCATCGCGTGCAACGCCAGCACGAGCAGGTTGTGGGACAGCACGGTGGCCACGTCCCCCGCGTCGCCGACCGCGAAAGGCGGGCTCAACTCGACCGGTTGGGTATAGCTCGTGAACAGCTCGGAGATGACCAGCACCGCGCAGAGCAAGGCAACGGCGGCCAGCGTCGAGCCCGCGACCCAGGCGCCCAGCACCGGCAGCGGCCTGCGCTGCCAGGTCCTCAGGGTGGTCCGGGTGCGGCGAACGCCGTGATAGAGCGCGTAGGAGGAGGCGTCCACGCCTCTTTATCGACTGCGTGCCAGCTCTACCTGAGCCGGCGCAGGCGGTTGACGCCCGTAGCGCAGCTTGGGCACGAGCCACATCGCCTCGGCCGCGATCCGCCAGGACATCTTGCTCTGGCCGAGCTCGCGATCTTTGAAGACGATCGGCACCTCCACAACTTTGAAGCCGGCCTTCACGGCGCGGTAGGTCAGCTCGACCTGGAAGGCGTATCCCTGGGAGCGCACGCTGTCGAAGTGGATCGCTTCCAAGACCTCCCGCTTGAAGCACTTGAAGCCACCGGTCAAGTCCTTTACGCGCAGGCCCAACACCCAGCGCGCATAGGTGGAGCCGCCCTCGCTGACGACGCGCCGCAACAGCCCCCAGTCGGACACGCCGCCGCCGGGCACGTAGCGCGAGCCGAGCGCCAGGTCCGCGCC
>JBAURN010000247.1:0-1691 GCA_049581225.1 Solirubrobacteraceae bacterium
CGTCCCATCTCTCCGCGCAAGATGCCCGCCAGGCGCACAACCGTGTGCACGTCGCGCTCGCGAATGGCCGCGCCCTGCTCGAGCACCACCTCGAGCAGGCGGCGGGCCGAGTCGACCTGGGCATCGAGGTGGGCCAGCACTTCGGCGCCAAGCGCCGCGTCGCTTGCCAGCGCCTCGGGCGCGACCAAGGCCGCCGGGCTCATGAGCGCAGCTGATTTGCGATCGACATCATCTGGCTCTCAGTCTGGATCGCGGCGCTGCTCATCTGAAAGGCGCGCTGGGTGCTCACCATCGCGGCCATCTCCTTGGACATGTCCACGTTGGAGCCCTCCAAGGCGCCTTGATGGATGCGTCCCGAGGTGGCCGCCTGGGGTGCGCCGCTGGCCGCGGTGGGGGTGAGCACGCCGTTGCCGTAGGCCAGCAGATGGTCGGGCGAGGCGACCGTCATCAGCTTGATCTGGCCGATCGTGCGCTTGCCGGCGGTGACGGTCCCGTCGGGCCCGATTTTCACCTGGCTCGCCGCCACGCCCGCGGGCAGCTTGATCGGCGGTTCGAGTTGGCTCCCTTCGGGGCCCACCAGCGCCCCGTTTGCGTCGAGCCCGAACGACCCGTCTCGCGTCAGACCGACCTGACCGCCCGCAAGCTTCACCTGGAAGTAGCCGGGACCTTCGATCGCCAGGTTCAAGGGATCTCCCGTTTCCTTAATCGTTCCCTGGAGCTGGCTGCGCCCGATCACCTGGGCGCTCGCGCCCGCGCCGATGTCAGTTTCGCTGCCGGCCACGTCGACCGCGTTGTAGAGCAGGTCTTTGAAGCCGACCCGCTCCGACTGGTAGCCCGTGCTCGACACGTTGGCCAGATCGTTGGCGATCGCGTCCAACTGTTCCTGCTGGGCGGCCATGCCGGCGGCGGCCGAGTAGAGGCCTTCGAGCATCAGCCGCCCGCCGAGTTCAGCGAGCCGACCTGCGAGGCCGCGCTCTGCAGGGTCTGGCCGATCGTCTGGATCGCCTGCTGTCCGGACTGGAAGTTGCGCATCGAGGTGGTCATCTCGACCATGACCTTCGCCGCGTCCACGCCCGAACCCTCCAAGGAGCCTTGGCGGACGGTCCCCGTCGGCTTGCCCGAAGCGCTGCCCGCGAACAGGTTTTCACCCTGCTTGGCCGCTTCGGGAACTTCATACAGCCCAAGCGCGCTCGCCGCAACGCGACCTTTCGCGTCGACTTTGATCGGCGCCCCCGCCTGATCGAGCACGGGGTCCCCGTTCGTGTCCGTGAGGATCCCCTGCGAGGAGGTGGTGAACTGGCCGTCTCGCGTGTAGCGCACCCCCTGGGCAGTCTGCACGGCAAAGAAGCCGCTCCCCTCGATCGCGAAGTCAAGCGGTTCGCCTGTTTCCTGCAGGGCGCCGGAGGCCATGTCGGTGTAGGTCTTGCCAAGCGCCACGCCCTCGTCCACGTTGCCGACGGTGGCGCCGCCGTCGGTGTTGGCCATCAGCACGTCACCAAAGCTGTGCTGAGAAGCCTCGTCGGGCTTGTAGCCGGGCGTGGTCGAATTGGCCAAGTCGTTGGCGAGCTGCCCCTCGCGCACCTGCTCGGCGACCATGCCGGAAGCCGCGATATAAAGGCCGAGATCCATTCTGCTCGGGTGTTCGGCCGTGGATCACGATTCTTTAGGGGGAAGGCCATGCCACATGTGGC
>JBAURN010000248.1:0-5772 GCA_049581225.1 Solirubrobacteraceae bacterium
CGAGCTGGCGCGCGTCGCGGCTCCCCGTGCCCAAGGCATCGGCCAGACCGGAAGTGACGAGCACCCCGGCGAGCCGGGTGCGCGCCATGCCCGCGCTGAAGTCCCACAGGGCGGCCTCCGCGGGCAGCATACGGTCGGCCAGTCCGAGGACTCTGCTTCGCGCCGCCAGGCCGGCGCGCATTGCGACGCGGGGTATCGGCAGCGGTGGCAAGGGCATTCTCACAGCCTATGCGAGCTCGTGAGACAACTGGGATCGGGACCCCCACCGAGAGGCATTGCTGGCATAGTTCAGCAAGCGGCAATGTCCAGCCTGATCATCAAGCGGAGCGTGTCGAGCTATGCCGACACGATGAGGACGCTACTTGCGGCAATCGAGCGGCGTGGGCTCAGGGTGTTCGCTCGTATCGATCATGCTGCGGCCGCCCACGAGGTGGGCATGGTGTTGGAGGAGGAGGAGGTCGTGCTGTTCGGCAACCCAAGCGCCGGGACGCCGCTGATGCAGAGCGACCGGAGTGTCGGGATCGATCTGCCTTTGCGGATCCTGGTTTGGCGGGAAGGCGAGCAGACACTTCTCGGCCACGGCGACCCGCGCAGCCTGAGCGGGGCCTACGATCTAGCCCAACACACGGCCGTGCTGGGGCAGATGGCGAATCTGCTCGAGCAGTTGGTGGCGGAGGCCACCGGCCGATGAGTACGCCATCCTCGGGCGCGGGGGCATCCCAATCGCGCAATCTGATTCTCGCCGCGATGATCTTCGCCGTCGCGATGACCTTCATCGACCAGACGATCGTTTCGATCGCGGCGCCCGAAATCCAGAAGGAGCTCGGCCTGACCAACACGGGGGTGCAGTGGGCAATCAACGCCTACCTGCTCTCGCTTGCCGCCCTGTTCGCCTTTGGCGGCCGCCTGGCCGACACGGTTGGCCACCGCAAGATGGTGACCCTCGGGGTGATCGTGTTCGCGGGATCCTCGGCGATGTGCGGATTGACCCCGAAGGGGACTTTGGCCGAGGCCTGGATCGTCACATTCCGCGTGATTCAGGGGGCGGGCGGGGCAATCATGTTCCCGGCGGCGCTTGCGATCGTCGTGCAGACATTCGCCTTGCGCGAACGTGGCCGAGCTCTGGCGATCTTCTTCGGTATCGCGGGCGGGCTCACGGCGGTCGGCCCGATCTTGGGCGGCTACCTCACGCAATGGACTTGGCGTGCGATCTTCTGGGTGAACATCCCGGTCGCGATTGTCGCCCTGATCCTGATCGTTCTCTCCAAACCGGTAACGGCGCACCGTCCGGCGCGTATGGACTACCGCGGGCTGCTCTTGATCGTCTCGGGTGTGGCCCTGAGCGTGTTCGGCTTTCAGCAGTCCTCCACTTGGGGTTGGAGCGATCCGGCCACCGGCGCCTGCATCGCCGTAGGGGCGGTGCTGTTGGTTGCGTTCTACTTCGTGGAGAGGCGCACCGAGTCGCCCCTGATCGAGGTCAGCATCTTTCGCATCAGAGCGTTCTTCGTTGAGAACCTGGTGCTTGCCATCACGATGCTGGTGTTCGTACCGGTCTTCTTCTTCGCCAGCGAGTACGCCCAGGTGGCGCTCGACAAGTCGCCCTCAGAGGCCGGCCTATACATCCTGTATTTCTTCATCGGCTTCGTGATCGCGGCCCAGATCGGCGGTCGTATGCTCGATCGGGTCGGCGGCAAGCGCCCTGTGGTTCTGGGCTGCACGCTGGGCGCCGTCGGGTTCTGGCTGTGGGCCGGCAAGGTCACCGGCTTGGACTTCGGCGCACAGGAGTGGTACATCATCATGGCTGGCGCCGGCATGGGGATGATGCTTGGCCCGGCGAGCACCGACGCCGTCAACCGTGCCTCGCGGCTGTCCTATGGCGAGGCGACCGGCATAACCCAGACCGTTCGCAACTACGCCGCCAGTCTGGGCCTGGCGATCCTCGGCACACTCCTCGTTTCTCGGCTGCGCTCACACTTGGCCACGTCGTTGATCGCTCAGGGGATGCCCCCGGGACGGGCACATGCAGAGGCGGCCACGTTGTCACAGGCCAAAGGCGGCAGCGGCGGCGTTGGCGCCATCCCTCACTTCGTGCGTCTCGACTTCGCCTACGCCACCCGCTCGGTGCTCTACTCGATGGCTGCGATCATGGCGATCGCCGCGATCGTCGCTTTCGTTGGCCTTCGTGCCGGACGGCAAGAGGAGACCTCTCAGAGCGAGTCCGACGGTTTGGAGCACGCGGAGGATGGCGGCCGGCGAGCGCCGCTAGAGTCTTCTCCCACATGACGCTCGTCCTGCTCACCGGCGCCACTCGTGGAATCGGGCGCGCCGCCGCTGTGGAGCTCGCGCGCCAGGGCGCCGAGCTGGCGCTGGTGGGACGCGACCCCGAGCGCGTTCGCGAGGTCGCCGGCGAAGCCAGGGCGGTAGGGGGAGGGTCGGCAGTGCACGAGCACGTCGCCGATCTCGCGTCGATGGCCGACGTCAGGGCGCTGGCACAGGAGGTGAGCGCAAGCTACGAGCACATCGATGTCTTGGCCAACAACGCCGGAGCATTGTTCGCCTCGCGCAAGGAGACACCGGATGGCTACGAGCGGACCTTCGCGTTGAATCACCTTGCGCCGTTTCTACTCACCAACCTGCTGCGTGAGCGCCTGCTCGGTGGGCGCGTGGTAACGACGGCCTCTGACGCGCACGAGCAAGGACAGCTGGATCTCACAGACTTGCAGTCGCACAAGTCCTACAGGGCCATGCGCGTGTATGGAACCAGCAAGCTGTGCAACATCCTCTTTACCCGTGAGCTCGCCAAGCGGGCGCCTGAGCTTCACGCCAACTGCTTTCACCCCGGCGTCGTGCGCACTGGGTTTGGCAAGAACGAGAACGGAATCTGGAAGGTTCTCACGACGATTGCGGGGCCTTTCTTTCGCTCACCGGAGCGAGGCGCTCGCTCGCTCGTGTGGCTTTCCTGCTCCCAGCAGGCTGCCGGGCTCACAGGTGAGTACGTACAGGATGAGAAGGTGTTGGCGCCATCCGCTCAAGCTCAGGACGACACTCTCGCGGCGCAGTTGTGGGAGCAGAGCGCGCAGCTCGTGGGTCTGCCCGCCGATCCACAGGCCGGCGAGGCACAGAGCTAACGAGCCGTCCCGCCGGCGGCTCCCGGGCAAGGCACTTTGGTTTGGGCCTCGGCGTGGCTGCCGTCTTCGAAGCCGAACGTGGCCGCGAAGGGAAAGCCCCCGGGCGGGCAGGAGTCGGGTAGCAGCACCCCCCGAGGGTGGTAGCGCACCGTCTTGCCGTGGACGTGTTCGTAGTAGAAGATCTTGCTTGTCGGCCCCACGGTCATGGCCAGCTTGATGACCGCCACATTGGGCCCATAGGGCAGGCCTGGAACGATCGGCACTTTGATGTCGATGCTGCCGGAGAACGGAGGCGCCGCGGAGAGCAGCAGACCCGGGAAGACGAGTTCGGCGCTGACCGGGCTCTCGGCTTGCACATGGAACAGGAGGCCCACCTCGCCCGGTTCCGCGGGGCCTCGGAAGACCGTAACGTGGGCATTCTCGTAGAGATCGCTGGGCCCGACGGGAATCGCCGCGGTGGCCGTGCCATAGCCCATCAGTGAGTTCGCCGGGCACGCTTCGCCTCCGTCGGCTTCCAGGCGGGTTGGGGAGCAGTTGGCGAAGCCGAGGCCGCTCAGAGCAAGCCCAAGATGATCTGGGTAGCGCACCTCCACATCGGTCAGGGGGGAGGGCGACTGGCCGTCTCGACCGACGATCTGAACGCCAAAGCCGACCGTGGTTTCCCGTCCAAGACGCTCGGGGCTCAGCGTGGCGTCGAGTCTGACCGATTGTGCTGCCTGTGCACCGGGCGACAGGCAGCCGCAGAGGACGACCGCGGCGAGCAGGCATTGGAGTCTGTTCACACCGGTCGTCGCTCGCGGCGGTCAGTAGAGCAGCCGGCCGGTTGTCTGCACGGTCATCGCGTAGGTACGGCGGTCGAAAACGCCGTACAACCCCGCGTGTCCATGGGCATGCGCGTAGCGTCCCGTACCGCCCGTAACCGTCAACGATCCGGCAAAGCTTTCGTATCTGCCGGCGCCATGAGCCTTGGCGGTGCCGCGGCCGACGATCGTCCCGCCGTGCAGAAACACCTTGAAGCCGGCGCTCAGGGTAGGACCGACTTCGCCATGAACCTCCATCTTGCCCGGCAGGCTGCCCGAAGCTGAGCCTTCCTCGAACAGCTCCGCTCCGGAGCCGCTGACGTAGTGCAGATGAGCGGTATCGGTTGCATTCAGCGTGCGCGAGGTCATCGTCGCCGCGGGCCGGTTCGCGCCGGCAGGCTGAGCCACGGACCCAAGCGCGCCGGCGAGGACGGTCGCGAGACACAATCCGGCGCCGGCGAGGCGCTTTCCCACCGGGACTCTCCGCATACGTGAGGCGGTTCGCTCGGTCATACCCCTAATCCCTCCACAATCCCCAGGTCCAATCGAATCGTTCTACAGGACAGTATATGCCGATCTGCTTGCCCTGATTTCATTCTTCGGGTCATGTTCGTCGGCCTCGATCGTCGTCGTGTGCACGCCGTGAGAGCTATACCCTTCCAGTGATTGCGCGAACGCCGCGCTGGTGAAGTCGGGCCACATCTCCTCGCGGAACACGAGCTCCGCGTCGGCTCCCTGCCATGGCAGGAAGTTGGACAAGCGCTGCTCGCCACCTGTACGGATGATCAAGTCGGGGTCGTCCATATCGGGGGTATAGAGGCAGCTGCGGAACTCGTCTTCGCCGCCGTCGCGAAAGCGACGGGCGGCATCCAGGATCTCTGCTCGTCCCCCGTAGTTGAGTGCGATGAAGAGGTCCAGACGCCCATTGGAGGCGGTCACCGCTTCGGCCCATTGCATCTGCTCGATCAATGCTTGTGGGGCTCCTTGACGGCGTCCCACAAAACGCATCCTGATCCCGGCCTGACTGAGACGGGGCGTCTCGGCGACGATTCGACGCCCAAGCATAGCCATCAAGCCCCGCACCTCATCGGCGGGTCGCGCCCAGTTCTCGGTCGAGAACGAATACACCGTCAGCTGGCGCACCCCGAGCGCAATGGCGTCACGAAGGCGTGCTTTGAGCGTGTCCGCGCCCGCCTCGTGGCCCTCGTTGACCGGTAACCCACGAGTCTGAGCCCAGCGCCCGTTGCCGTCGGTGATGATTGCCACGTTACGCATTTCAGAACCTCCCGCTCGTGGTGGGTGGGTGCTGCTCATCGACGATCGGTGATTGCTTGTCTCAGACGCTTGGCGGCGCGCCAGGTCCGCATGATGAGCAGGACCGGCCAGATCGCCGGCGCCAGCTCGTGGGTTACCCGCTGCACCACCGGTCGCGCAAACTCGTCGGCCGCCGCGGGCGCCGAGGAGTAGTAGGCGACAACTCCCAACAACGTCACCAGATGGTGGGCCTCCTCGGGTGTCTCCCGTGCCTGCTCCACCGCACGATGGATCATGCCACCGAGCCCTCGACCAAGCGCCTCCCGGTCGGTGTAGTAGCGCAGGTAGCCGGGCTGGCCGGTGCCGAGAAGGTCTTGCTCGTGGTCCACAAGCCCGTCCATGAGCGTGCTCACCGAGCAGAGGGACAGGTAGAGCGCGTCCATCGCCAGCGCCTGCTCGCGTGACGCGCGGGGGTTCGCGGCGAGAGCGATCAGGGCGTGGAGAGCGAGCCCCGAGGACATCGCGCCGGCCAGAAACTCGCGCCACCCCAGCCCGCTGTTCGGGGCGTTTTCGCGCGCCCACAGTTCGAG
>JBAURN010000249.1:0-4546 GCA_049581225.1 Solirubrobacteraceae bacterium
GCCGGTGCCCGAGTCACGGCGACCGTGAGGCGCGAGGAGTCGCGCCCCGCCGTGGCCGAGCTTGGCGCCGAGGCCATCGCGCCCGAGGGCTTCGCCGAGCACGGACCGTTCGACGTGATTCTCGAGCTTGTGGGCGCTCCCAATCTGGGAGAGAACCTCGGCGCGCTGGCCATCGGTGGGCGCATCTGCGTGATCGGCGTCTCCGCGGGCGCCAAGACCGACCTGAACCTCCTGGCGCTGATGGGCAAGCGTGCCCGCATACACGGCTCCACCCTGCGCGCGCGTCCCTTGGAGGAGAAGGCCCTGCTCGCGCGCCGCCTGGAGCGTGAGGTGTTGCCCTTGTTCGAGGACGGCGCCGTGAGGGTGCCGGTAGCCGAGACCTTCCCCTTGCGGGAGGCCCTGGCGGCCTACGACCGTTTCGCGGCTGGTGGCAAGCTGGGGAAGATCGTGCTCACTCTGTGACATCGGGCCACGCGAGCACCCGCGAATGGCTCAGTAAGGCGGCTGTGCCTCATACCACTCGCCCAGCGTCCTGAAGGCCGCCCAGAACTCCCGCTTGGCGTCCTGCTCGTCCAGGGACTCGTCGATGCTCGGCACGTACAGGGCGTCGATCATGGGCGTCAATTGTTGGATCTCCCCCAGACGCGGCTGCAAGGGCTTGGCGAGAGGGATATCGAGATCGTTCAGGGCCGCAAGCGCCTCGGGCCCCATAACGACCACGATCCGTGGCTGGACTATCGCCATCTCCTCAACCACGCGGGCCACGCAGGCAGGGTCGGCCATGGACGCGTCGGCGAGCGGGCACTTCACGCACAGGGTTCCGTACACGGTCAGCGGATCGATCGAGAGGCGCTTGAAGGACTTCATCAAGGCTCCACCGGCGCGGCCATAGAAGGCGACGCCCTCCTCGACCTCGGAAGGCAGGGGCGCGTGCTTGAGCAGCATGATGTCGGCTTGAGGGTGACCCGAGCCGAGCACCGGCATCAGCTGTCCACGCGGGCAATGCGGGCAGCTCTGCAGCTCGCGTGTGAGCGTGTTCAGCTCTCTGATTGCCCGCTCGAGATACTTCTCGCGGATCTCGTCATCTGTGGCGGGCATGGACGCGGAGGGATTTGACGGCCCAGCCGGTTGTCCTTGCGAGTGCATCGCTACTTGCGCCGCCGTCGAAGGCCTATGTCCTTCTCGGAAACCCCTGCGGGAGCGTTCGTGCACCGTCTTCGATCGCCTCCGTCGGTCACGCCGCTCCTCAGCTTCCTCTGGTGGCCCGCCGCACCCGCCGCTCGCGTGAAGCCTTGCGGGCGGCGGCGGGCGTCGCCTTGGTCTGCAGGAACTTCAGGGCCTGCACGTAGATGAGGCTCGACGGCTTGGTCGTGATCTCGGCGTCGCGCAACGACTGCAAAAACTCCTGGGGCCCCTCGAAGTCGCGCATCCTGATCCTCACGGAGCCGAGACCCTGCGCCACATGAGAGTCTGAGCCGGCGCCCGCCACGATCCGGTACTTGGCGGCGAAGCGCACGGCCTCCTCGTTGAACGCGCCGATCGCCACACGCGGGTTGAAGACCTCGATCGCGTCGATGTCCTCGAGGATCTCCGGCAGGTGCTCGTAGTCGGGTACCGCGTGCATCCGGTCGAAGGGGTGGGGCACGTACACCAAACCGCCCTGGCGCTTGATCTCCGCGACCGTTTCGGCCATCGTCAGCCCGCGCGGGATCTTCTCCTCGATGAACAGTCCGATCACCTCGCCCTGCTCGGCCGTCTTGACCTCCTCGCCCACGATCACCTTCACGCCGGCGGCCTTGGCCTTTTCACGCGCCTCCAAAGCGCCTGAGATCTCGTTGTGGTCGGTCACCGCGATCGCGCCCAGACCGACCTCTTTGGCTGTCGCGAGCAGCACCTCCACCGGCGTTTCGCAGTCACCGGAGTGGTCGGTGTGCATGTGCAGATCGACATCGATCAACGGACGTCGCGCCAGGCGCCCGCGCAGGGCGGGATCGCCGCTGGGGTCGTGGCGACGGGCGGCCAGCTCGCGATAGATGGTTTCGATCTCCTCGGTCGCGCCGGCCGACAGCACCCGGTACTCACCGGGGAAGTGGCTCTCCATCAAGGTGGCCGTCTCGGGCAGGCTCGCGATGCGGGCGTCGAGGCGCCCGAAGAAGCTCTCCACGAAGCGGCGTGCCAAAGAGGTGGAGAGCAGACGCTCGGTGGGTGTATGGAACGAGCCGACGTTGAGCGCGCGCGAATAGCGCAAGGCGGTGCTCGAAGCGCTCGGGGGGAAGGGCTCGTGCACGTGCACGAAATCCAGCGGCGCCTTGCCCAATAGATCCTCCAAGGTGCGCGCCACGTCGACCGGGAGCGCGCGCGGACGACGTCCCGAAGAGCTGGGCACATCCAGAACCTCGCCCACGGCAAGCACGCGCGGTCTGCCCGTATCGGTGCCCTCCAGCAGACTCTCCGGGTTTGACTTGGCCGCGCGCAGTTCGCGCCGGGACTCCCGCACCCGCTCGGGCGAGCGGGAGGGCGCCAGGATCAAGACGCTGTGGCCGCGCTTGGACTGCTCACCCGCCAAGCGCACGATGTGGGCGTTGACCTCGTCCTCTTGAGCCTCCCACGGATAAGGGGAGACATGCGCTATCGAGAACTTGGCCGGCGCGCTCACTTCTTCATTATCGCGCGCTTCTTCTGGATCTTGGCCGGTTTGCGCGAATGTTTGGCGATGAACTTCTCGGTCTCCTCGCGCGCCAGGTTGTCAGGACGCTGGTTGTGGGGCGACTTCATCAGGTAGGAGGACGGCCCGTCGAGCTGGCCGCCGACTCCGTTGTTGAGCGCCAGCTTGCAGCAGCGGACCGCGTCGATCACGATGCCGGCCGAGTTGGGCGAGTCCCACACCTCGAGCTTCATCTCCAAGTTCAAAGGCACATCGCCGAAAGCTTGGCCCTCGACCCTGATGTGCGCCCACTTGCGGTCGGTCAGCCACGGCACGTAGTCGCTCGGGCCGATGTACACGTCCTCGGCGGGCAGCTGCTCGTCCATGATCGAAGTGACCGCGTTGGTCTTGGAGATCTTCTTGGACTCCAACCGCTCGCGCTCGAGCATGTTGTAGAAGTCCATGTTGCCGCCCACGTTCAGCTGTGAGGTGCGCAGCATCTTCACGCCCCTGTCGGCGAACAGGCGCGCCAGCGTGCGGTGCACGATCGTGGCGCCGACCTGCGACTTGATGTCGTCGCCCACGATCGGCAGTTTCGCCTTGACGAAACGCTTGTTCCAGTAGTCCTCGCGCGCGATGAACACCGGGATGCAGTTGACGAAGCCACAGCCCGCCTCGAGAATCTGCTCGACGTACCACTTGGTGGCGTCCTCGGAGCCGACCGGCAGGTAGGACACGACCACGTCGGTATGGGTGTCTTTGAGGATCTTCACGATGTCGGCGGTCTCGCCTGGCGCCTTTTTGATCTTCTGCTTGAGGTACTTGCCGAGGCCGTCGTGGGTCATGCCGCGATACACGGGCACGCCAAGCTTCTTGGGAACGCTCTTGGCTCCCGTCGCGAACTTCATCGTGTTGTTCTGGCCCGCCCAGATTGCCTGGCCCAAATCCTTGCCGACCTTGGTGGAGTCGATGTCGAAGGCGGCCGTGAACTCGATGTCGCTGATGTGGTAGCCACCGAGGTCGACGTGCATCAGGCCTGGCACGAGCTCGTTGGGGTTGGCGTCTCGGTAGTAGTGGACGCCTTGCACGAACGCCGAAGCGCAGTTGCCGACGCCGATGATCGCGACGCGGACCTTGTCCTGCTGATAGCGCGCCTTGCCGTTGGTGGAGGCCGCGCCGTTGCTCTGTTGAATGCTCATCTCTGTCCTTTGTGGAGGTCGGGGGAGATTACCCCGCCTCTCTCGTTAGGTGACATCGACCCGGCCGGCGCCGACGATCGATTGACCGGCGGGCACTGGTCAACTCAGCGCGGCCTTCACGTGCCAGATGCGCTGCGCAACCGTGATCACGCTGAGTGCGGCCAGCACGTACACGGCGGGCGCCAGCAGGCTGAAGTCGCCGAGCGAGGCGCCCTTGGCGAAGATCAAGCCGATCGCCAGGATCACGACCCTGACGGGACGGGTGGCGATGCCGACCTTGCATTCCACGCCCAGCGCCTCGGCGCGAGCCCGCGTGTAGGACACCATCAGCGAGGCCAGGACCGCGACCACCACGGCTGCCGCCGCGCCCGAGCGTCCTTCGCGAGCGAAGTCGGCGGCGACGGCGGTCAGCACGATCCCCTCCTCGATGCGGTCCAGCGTGGAGTCCAGGAAGGCGCCGAACGGCGTGCCCTTGCCGGACATGCGCGAATAGCGTCCGTCGAGCGTGTCCATGACCGAGCCCACGATGAACGCGATGCCGCCGAGGAAATAGAAGCGTTCCCACACGAGCACCGCCGCCACCACGTTCAGGGCCAGGCCGGTCATCGAAATCGCGTTGGGCGTCAGGCGCGACTCGATGAGGCGGTTGCGCACCATCTCCCGGCGCTGGGCGCCCGTCAGCGAGCCGCGCCCGCCGCTGCGT
>JBAURN010000250.1:0-6282 GCA_049581225.1 Solirubrobacteraceae bacterium
GCAAGTCCCGCGGCGGCGGCGAAGGGCGCAAGGTTTTGCGCCACTCGCTCGGTCGCCGCGCCGGGTTCGCCCGTGTCCCTTTCCTCTCGCATACAGGAGTACTCGGCATATTCGGGGCGCTGCTTGATTGCAGCGAACGTCACGTCTGCCCGACGGGCGCCCACGCTTTCCGGCGCCGGCCTCGGCTGTGAGTCAAGCTCTTAGGCCGGGATTAAGCGCGGCGCGGAATACTGCCGATGAAGCCTTGCGCCGGCTTGAGTTGTGCGCTGCAAGGGTTCCAGCAGATCTATGAGGATATTTGTGAGTTCCAAGAGAATCGTCTCGTTGGTGGGATTGCTGTTGTGCGCTACGACCCTTGTAACCGGCGCCTCCGCCAAGACGGACCAATCCAAGCGCTTCGTCCCCCGCGCCCATGCTTCGATCATCGGTGGGAGCGCGGCCCACGTCGGCAGCTTTCCCTCGCTTGCCTATGTGATCAACATCCAAGGCCCCTACGCCTATCAGTGCAGCGGGACAGTGGTGGCGCCCAGCCTCGTTTTGACGGCCGGCCACTGCGCCGAGAACACCTCCACGGGAGCGCGCTTCAAAGCCTCCGGCTATCGCGTGGTCACCGGCGCGGTCGATCCGCTCTCCCCGGGCGCCACGGTCTCCAGGGTGCTCGGGGTGATCGTTTATCCCGGCTTCGCGCGCAAACTCGACCAGGGCGATGCAGCGCTGCTGGTCCTTTCAAGTCCGGTCTCGGTCACTCCGATCGCGCTTGCCACCGCCTCGCAGATGAAGCGTCTGAAAGCCGGCTTTCAGGCCACGATGGCCGGCTGGGGGCTTACCTCGTTCGCGCAACGTGTCCCCACCGAAACGCTGCAGTCAGCGGACACGGTCGTGCAGGGGCGACGCTGGTGCGCACTCAACGCCCCGCCCTTCTCTGGCAAGGGTGAGATCTGCGGGATCGCTCCGCCCAGCTATGCCACGGGAGCCTGCTCGGGTGACAGCGGCGGCCCGCTCCTGGCGCAAGCGCCCGGCGGAGGCGGCCCGATTCAGATCGGGATCGCGGTCCACGTGTACGGACAGTGCTCCACGCACCGCCCATCCGTGTTCGTCAAGGTAAGCGCGATCGCGAGCTGGATCCACACGTGGATCGCGGCTTATCGCTCCTCTCCGGTCTCGCCCACACCCGCGCCCGCCCCGTCTCCGCCTCCTGCACCGACCTCGCCCGTGCCGCTGTCCTGAGCGTCGCTCGCCTCACGCTCGCCGGACTGGGGATCCTCCCCGCGTGGGGACTCCTCTTCGTACAGCGACTCGCGCGCCAGCTCCTGTCCTTTGCCGCTCCACAACTTGATCTCGAGCAGGTCATAGCGGTAGTCGTCGGGCGCGATCAAGGTGAAGCGCTGCTCGATCAGCTCGCACTGATCGACGGTTGCGCGTCCCAGCTCGGCGGTCACGATTCGTCCCGATCCCACCAGGGGCCGTCCCCAGACGAGCGTCATCGCGGCAACCGCGCCCTCCGCCCCGTGCCAGGCGCCGACCACCTCGTCGCACACGTCCAGCTTCCACTCGGGGTTGCGCTCGGCCGTCTCCTCGGTGAAGTCGCCGTGGGCTGAGATCTCCATCGGCTCGCTTGGGGCGGCCTCGCCGGTCGCGCACACGAAGCGCACGTAGCCGAACAGCTCATATCCCTGCGATGTGATGGAAGTCGCCGGCACGTAGCGCCGCCCATGCCAGCTGCGGTCCGGGTACCACACGATCGGTCCAGGCTCGCCCAGATCCTGACCGTCGGTGTCGAGTCCCGCCCAAGCCTTATGGAGCTCCTCGGTCAATCGCTCGGCCCAGCGTCCGTAGGGCAGGCCTTCCTGGGGCGGCTCCGCGGCAAAGCTGGGGACGATTCGTTCGACGGGTGGCACTGAGCGAGAGCCTATCCGGCTCAAGCCTGGCGCAAGGCCGTCGCGGCGTTTACGCCTCGAGCAGGACCGGTCACGGCGTGCTCGGGTATTTACGCCTCGCGCAATACCGCGGCGGCGTGCTCGGGCGCCACGATGTTCAGATTCACGCCAGTGGACAGCTCCAACCCCGCCAGGTGGGTCAGGCGTGGGGCGATGTCGATGCGCCAGCAGAAGTGCTCGGCCCCGCGCGGCGCCGTGCGCACCCACATGTTCAGCGGTGGGCTCGACCCGAAGTGGCGCATCAGGCGCCGCAGCCCGTCGTACAGCAGAGCCGCGCCCAGGGGCCCGTCGTCCTCGAAGCGCATGCGCGGCGCCCGCGGCGCCAACATGAGCTGGAACGGCAGGCGAGACCCGTACGGCGCCATCAGCACGGCCTCCTCGTCGATCGCCACGATCCGCTCGCCGCGCCGCACCTCTTCGGCTACCAGATCCTCGAGCAGCCCCCGCCCCATGGTGCGCGTCGCGTAGGCGCCGCAGCGCTCGCGCTCGCGCGCCACCTCGGCGGGCACGAAGTCCAAGGCGTACAGCTGGGCATGGGTGTGCTCCAAGGACGCTCCCGCCTCGCGTCGCTCGTTGACGATCAACTGCACATAGGCGGACTCGGCGTGGCTCCTCATCCGCTCGCGCCAGACCTCCATCGCCGCGGCCAAGCACTCAGCCGGCAGCTCGGCCAGCGAGAGCACCGACTCGGGCGCGTTCACGATCACCTCGTGGAAGCCCTCTGCGGGCATCGCGCAGAACAGGTCTGGCACGGCGTCGCGCGGCGGCTCGGCCGAATCGAGCGCGAGCGCCGGATACAGGTTGGGCACGACCCGCACGCTCCAGCCCGGCGAATCGGGCTCCCCGCCTCCTGGACGCACGGCATACAGCTCGGGCGGTGTGCGGTCCTCGTGTCCCTCGGCGAACGGGTCGCGCTCCACGTCGATCGCGGTCGGCGCCGGACACGTCGGCTCGCCGCCCGGGCGCACCGAGCGCTCGCCGGCGACGATCGTCTTGTGTCCGCTGAGCGGGTCGACTCTGACTTCAGGCACGAGCGCCCTACGGTACGTGCTCGACGAGCGCCGTGACTCTCACAAGCGCCTCATTCCCCGAGCGCGTAGCGCTTGACCTCTTCCCGCAGCCTGCTCGCGCTGGGAAGCTGGCCCTGGTAGATGAACGGCCGGCCATGCAGCGGCTTGAATACGGTCACGGGAATGAAAGAGGAGTCGGTGACCTGGATTCCGAGGTGGCCACTTGGATCGTAGTAGCTGGGATAGCTCACCGGGAAGCTCCTCAAGAAGGCTTGTGAGTCGGCACGTTTGGGGTCTTCGGAGTCGATCCCCACGAACGCCACGCGACGCCCGTATTCGGCCGAAACCCGCTGGAAGGCGGCGAACTCCTCTTTGCAGGGGACACACCAGGACGCCCACTTGTTGATCACGATCGGGTGCCCCTTGAGCGCCGCCAGGCGAGCGTTGAAGGCGCTCGCGCCACCATCGAGCAGCTTGCCGCCTTGCACATGCAGGGCGGCGAGGGCCGGAGGGGAGCCCGCCAACAAAGCGCTTGCCTGAGCCGCCGTGAGACGTGTGTTGGGGCTCCCGCCGGAGGAGTCGTGTGGCAGCTGTGGGATGCCGACTCCGATCAGGGCGAGCGCCGCAAGGCATACGAAGATCGCGATTGCGCGGCGGTGGGTCATGCCGCACAAGGGTGCCAGATCGGGGGCCGGCTTCGGGCGCTTGGTCGGACCGTTTGCTCAGACCACGCTCGTCCTCTTCAGTTTGGCCGGGTGGTGCTGTATCCTGCAGGCAACGGGAAGAGGTAGGGATCAGCCCGGCGTGGGTGGCCTCGATCTCTTCTCTGAGCCTCACCGGCGCGAGCGCCGGTTTTTCGAGTCACCCGGAACCCTTCCGGGGCGGCTCCATCTCGAAGTCGAGAGCCTTTTATGGCCGAGTCAACCGAAGTGGCCCACGCGGCCGCGTCCATTCCCAGTTCCGCCGATATAAAGCGCGCGGAGAGGTTCGTGCGCGAGCGTTTCGTGCACGAGGGCGAGGACCCTGAGGTCGCCCTGGCGCTCGGCTCGCCACGCAGGCGCGCGCTCGATCAGGCGCTCGAAGAGCTCGGCGAAGGCGCCAAGTACCCCTCCACGGCGTGGCGGCGTGACTTCTCCTTGCTGCTTGGCCTCGAGCGGGTGCTCTCCGAGGATGAGCCCAAGCTGGTCGACGGCACCGTCCTCTCGGCCCACCAGGTGGACGCCCTGTCGGGCACTCTGACCGCCCTCCTGGCCGAGCAGCAACGCTCCCAGGCTGCCACGAACGGACGCGCCGCCGCGGCCGCCTCCCCCGAGTTGCTCGCCTCCGCGGCGATCCTCGGCCCCGACGATCCCCCGTCGCGGGCGGCCGAGGAGGAGTCCTCGGCTGGAGCCGCCAACGGGAGCGGCCCACACAACGGCTTCGAGGACGACGCCGAAGAGGACGATCACGACGAGCACGACGGCGAGGATGACGAGCCCGAGGACGACGAGGATCTCGGTCCCGTCCAGCGCGCCGCTCCCGAGGAGGACGAGGACGACGACTTCGAGGACGAGCTCGAGGAGCCCGAGCCCGAGTCCGAGCCCGAGGAGGACGAGGAGGACGAGGAGGAGCCCGAGGAGGAGCCCCAGGACTGGGTGGACGAGGACGAGGAGGACGTCTCCGATCAACCCGAGGACCCCAACGCGGCCAAGCGCTTCTGGTTCGAGCACGCCACCGGCGCCGGCAAGACCGTGGCCGCGCTCGGTTTTGTGGAGGCTTCGCAGACCGGCGGCGTCCTGATCCTCACCCACCGACGCAACCTCGTCGACCAGTTCCACGGCGAGCTGCGCCAGCGTGGCTATCAAAAGCGCATCTCCCGTCCCCTGTACACGGGCGAGGACTCGCCCAAGGGCCCCGTCACGGTCGAGACCTACCAGTGGTTCGTACGCAACGCCGGCCGCATCTCGAGCGCCTACACGATCGTGATCTGCGACGAGGCTCACACCGCCCTCGGCGAGAAGACGAGCGGCGCGATCAGGGCCTGGACGGGGCCGATCTTCATCGGCATGACCGCCACCGGAGCGCTGATCGCGCGCCACGTGACCGACCTGTTCCCAACGCAGACCTCGCGCTTCGACCTGGCTCAAGCGGCCCGTCGCGGCGTGATCTCGCCGTTGCGCTGCGTGCGGATCTCGCCGGGCGTGGGCGTGCGCACGATTGCCAACGTGCCCCTGCGCAGAGGCGAGGTGGACACCGAGTTCGACCAGGAGGAGCTGGCCGCCCTGCTCGACCAGCACCCTTTCAACATCGCCGCCGCCAACCTCTACAAGACGCGCTTCAACGGCGTGCCGGGCGTGGTGTATGCGGCCGGCGTGCAGCACGCCTACAACCTGGCCGAGGCGTTCCGCGCCGAAGGAATCAAGGCGATGGGCGTCTCCGGCGAGACGCCCAAGCGCGAGCTGGCCGAGGTCTTGGCTCGTTATGAGCGCGGGGACATCGACGTCTTGATCAACGCCCAGCTCCTGGCCGAGGGTTGGAACAGCCCCAGGGCCACCGTGTGCGTGCACCTGGCGCCGACCGCCTCCAAGCGCATCTACCAGCAGCGGGTGGGCCGCGTCACGCGACGCCACCCCGGCAAGGAGGCGGGCTTGGTCGTGGACTTCGTGCATCCGGCCACCAAGAACGACGACCCCGTCGTGACCTTGCACTCCTTGCTCGACCGCGACGTGTACCGGGGCGGGGCGATCGTCGTCGGTCCGGTCCGGCGCGGACGCGGGCGCAGGATGCGGGTGGAGCGGCGAGTGTTGCCGGTGTGCGCCGAGGAGGAGCGCCGCTTCGAAGTGTTCGAGCGCGAGCTGTGGCGCATCGCGGTCGAGCATCTCGACTATGGCGAGCAGCACGTGTGGGCGGCCTTGGCCGGCGCGAGGGTGACCCCCAACGGTTGGCGCAGGGCGCGGGCAATGCTCCACTTCGATCGCGCCGGCGAGCTGAAGGCGCGCTTCCTCATCACCACGGTGCAGCGCAACAAGAACCCCCAGCTGCGCCTCAAGGCGCTCTCGGAGATCGCCGCGCTGCGTGACCCCGACGCCTTCGACTCGGCGATCGACATTGCCGGCTCGTGGCCGCGCGAGGAGCGCAGGGAGGCCGCCAAGATCATGCTCAGGGCGCTCGTGGAGCGCCGGATCGGTAGACGCGACCAGGCTAACGCTTGGATCTGGCGCCTCGCCGAATACACCAGAGAGGTACACGAGGAGTACGCGGTGCAGCGCTGGCCCGAGACCAAGCGCCTGCTTGGGCTGCTCGTCAACTCGGCTGGCGGCGCCCACGCCCGCAACGCGCGCCGCCTGGTCCATGCG
>JBAURN010000251.1:0-8706 GCA_049581225.1 Solirubrobacteraceae bacterium
CTCGAACGCGGTCGCCACGACCCCCGCCCACACGGGACTGTCGGCCGGCAGGCCGGGTGGCGCCCACTCGGGCATGATCGTTGGCTCCTCGGAGCTGACGGCGCGCAACGCGCTGAGGTAATTGTGGTCGTGGAGCGCGCCCAGGATTCGCTCAACATCCTCCTCTGGACAGTCAGAAACGGTGGGCCTCACGTTGGCGTGACTTGCCAGGCCGGAGCGCAGCTCGGAGGTGCGTCGCTCGTCGTCGCGGCCTTCCATCATGTTGCCGTGGCGGTCGAGGATGTAGGGGGCGTCGCTGCCTTTCCCTCCGTTTTGGGCGTGTCTTTGTTCGACCAGCAGTAGCTCACTCACGTTTGCGTCTCCTCTCCACGGAGCGCCCGACCTGCCGTGATGGGGTTAGGTATGACTTGCTTTCGGTATGGGCAGCGCTCAAAGCAGCCTCCGCATGCGCATCCCGATCGTCTTGAAGCCGCAGTTCACATAGAAGGCTTCGGTGGCGGGCAGATGGGAGAAGCCTTCGCTGGGTAGGCCGACCTCCAGGCGGGTGACCTGCTGACGGCGTGCGAGCTTGAATAGGGCCGCCAGCAGGTCACCCCCTATTGCCCTTCCCCTCCAGCCGGGGTGTACCCACAGCTCTTGGATCAGCCCGTAGCGGCCGGGGATACGGATCGCGATCTGCCAGCTGACGTCGAGCACGCCCACGATTTGGTTGCGATCTTCGGCGACCAGGACGACGCCCAGGCTGCCGTCTTCGATCATCGCCTTGGCGGGTGCTTCCAAGGCGACGGGAAGGATGGGCTCGGCGCCGAGCTCGATCAGGAGCTCTCGCACGGCCATCGCGATCTGCGGCACGTCCTCGAGGGTGGCCTCGCGGATGTTCCAGCTGTCGGCTTCCCACTGCTCCTCGGCTTCGGGCTCTATCGGTGTCGGCTCGCTCATGGGGCTCCCACTGTCAAGGTTTGGTCCACTTCAACAGTCCACGCCTCGGGCTCGCTCGAGCCGGTCACGGCGCGGGCGATGGCGGCCATTGGCGCACGGGCCTTGAGCAAGATCTCGGCGAACTCGTCGGCCGGGTCGGACTGCATGACGATCGCCCCGCCGGCGCCGATCGTGGTTATATTGGTGTCCCCACCCGCCCTGTTGGCGTCCCCGCCCGGCCGCATCACGATCGTGCGGATCACAATGCTCTGGTCGACGACCCCGTCCGCGCCGAAATAGCCGATCGAGCCGGAGTAGACACCGCGCGCCTCGCGCTCGATGTCGTCGATGATCTCCATCGTGCGCAGCTTCGGCGCGCCGGTCATCGAGCCACCCGGGAAACAGGCGCGGACACAGTCGATCGGGGAGCGGCCGGGCTCGAGGATGCCGACGACGTTGGAGATCATTTGGTGGACGGTGGCGTACTGCTCGATGACCATCAGTTCGGGCACCCTGACCGAGTCGACTTCGCACACTCGGCCGAGGTCGTTGCGCAGGAGATCGACGATCATGAGGTGCTCGGCGAACGTCTTTTCGTCCTCGGCCAACTCCCGTCGTGTGGCCTCGTCCTCGATCGGATCGGACGAGCGCGGGGCGGTGCCCTTGATCGGGCGCGCCATCACCTTGCGGTCGCGATCGACCGACAGGAAGCGCTCGGGCGAGCTGCTCACGATCGAGACCTCGCCCAGCTTGAGGTAGGCGGCGAAAGGCGCCGGGTTGGAGCGCCTCAGGCCTCGATACAGGAGCCACGGGTTAGGCGAAGCATCGGTGTGGATTTGGTCGGTGAGGCACACCTCATAGGACTCCCCGGCCGCGAGGGCGCTCTGACAGCGAGCTATGTCCGCGAGGTATTGCTCGCGTCCCCGACCGGGACGGAAGACGACGGGCTGGGAGGGGGGAGGATCGTTGTTCGTGCCGGTCTCGCCCCGTTCGGTGGGATTTGGAGCGGTCGCGGGGCCGGCTCCCGGCGCGGCCTGGTCGAGCGGGGCACGAGAGCCCTGCCGGGAGCGCTCGAGGCAGGCGCGGGCCGCGCGCTCCGCCTGGTCGAGCCAGGCGAGGGCCTCGGGCTCATCGCCGGTGCGGAGGACCATGACGTGGGTGAGGCCGGTGGTGTGGTCGACCGCCACCACACGGTTGGCGAAGAGTTGGACGGCGTCGGGGATATCGGAGACGTGCGTGTTGGAGGCGCCGCAATCGGCCTTGCACTCGTAGCCGAGATAGCCGACGAAGCCGCCGACTAGGCCCCGCGCGGGCTCCTCGGGGGGATCGATCGTGCGCGCCTGCGTTTCGCGGTCGAGCACTCCGAAGATGGAGCCGTTCTCGCGGTGCTCGCCGGACGCGGTGTGGTGCGTGACGATGCCCGCCTCGACGTCGTATTCGAGGATCATCCGATTGGGCCCGAGCGAGGCGCCCATGAAGGAGCGCTGGCCGAGTTGGCCGTCGCTTGCGGCTTTGTCGAGCCGTGGGAGCGCGCCGGAGGGGGTCGGCTGTCCCGCGGTCTGCCCCGCGCCGGGTTGGCCGACGGCGCGCGGCTGGGTGGCGGTGGACGCGGAGTCCAGCCAGAACGCATAGTCCTCGTCGCCGAACAGGGCTTCGAACAGGGTCTCCGTCTCGGCTTCGCCCTGGATGGTGCGCACGTGCAGGCTGACGGGGGACTCCTCGGCGGAGCGCTTGCGACAGCGCCGCGGCGGCACGGATGGGCGGTTCAGCCGGCGTCCTGTGCGCTGCGGTCGATGACGGCGCGCCAAGGCATAGAAGTTCTCGAACAGCCGGTGGCCGTACTCGGTGCAGATCGACTCGGGGTGGAACTGGACGCCCCACATCGGCCGAGTGGCGTGTTCGATGCCCATGACGACCCCGTCCTCGGTCCAGGCGATCTCCCGTCCCTCCTCGCCGAGCGAACCGGACACGGCCAGCGAGTGGTAGCGGACCACGTCGAATCCCTGGGGGATGCCCTCGAACAGGCCCTCGCCGGTGTGACGGACGGGGGAGAGGCGACCGTGCATGACGGTGGGGGCGTAGGTGACGGTCGCTTTGAGCACGTGGCCGAGGCCCTGATGGCCCAGACACACGCCGAGCACGGGCACCTCGGAGGAGCGCAGGATGTCGGCGCACACCCCGAAGTCGTGCCAGCGCGCGGGATGGCCAGGACCGGGGGACAGGACGATCGCGTCGAAGTCCCAGCGCGAGAGCGCCTTCCAGGAGACCATGTCGTTGTGAACGACGATCGGCTCCTCCCCGCAGGCGGCGGCGAGCAGGTGGAAGACGTTGTAGGTGTAGGAGTCGTAGTTGTCGATCAGGAGCGTGCTCATTACCGCCCGGCTTCCAGTCCGAGCCCCCGCGCGGAGCGGTCGAGCAACGTGTGGATCACCCGTTCTACGTGAGCGGAGCGCGGACGGTCGGTGTACCAGCGCGCCAAGTGGCGCAGGTAGAGCGCGAGTGGGGTGACGTCGTAGCGGTCGACCGCGAGGCGCAGGTGGCGGCGGTAGATCTCCGATTGGACGACGGCGGAGCGGTAGTCGGGGTCTTCGGCCGGACGCTGGCCCGGGGCGCTCGCCAAGGTGCCGCGCGTGGCGCGGGCACGCACCAAGTCCCAACCGAGCGACTCGCGCTCGGTGAGCAACTTGCCGGTCTCGAAGTCCACGCGCGGGGTCATCGGGTAGGGCAGGAAGTAGCCGAGCGCGATCTGCGCGGGTATGCGTTCGGGTGCGTGGTGGGCGCGTCGCACCTCACGCATGGCTGGGTCGGCGTCGATTTGGGTCTCGATCCACTCGATCAGATCGTCGATCAAGAGACCGCCCTCGTCGGAGGAGCTGACGGCCCGCTTCTGCTGGGCCACCATCCCGTGGAAGATGTCGTGTGTGGGATGGATGCCCCTGGCAAGGCCACCGTTCTCGGCCGGCGTCAACTCGCCCATCAACTGGCGGATGCAGGTCGAGTGGGCGACCCACTCGGTGCCGGTGATCTGGATCGTGGTGACGCCCTCCAGGTCGGGGGCGCCCATCCAGTAGGACACGGCCCGCATGTGCTGGGTCGTTTGACCGTCGGCTCGCAGGAGCGGCATCTGCTCCATCTCCTCGACGCCGGTCTCGTACAGAACGACGCCGTCCTCGCGGCGCTGCAGGGTGCCTTCGCGCAAGCCCTGTTCAGTCAGCTGGTTGCCCTCCTCGAGGAAGTCGGACTCGAAGAACACCCGGTCGAAGGCCACGCCGAGGCGCGCCAGGGTCTTGCGCTGGCCGGATATGACCCAGGCCCGCGTCTTGAACCACAGCTCCAACGCCTCGCCCTCACCACCCATGACCCGTTTGAGCAACTCGTCGGCGGCGTCGTTCTGCATACGCAGCTCGCGCGTGAGCGAGTCTTCGCGCTCCTCGATCCCCTCGTCCGCGAAGCCGCCGGCAGAAACATAGTCGGCGTAACAGAGGCCCACGAAGTGGTCTGACTTCTGGTCGCCCTCGGGCCAGGCGGAGGTGTGGTGGCCGGAGCGGATGATGCCCGCCATCGCCTCGCCCATGGAGCGTCCGGCGTCGGAGATGACCGAGCGCCGCTCCACCTCTCCGCCGCCCTGTGCCAGAGAGGCCGCGAGGGCGTTGCCAAGCGCGAGGTTGCGCAGGTGGCCGACGTGGAGGGCCTTGGTCGCGTTGGCGTCCCAGAACTGGATCGCGTAGCGCCCGCCGCGGGCAAGGTCCACGAGCGCGGCTTCGGCTCCGCCTCCGGCCTCCAGGGCGGCGCCGGTCGTCTCGATCCACGTGTCGTCGAGGCGCAGCTCGACGCCGTCATCGGTCAGCGTGAGCGTGTCCGTCCAAGGCTCGGCTTCGATTCGCTCGAGCATCTTCAAGGATTCGGGATCGTTGCGCCAGTCCGGTGAGCGGGACACCAGCTTGATGTCGAAGCTCGAATTGGGCCGTCTCGGAGCGCGCGCGGCCCACGGGGCGGGGCTTGTCCCATTTCCACCCGATGCTTCCTCGAAATAGTCAAAAAGGTTGGTTGTCATGAGCTAGCGAAGAAGTCTCGTCGAGCATATCGAAACCGGAGTGCCGTGCGGTCGGGAAAGTGGGAAACACTTCTTGAAAAATGGAACCCGCTTTTCACTGTGAGCAAAGGCCGCCAAAAAGTGGGAAACAGTTGTCGGATTTTGCTTGCCTTAGGCGGTTGGGCGTGATAGGAAGGCACGCGGCCCCTCCAGGCTAACCGGCGCCGGGGTGCTCTCTGACCTGAACTGGACGCGCACTCTGGCGCCGGTATTTAACCCACTCTCGGAAGGACAGGGTCGTGCGGAGGCATAGTCGATATGGGTGGCAGTGGACTCGCGCTCTGCCCCTCGGCGGATGCGAGCGTTACACGGTGGCGCGCCGTCCCTCGTGGGACCTGCGCTGCGAGGAGCCCGGCTGCCCCACCGGTGGCGGGCGCATGACTGCGCGCCGGCGACAGCGGCGAAGGCGTTGGAGAGCAGGTGGCCGCAACGGCTGATTTCTCGTCCACCAGGCGTTCGTGCCTGGGTCGGTGCAGGTCTTCCCGTCCCGGGCGCGCACGTCCCTTGAGGTCAATTTTTGGACCGATCCGAACAGTTCATGTTGGCCAGATTTTTTTGTTGCCTACTCGCCGAGGAGGTGTAGTCTTAGGCCGTGCGTGAGATACGCCTGTACGACTCGCTGAGTGGAGAGCTGGTCCCGGTCACCGCCGGGGATGCGATCCGGGTCGAGGTGCGCGCCTCGCCGAATGGAGGCGACGGCATCGTCGACGTCGAGTCAACACGTCCGCTGGTCCTATTCGCCTTCTTGGAGCGCTTCCTCCAGCGCGAAGGATTCGGGACGAAGTTCCTCTTTGACTCTCCCAGTGGCGAGGACATGCTGTACGAGCTGTCCGAAGGAAGGCGTCCGTCGCCTTTCGGCATGCCCGAAGCGAACGCCGAGATCGATACCGAGATGAGCCTCATGGAGATTCCGCGCGCCGACGTCGAGCGCTGGGTCAACGTGTGCTTCGGCGCCGGACGCGACGGCGAGGAGTGGGAGCCCGTCGAGCCCAGCTCACGCATCCTGCTGAGCGACGCGCTCAACCACTTCGGCCACCCCGCCGTGGCCATCTACCTGCTGGGCACCCACTATTCGATGCCGCTCGGCGACCCCTTCGAGGGGCTGGTGACCGGCTCCAAGAACGCGGGACGCATCCGCGAAGTCTTGAAGACGCTGAAGCCCGAGAAGCCGAGTCCGCCTGACATGCACCACTACGTTGAATCCTTCAGGGAAGCCTTGGCCGACGACCTGGACACCCCACTGGCGTTCGTGGTCCTGTTTGAGTGGGTGCTCGAGGCCGAGCGTCGCGGCGGCCAGGTTGGCGACAACGATCTGCGCGTGATGCTCGAGGTGCTCGAGCTGGAGGACCTGGCCGCGCCGGCCGGCGTATAGCTGGCCTGACACGGCTCGGTCGGGTGGACGCATCGATAGGCGTGTGAGCGTACCCACGGAAGTGGCCCGCGGTGGCCAATACACTGCGCTCCAATGTCCCGCTTCCGCGAGCCCCAGAGTCCCGATTTCGTGCGGATGAACACGTCGGTCGGATTCGACCGACGTCTGTGGGAGCAGGACATCTCCCAGTCGCGCGCCCATGCGCGAATGCTGGCCGCGCGCGGCATCATCTCCGCAGAGGATCGCGACGAGCTCTTGGGCGGGCTCGAACGGGTCCACCAGGAGTTCGAGGGGAACCGCTTCGTGTTCGTGGCTGAGGACGAAGATGTCCATATGGCGATCGAGCGTCACCTAACCGAGCTGGTGGGGCCGGTCGGAGGCAAGCTGCACACGGCTCGCTCGCGCAACGACCAAGTCGCCACAGACCTCGTTATGTATACAAGGGAGAGCGCGCGCGCCGCAGGTGAGGCCATTGGCGGGCTGATGGGCGCGTTGCTGGAGCGCGCCGAAGAGCACCTCGATTGGCCGATGCCCGGCTACACCCACCTGCAGCGCGCTCAGCCCGTCTACCTCAGCCACCACCTGCTGGCCTACTTCTGGATGCTCGACCGCGACCGCGAGCGCTTCGCCTTCGCCGAACGCCAGTGTGGGCGTTTGCCGCTCGGCGCGGGCGCCTTGGCGGGCGTCAACTTCGAAACGGACCGGCGACTGGTCGTCTCAGAGCTGGGCTTCGAGGAGCCCGCGCCGAACTCGATCGACGCCGTGTCCAACCGCGACTTCGCCCTCGACTACCTCGGTGCCGCCTCGACCTGCGCCACCCACCTCTCGCGTCTCGGCGCCGAGCTGGTGTTGTGGTCGAGCTCCGAGTTCGGCTTCTGCGAGCTCCCCGACGCCTGGAGCGCAGGCTCATCGATCATGCCCCAAAAGAAGAACCCCGACGCCGCCGAGCTGTTGCGAGCCAAGGCTCCCCGCGTGGTCTCACATCTGACGGGCCTGTACGGGGTGATGCACGCCCTGCCGCTCACCTACAACAAGGACCTGCAAGAGGACAAGGAGCACCTGTTCGACGCCGTCGACACGCTCGAGCTGGCACTGGCCGCTGCTCGCGGGATGGTCGCGGGCGTCCGGTTCGACCGCGATCGGCTCGCCCAAGCCGCCGGAGACGAGCTGATCGCCGCCACCGACGTGGCCGACCTGCTCGTCAAGCAAGGCCTGCCCTTCCGTGAGGCCCATGGGGTGGTGGCGGGCCTGGTGCGCCTGGCCGTGGACAGCGACCGGAGCCTGTCCGAGCTCACGCCCGAGGAGCTGCGCGCGCAGAGCGAGCTGTTCGACGAGGGCGAGGACTATTACAAGGCGCTCGCCCGCGACTCCTGGCTGGAATCGAAGGTCTCCGAGGGGGGCACCGCCCTGCCGCGAGTGCGCGATCAGCTTGAGCTGGCGCGGGCCGTGTTCGAGCGACCCGCCACAGGTTGATGGCTGTCGCCGCCACACAGCGAGCCCCGCGGAATGTCGCAAGGGGCGAGTCATCGGATCGGTTGGCCCATGCCCACCAGGGCGAGGTTTTGAGCGCCGAGTTCTACGCACGGCCCGTGCTGGAGGTGGCCCGCGAGCTGATCGGCTGCGTCGTCGAACACGACGGTTGCTCGGGTAGGATCGTTGAGACCGAGGCATACCACGAGAGCGAGCCGGCCTGTCACGCCTTCATCGGCGTGACCCCCCGCACCACGGTTCTCTTCCAAGAGCCTGGCACCGCATACGTGTACCGCTCGTACGGCATCCACGCTCTCTTCAACGCCGTCTGCGAGCCGGCCGGCATTGGCGCAGCCGTCCTCATCAGAGCGCTTGAGCCGCTGGAGGGAATCGAGCACATGCGTGTCCGTCGAGGTGTCGGCTGCCACCGGCACGAGTCCCCGCACGATCGGACGCTCTGCTCGGGCCCCGGCAAGCTCACGCAGGCACTCGCGATCGAGATGTCCGAGAATGGCGGCAGCCTGCTCCACGGACCCGTGGTGATACGTGCGGAGCAGCCGGCTCAACCGCCGCGGATCGCGTCAAGCACTCGCATCGGGATTACAAAGGCCGTCGACTTGAAGTGGCGCTTCTGCGCCGTGGACAGTCGGCACCTCAGCCGCCCGGGCTAGGCCCGGACACCTCAGCCGCTCGGGTTAGGCCCCGGACACCTCAGCCGCTCGGGCTAACGCCGCCCGTCGCGCCCGCCCCCGATTTGGAGCTCGGGCTCGATTCGGTGCTTGGAGCGGCCGGCGTCGGCGTCGGCGGTGTAGCTGGGGCCGGTGTTGGCGCGGGCGCCGGTTCGGCCTTGGGC
>JBAURN010000252.1:0-21286 GCA_049581225.1 Solirubrobacteraceae bacterium
CCCCCGCCACGTCCGGGTGAGGACCTCCGCCCGCACCGACGGGCGCGCTCCGCGCGGCCTCGCGCAAGACCTCACGCGCGCAGACTGGCGAGCCCGCCGCTCCTACAACGCCAGCGAGTTCCCGCTCGGCCAGCTGCTCGCCGTCAAGCAGCACACCATCGCTCTCCTGCTGCCAGCCCGCGAAGTCGCAAAAACGATCGACCCGATCGCTCGCACCGCCGCTCGGCTCAAAGACGCCGGCCTGCTCGATGAGGTGCTCGTCATCGACGCCGCCTCCCAGGACGAGACTGCCGCGATTGCCCGCCAAGCCGGGCTCCACGTCGCCCAAGAGGATGAGCTGCTGGCCGACTACGGACCCTCACAAGGCAAGGGCGACGCGATGTGGCGAGGACTCGCCGCAACCAGCAGCGAAATCGTCGCGTTCGCCGACACAGACACCGAGGACTTCCATGAAGGATTCCTCCTCGGGCTCCTCGGCCCGCTGCTCTGCGACCCCGATATACAGCTCGTCAAGGGCACCTTCCGTCGCCCGTTCCGCAACGGCGACACCGTGCTCGCCGAAGGCGGCGGGCGCGTCACCGAACTGATGGCAAGGCCGCTGCTCAACCTCCATGCCCCGCAGCTGGCTGTGTTCGACCAGCCGCTCGCGGGGGAGACCGCCGGGCGCCGGGGGCTGCTCGAACAGATCCCGTTCGCCGCCGGCTACGGCGTCGAGATAGCAATGCTGATCGACAGCTGGCGAACCTGCGGCCTGGACGCGCTGGCCCAAGTCGACCTCGGGCAAAGGCAAAACCGCCACCAGCCGCTGCGCGACCTCTCAGCGATGGCCTACGCCGTGCTCCTCGCTGCCCAAACCCGCTTCCTCGGGCCGGAGTTCGCCGACAGCCACGCCTGCAGCTCAATCATCCTGCCACCCACCAGCAGCACCTCCGAGCTGATGGAGACACGCCACGTAACCCTCGAGGAACGTCCACCGCTCATCGAGCACCGTCAACGCACCAACGCTCACGCATCGCAATGATCCTCGCCGCATCAACGACACGCATCATCATCGGGATCGTCGTGATCGTGCTGCTGCTGACCCTTCGCTTCATCCTCATCCGACGCGGCTAACCACACGGGTCGGCCAACCAAGTCCCATGTCGTCGCCGACGGAGTTTTGCGGCGCCAGCACAAGGGTAGGAGGCAGAGCATGAGCGCCGAGAACGACATGACCCCGCGCTTTACCCACGCCGACCGAAAGGGAGCGCCATGAGCGAGACCGTCGCCGACCACCTGCTCAACCGGCTAGCGAACGAGTGGGGAGTGAAACGCATCTACGGATACCCCGGCGACGGCATCAACGGCATCATGGGCGCCTTCGGCCGCGCAGATGACTGCCCGGAGTTCATCCAGGTTCGCCACGAGGAGATGGCCGCCTTCATGGCCTGTGCGCACGCGAAGTTCACAGGTGAAGCCGGCGTGTGCCTCGCCACCTCCGGCCCCGGCGCGATTCACCTGCTCAACGGCCTCTACGATGCGAAGCTCGACCACCAGCCGGTCGTCGCGATCATTGGTCAGCAGGCCAGGCTCGGCCTGGGCGGCAACTATCAGCAGGAGGTCGACCTCACCACGCTCTACAAGGACGTCGCCCACGAGTACGTCCAGATGGCAACCGAGCCCGGCCAGATCCGTCACCTGATCGACCGCGCGATGCGGATCGCGCTCTCCGAGCGCACCGTCACCTGCGTGATCGTCCCCAACGACCTGCAGATGGAACCAGCCGTGCCGACACCACCGCACGCTCACGGCACCGTGCACTCCGGCCCGGGCTACACACCCCCGAACGTCACGCCCAACGACGAGCAACTGCGGCGTGCCGCCGAGGCGCTCAACGCGGGCGAGCGTGTAGCGATGCTCGTCGGCGCCGGCGCGCTACACGCCACCCAAGAGGTGATCGAGGTCGCCGACACGCTCGGCGCCGGGGTCGCCAAGGCGCTGCTCGGCAAGGCCGCCGTACCCGACGACCTGCCGTTCGTCACCGGCTCAATCGGCTTGCTGGGCACACGCCCCAGCTGGGACATGATGCAGGACTGCGACACGCTACTGATGGTCGGCTCCAGCTTCCCCTACTCGGAGTTCCTGCCCGAGGAGGGCCAGGCCCGCGGCGTGCAGATCGACCTGGACGGCAGGATGCTCGGCATCCGCTACCCAATGGAGGTAAACCTCGTCGGCGACAGCGCGCTCACCCTCAAAGCGCTCCTGCCGTTGCTCGAGCGCAAGGACGATCGCGGCTGGCGGGAGAAGATCGAAAAGAACATGAGCGAGTGGTGGCAGGTCATCGATAAGCGCGCTCACGAGCCCGCCCAGCCGGTCAACCCGCAGCTGATCTTCCACGAGCTGTCAAAGCGCCTACCCGACGGCGCGATCCTCACCTCCGACTCCGGCTCGGCTGCCAACTGGTACGCCCGCGACGTGCGGCTACGCGCCGGCATGATGGCCACGCTCTCGGGCACCCTCGCGACGATGGGACCGGGCGTGCCATATGCGATCGCGGCGAAGTTCGCGCACCCTGACAGGCCCGTGATCGCGCTCGTCGGCGACGGGGCGATGCAGATGAATGGGCTCGCCGAGCTGATCACGATCGCCAAGTACCGGGAGCGCTGGTCAGACCAGCGGCTGATCGTGCTCGTGCTCAACAACCGCGACCTCAACCAGGTCACCTGGGAGCAGCGCGCGATGTCCGGCGACCCAAAGTTCGTCGAGTCCCAGAAACTACCCGACGTGCCCTACGCGCGGTGGGCGGAAATGATCGGGCTGAACGGCATCCGCACCGACGACCCCGAAGCGATCGGCGCGTGCTGGGATCAGGCGCTCGCCGCCGACCGGCCCACCGTGCTCGAGGTGTGCTGTGACCCCGAAGTGCCGCCGTTGCCGCCGCACATCACGATCGAGCAGGCCCGCTCGTTCGCCTCAGCAATCCTGCACGGAGACCCTGGCAGCCGGCGGATCATCGCCCAAGCGCTGCGCCAGAAGCTGCCCGAGTTCCTCCCAGGACGATGAGCGCCAAGCGCCTGCTGGGAAACCTGCGCCGCGGACGCGCGCAGCGCACCCTCGCCGCCGCGACCGCCGCAAGCGCACTGCCGCTCGGCCTGGAGATCTACTTCGAGCACTTCCGCGGCTCCTTCGGCGACAAGTGGATGTGGACCCCCGTCGCGCTCTCGCCGCTGCTCACCGCGGCCGGACTCGCAGGCGTGGGCTCCAAGCGAGCAGCGAGGACCGTGCTGCCCGCTGTGTCTGCCCTGTACTGCCTGGACGGGCTGATCGGCGTCTACACCCACATACAAGGCGTGCGCAAGCGTCCCGGCGGGTTCTCCGAGCCGCTCTACAACATCGTTATGGGGCCGCCACTGCTCGCACCCGGCTCGCTCGCCCTCGTCGGCGGCATGGGCCTCGCGGCGGCGCTCGCCGAGCGGGAGCGCTGAGGACGATGGCACAGGCACCGAGCTCCTCCGCCGGGCATCTCCCCAAGCAGGGCGGCGACACCACGCCAGGGCCGCCCGCGGGGCTGCCACGCCAGCGCAAGGGCACCACGCCGCAGATGCGGGGACGCTACCCCGACTACGACGTGCTGACCGCTGCCTCCCATTGGGACGCGAAGACACGCGGAGTCGTGCTCGACCGGGTAGCGAACGTCCCGCCGATCCGCTTCTTCACCGAACAGGAGGCACGCACGCTGGGAGCGTTCTGCGATGTCGTAACCGGCCAGGACGCAGAGCCGCGCATTCCCCTGCTCGAGATGGTCGACGCGAAGCTCCACGCCGGCCGGCTCGACGGGTTTCGCCACCACGACATGCCGCCCGACCCCGAGACCTGGCAGCAGGTCGCGGCCAACCTCGACGACAGCGCCCGCGAGCACGGCTCAGACGACGGGTTCGCCGCCGCCGGCTCAGAGACTCAGCACGAGATCGTGCAGCAATTCTCCGAAGGCAAGCTCGACTGGGATCTGCCCGTCACGAAGGCATGGGGAGTAGTGATGCGCGGCGTGCTTGGCGCGTTCTACTCACACCCCTGGGCATGGAATGAGATCGGCTTCGGCGGCCCCGCCTACCCACGCGGGTACGCACGGCTCGGCGCCGGGCAACGCGAGCACTGGGAGGCCCCACCGGAGTTCGCGCTCGACCCCGTGGCCGATGTGCGTGAGCGGGGCCTTGAGTGAGAGACCGTCTGCGTGTCGCTCTGAAGGGCGCAGTGCGCCCACCCGAGAACGACTCCGCGTTCTTGCTCGATCCACACCGGCGAGGTGTGCCAGGGCGCGAGCGTATGCGCCGCTACAGCCCCGACGAGGCGGTCGACATGCTGATCGTCGGTGCGGGCGCCGGCGGCGCAACGCTCGCGCAACGACTCGCCCGCAAAGGCTGGCGCGTGCTCGTACTCGAGGCAGGGCCCTTCTGGGACCCCGACGAGGATTGGGTCTCAGACGAGGCCGGCGCGCACCCGCTGTATTGGACGGAGGAGCGCATCATCGGCGGCGAGGACCCCGTGGAGCTCGGCAAGAACAACTGCGGCCGCGGCGTTGGCGGCTCGATGATCCACTATGCCGGGTTCACGCCGCGCTTTCACCCCTCAGACTTCGAGGTCTACACCCGCGACGGAGTAGCCGCCGACTGGCCCATCACCTACGAGGATCTCAAGCCCCACTACGAGCGCCTAGAGCGCGAGCTGCCCGTCGCTGGCGAATTCTGGCCCTGGGGCGACCCCCACGACTATCCGCACGGCCCGCACCCGGTCGGCGCCGGTGCACTGAAGGCGTGGGAGGGAGCCAGGCGCCTGGGGATCGAGATGCGCGTCGGCCCAGTCGGGATCGCCAACGGCAGCTTCGGGCACCGCCCGCACTGCATCTACCGCGGCTTCTGCCTACAAGGCTGCAAGGTCGGCGCCAAGGCATCCCCGCTCGTCACCCACATCCCCGACGCGCTGGAGCACGGCGTCGAGGTGCGCGCCGACTGCATGGTCACGCAAATCGAGACCAACGAGACCGGACGCTGCACCGGCGTCACCTACTTCCACGACGGCGAGGAGCGCTTCCAAGCAGCAGAGGCGATCGCGGTTGCCGGCTACTCGATCGAGACGCCACGACTGCTATTGCACTCCACCAGCAGCCGGTTCCCCAACGGTCTCGCCAACGAGAACGACCTCGTGGGACGCGGGATCATGGTGCAGGGCGCACCCCAGGTAGCCGGACGCTTCCCCGAGGAGATGCGCATGTACAAGGCGCCTCCGCCGGAGATCAACTGCGAGCAGTTCTATGAGACCGACCCTGGACGCGGATTCGCCCGCGGCTTCTCCATCCAGACCGTAGGCCCGTTGCCGATCGGGTGGGCCGAGCACGTCCTCGCCGACGGACACTGGGGGCAGTCGCTGCGGGAGTACATGCGCGACTACAACCACTGGTACACGATCGGCTGCCTCTCAGAGCTCCTGCCCAGAGCGGAGAACCGCGTCACGCTCGCCGAGCAGACCGACCGCAACGGGATGCCCGTCGCACGCCTGGACTACACCCAATGCGAGAACGACCGCGCGAACATCGCCTACGCCAAGAACAAGCTCCACGAAATCCTCCACGCCGCCGAAGCACAGGACATCCTCACGATCGACCGCTACGCCCACCTCGTCGGCGGCTGCCCAATGTCAGACAAACCCGAGACCGGCGTCATCGACCAAGACCACCGCGCCTGGGGAATACCCAACCTGTTCGTGTGCGACGGCAGCGTCATGCCAACCCAAGGGTCAGCTAACCCCGCGCTCACGATCATGGCCCTCGCATCTCGCCTCGCCGAGCGCCTGGGCGCAAAGCGGATCGACCCCGCCAACACACGACCCGTCGAGAGTCGCGCATGAGCCTCCTGATCCTCGTGTGTCGAACCCCGCCACGCCGGGTAGGTCAAGCTCGTGGTCGCCGAGCAACGACAGATCGAATGGGACACCGCCGAGATCGACGACGGCACGCTCACCGTGCAGCTGGCCGGCGCGTCCTCCAAGTCATGGAAGGCGCGTTTGGAGAACGTGCTCGCGCTGCTGGACACGCCGCACAGCGGCTGGGGAGAGGTCAGCCTCACCAAAAAGGCGATCAAGGTCTCCGGCGTCCAGCAGGGCAACGAGGCCGGGCTGCGTCACTTCCTCGAGAGCGCGGTCCTTCAAGCCAACACGGACACCGCGCCCGACGCACCCCCACCGCACGACGAGGAGGACGACGAGCCCGACGCCGACGAGCAGATGGCCCAGACCTTCCGCGGCTTCGCCGTCGAGCACCAACACCGCTAGCAGCCTCCTCCTCGCTTTTGCCGGCACGACGAGCGGGTAGATGCAGCGATAACGACAAACCCGAGGAGGACCCACGATGGCCAAAGATCACGGCCCCAGCGTCAAGAACGACAAACAGTACGAAGGGCTCCGCGAAAAGGGCATGAGCAAGGAACGCGCAGCAAAGATCGCCAACAGTCCAGGCTCATCCAAACGAGGCGGCAAGAGCTCAGGCTCAGGCACAAAACGCAAAGCCAGCACCCAAGGCGGCACCAAAGCGCAGAAGGCCGCCGCAGGACGCAAGGGCGCCAAAAAGAGCAACAGCTAGACCATGCCCGAGCGTGCCACCGACAGCCATGCTGGCAGGCCCAGCAAGACGCCATTCGCTTCGCTCTCCTCGCACTACGCTCCCGGCCAAGAGCGCCCGCTCGGCTCCTACGCCATCCTCACCGGCGCGTACACCACCGGCCTGGCTGGCGCCCTGATCGCGCTGCGCGCCCGTCACCACCAGCTGCCCGAGCGACCCACGACCGGCGACCTGCTGCTCGTCGGCATCGCCACCCACAAGCTCAGCCGGCTGCTCGCCAAGGACAAGGTGACGAGCTTCATCCGCGCACCCTTCACCCGCTACCAAGAGTCAAGCGGGCAGGGCGAGGTAGAGGAGGAACCCTGCGGCCACGGTCTGCACCTCGCCGTCGGAGAGCTCCTGGTGTGCCCCTACTGCCTCGCCCAATGGGTAGCCACGGCGCTCACGCTCGGACTCATCGGCGCCCCGCGCCTCACGCGCCTCATCAGCTCCGTGTTTGTCGCGCACACCGTCTCGGACTTCCTGCAGGTCGCCTACCGCGCAGCCGAGGACAAGCTGTGAAAAACACCAGGCCACGGCCCCCTATTGGCTCGTTTGCCACCCAGGGGCCAGGGGTAGACGACAGACAGACCGAAAGCTCGCTAACGAAACAGAGGGAGGCAGCAGCGAAATGGCATCCACACAGCTAGACGGAAAGACCGTGGCCTTTCTCACAGCCCAAGAGGGCATCGAGGAGGTCGAGCTCACAGAGCCCTGGAAGGCCATCAAGGACGCAGGCGCCACGCCCAAGCTCATCGCCCCCGAAAACGGCGAGGTCCAGGCGCTCAACCACCTCGACAAGAGCTCGACATACACCGTCGATCAGTCCCTTGAGGACGCCGACCCCGACGACTACGACGCGCTGGTGCTCCCTGGCGGCGTGGCCAACCCCGACCAGCTGCGCACCGACGAGCGCGCCATCCAGTTCGTGCAGCAGATCTTTGCTGCGGGCAAGCCCGTCGGAGTCATCTGCCACGGTCCTTGGACGCTCGTGGAGGCAGACCTCGTGCGCGGGCGCAAGCTCACCTCCTGGCCATCCCTGCAAACCGACATCCGCAACGCCGGCGGGGAATGGGTCGACGAGGAGGTCGTTGTCGACGAGGGGCTCGTCTCAAGCCGCAAGCCGGACGACCTGCCAGCGTTCTGCGCGAAGATCATCGAGGAGTTCGCAGAGGGCCGTCACCAAACAGCCCAGGCTGGCGCCACCGCCCATGCGGACTAACTCCTCGCTGCATAAGGGAGAAGGATTGGTTGTGCGCGCAGCCTCAATCCTGCATCTTGGCGGTGTGCTGTTTTCACACGCCATAAAACCTGAATTGTCTGGGTAATCGTGCTCGCACTCGCGATTACCGGATTCATTGCCCGCAGGTCGAGACGCAGACCCTAAGAGACGCAGGGCCTAAAGCAGTCCGCACACGCGCACGGTGGGAAACAGGGGCCGCGGGGTTAGCCGCTCCGATCGGCGGGGTAGATCAAGCGACATCAACTTCTAGGAGGCACAAAAACGATGGTGGCACTACTTGCGTTGATACTCATCCTTGCGATCTTTGGCGGCCTCGGGTTCGCCGTCCATCTGCTCTGGATCGTGTTGGTGATAGCGATCCTGCTGTGGCTGATCGGGTTCTTCATCGGCGGTGCGCCCGTCGGTGGCGGACGTAGGCGCTGGTACGGACGCTGGTGATGAACGCCACAGCCTCAGCCCCAGAGCAAAGAGAAGGACGAATCGCCCGCTCTTGGCGACTGACCAAGGCGTCCTGGCAGGTTGTCTGTGAGGATCGCGTGATCCTGCTGCTCGCGATCCTCTCCACGCTCGTGGGAGCGGTCGGCATCGCCCGCCTTGGCAGTAGCGGCACGCACGGCCAAACGTGGGTATAAACGGGCCGTGGAGATCCAGCAGCTCGGAACGCAGGCAGACAAGGGGCCCCGCGCCAGGAACGAACACACCGCGCTCGGCTCCTCCGTCTCTGAGAGTCGCCGCAACCACCTCCTGAGCATCACCGACTCGGCGCTCGGCTACATGTCCCTGGAGGACATGCTCTCCGAGCTTCTGGAGCGCATCCGGAACGCCCTGGAAGTCGACACCGCCGCGGTCCTGCTGCTCGATGAGGATCGCGGCGTACTCGTCGCACGCGCCGCACGAGGACTGGAGGAGGAGGTCCGCCAGGGCGTGCAGATACCGCTTACCCGTGGTTTCGCTGGCCGCGTCGCCGCCCAGGGGCGTCCGATCATCATCGAGGATCTCGACCACGCCGACGTGGTAAACCCGATCCTCCGACAGCGGGGCATCCGCTCGATGCTCGGCGTGCCTATCCACGTCGAAGGTCGCGTCATCGGCGTGATGCACATCGGCACGCTCGTCAAGCGTGCTTTCGACAAGGATGACGTGATGCTGCTGCAACTCGCCGCCGACCGCGCCGCGCTCGCGATCGACAACGCTCGCTTGTCAGAGCACCGCTCTGTTACCGCGATGATGCAGCGCTCGCTGCTGCCCGACGTGCTGCCGCAGATACCCGGCCTGCGCTTCAGCGCCAAGTACCTGCCCGCCGGCTCTGGCATCAAGATCGGCGGCGACTGGTACGACGTGTTCCAACTCCACAACGGACACCTCGCGTTCGTGATCGGCGATGTCGTCGGCCGGGGCGTGCTCGCCGCCTCCGTGATGGCCGAAATCCGCGCGAGCCTGCGCGCCTACATGATCCAAGGACACAAGCTCACCGAGGTTGTCACGATGCTCAACGAGCTGCTGGTCTCGGTGGGCAGCAACCGCGGCGCCACACTCTGCATCCTGGAACTCGATCCCGAAGCCGAAGAACTCGAAGCCGTCGTTGCCGGGCACCTGCCGCCACTGTTGATCGAACCAGACGGCCACGCCCGGCTACTTGAGCAGAAGCACGGTCTGCCCGTCGGCGTGCGCATCGGACACACCTACGACGCCTTCTGTTATCCGTTCCCGACCGGCAGCCGGCTCCTGCTCTATACCGACGGGCTGATCGAGCGCCGCGACGAGTCCATCGACCAAGGCTTCGAGCGACTCCTCGCCGCAGCCGAGACGGCTGCCAGGCGCAGCGACTCTTCGCTCGCTGACCGCGTGTACCGCACGCTGCTAGACGAGACCCTTCTGGAAGACGACGTGGCGCTCTTGGCGATCGAGACGATGCCGCTGGGAGAGATCCTCGAAATGACTCTCCCAGCACGCCCCAACGTGCTTGGCGCCCTGCGCAACACACTTGGCCGCTGGCTGCGAGCTTTCGGCGCCAGCGAGGACGAGCTGTTCGACATTACCCTCTCCGCCTCTGAGGCCGCCACCAACGCCATCGAGCACGCCTACGGCGCCCGCGAAGCCACCTTTACCGTGCGCTGCGAACAGGACGGCCGACAGGCGACAATCACCGTTCGCGATGTCGGTCGATGGCGCACGACTCGCCCACAAAGCGGCGGCCGGGGGCTCGAGATCATGCGCTCGCTCGTGGACGACGTGAGCATCGACAGCGACCAACACGGAACCGTCGTGACCATCACCAAGCGGCTCTCCCACCAAGCATGAGCCCACTCAACATCGAACGGATCGACGGAGTGCCCATCGCACACATCCACGAAGACATCGACGCGGCCAACGCCACTGTCATCCAACAGCAACTGGCCGACGCGCTCGGCCCCGACGCCTCAAGCCTCATCATCGACCTCAGCGAGACGCGCTACCTCGACAGCGCAGGTATCGACATGCTGCTACGCCTCAGCGACCGCCTCGACCACCGCCGCGCCAAGCTCATCCTCGTGATCCCCGACACCTCACAGCTAAAGCGCCTCGCCACAATCGTTGGTCTGTCCGATGCGATCGCCATCCACCCAAGCCTCCCAGAGGCACGGCAAGAGGCCGCCAAACGCCCGCCGGGACAGGCCGCCGCGCACCCTCAGCAAGTGGCCGAACCACCATCGGCTGACCACAGCTTCTGAAGCCGCCACGACCTCGGCGGAACCCCTGGACGAGCAGTAGACTTGCCCAGCAACCACTACCGCCCGTCATGGTCGAAGAAGCCACCACCGCACCCGCTTACAATCCACAGGTGACGCGCTCGCCCCAAAAACAGAGGGTGAAGGTGAACAGTCAGCATCCCTATCTGACCATCGAGGTGACGAGTACACCGGAGGCTCGCGCCATCGCCCTGAACGGCGAAGCGGACCTTTTGGGCGCCCCCAACATCGAAGCGGCCCTCGCAGACGCTGCCACAGGCGAAGCACAACGCATAGTCGTCGACCTCAGAAACCTCACGTTCATCGACTCAAGCGGCCTACGCGCACTCATGGGAGGCCATGAACAGTGCGTCGCACGAGGCCACGAGCTGCGGATCATCCCCGGCCCAGCGAACGTACAGCGCCTGTTCGAGCTCAGCGGGATGAACGAGATCCTTCCCTTCTGCGACCCCGAGCTCGCGGGCGACGTCCCGCCGAGCGACGATCCCCAGATCTAGCCGCCGCGCTAGCCCTGGGCGATGCTGAGGCCCAGCCAGACGATGACCAGCGACACCAGGAAGATCGCCGCCTCCAGCACGTGCATAGTCGGGCGCTTCAGATGCCAGCCGACCAGCACGCACACCACGCCGACCAGCGCGAGCTTCACATGCAGCTTGCCGTCTGCCCACAGGTGATAGTGGCTAGCCATCGCGCTGCCCGTCGCGGCCAGCACCGTGATCGCGACCAGCGTGCCCCAACCGAAACGGCGTGCGACCCGACGCACCTGTGTCAAGTCACCGCTCTGCCGGGCGACCGGTACTACCGCAGCCGCCAACACCAGCTGGCCGCCGACAAAGAAGGCCATCGCCAGCAAGTGCAAAAAGAGCACCGCTCGCCACAGGTTGCTCACAGCACCGCCTCGCTCAACCGCCCGCGCATCGCCTGCAGATTGTCCTTTCTACCGTCCCCATGACGCCAACGCCGCCCACCGGCTCAGACCAAAGCCGCCCCGGCGGGCGGCAAGTCGGCAACTCGCCATGCCTCCCAGCGATCACAGAAACCATATCGGCTCCCGATATAGTCGCGTTGCGTGAGCGCCACCAACCCAGCGGGACGTTTCCCAAAGCGACGCCGTGGTCCCACCCGACCAGAGATCACACGGCAGTGAGCGCCTGCTAGGCGACTTCACGACCACACCACGAGTGTTCGCGCTGCTCGCCGGCGCCATACCGCTCGGTGCAGTGGTCGCGTTGCTCGCGCTCGCGCTGCTCGACTTGATCGCGCTCATCACGCACCTCGCCTACACCGGCACCATCTCGACCACGCTCGGCCCACCGGACACCAGCGTCCTTGGGCCGCTCAGCGTACTCGTGCCAGTTACCGGCGGGCTCATCGTGGGATTGATGGCTCGCTATGGCTCTGAGAGCATCCGCGGCCACGGCATCCCCGAGGCGATGGAAACCATCCTCCTGCGCGGCCGCCGCATGGAGTCACGCCTCGCCGTGCTCAAGCCCATCTCAAGCGCAGTCAGCGTCGGCACCGGCGGCCCGTTCGGCGCCGAGGGCCCGATCATCGTCACCGGCGGCACCACCGGCAGCATCCTCGGCCAGTTGCTGCACCTCACCGCTGCCGAGCGACGCTGCCTACTCGTCGCCGGAGCAGCCGCCGGCATGACCGCCGTGTCGGCACCCCCGTCGCAGCAGTGCTACTCGCGGTCGAGCTGCTGCTGTTCGAGTGGCGACCACGCTCAATGATCCCCGTCGCACTCGCCGCCTGCGCCGCCGAGGCAACCCGAGAAGCCCTCGCTGCTCGTCGTGCGCGGCCACATCTCCGAACAAGGACCAACGATCAGCGCTGCTGTTCTGTCGTTGGTCCTTGCATACGCACATACAGACCCCGAGCGCTTCCGACCGGCCAACGGATTTGCGCGAGCCACGATCGGCCGCCGCCCGATCGGGTCCTATCCGACTGGCACGATCCAGGCCATGAACGAGCCGCAAGTCCCTGACGATGGCGTCAAGCACCTGACCACCGGCAACTGGCTGGAGCCCGACCCGATCTGCCTGAAGTTCGTGGAGGTCAACCTCGCCACCGCAGAGCGCCGTCCACCGACCGGCGAAGGCTGGGCCGTGCGGTTCCTCGCCGTCGATCTCGCGCCCACCGTGGCGAGCGAGGTTCGAGATATGTGGGAGGCCGCCCGCGGGATGCTGCTTTACGGCTGGTTCTACTACGCGATCTACGCGGTCGGCGAACACCAGCTCCGGCGCGTCGCCGACGCCGCGGTCCTGCATCGCTACCAGCAGGCCGGCGGGCCGCCGAACAAGAAGCCCGGACCCGAAGGCGAGCAGCGCTGGCCCGTCTCCGCTGGCGTCATTCCTGCCAAGAAGCGGGACCGCTGGGACCTCGTGCGCGGGCTGCGCAACGAGACCACGCACGCCAACATCCGGCATCTCACGCCGCCGCACGAAGCGCTGCGCGTGCTCGAACTCCTGGCGGCCGAGATCGACGCCCTGTTCGCTCCCGAGCCCCGTTTGGACACAAACGCGGCCCCCTAGGGAAATAGCTGGGGAAATAGTCGCCCCCGTCCGAAAGCCCTAATAGCCTCAAAATCGTTGTGTGGGCTGGGTTTCCGGTGATGCCGGAGGAGGGACTCGAACCCCCGACACGCGGATTATGATTCCGCTGCTCTAACCAACTGAGCTACTCCGGCGGGAGCGCGCAGTTTAGCCTTTCGCGGCCGAGCGCCCGGTCCTCCCGGCCGGCCGCCGCAGATGCCACCGATGACCTCCACCAAGCCCCTGCTAGCCGTCCCGAACGTCTCCGAGGGACGCGACCCGGCCACGATCGGAGCGGTCGCCAGGGCGTTCACGGCTGACAACAAGGCGCGTCTGCTCGACGTGCACTCCGACCCCGACCACCACCGCTCGGTGTTCACGCTGGCGGGCGCCCAAGGCGAGCTTTCGAGGGCCCTGGTGTTGGGCGCGCGAGCAGCGATCGAGCGGATCGACGTGGGCGAGGGTCGGGACGCCGCCAACGTTGGTGTCCA
Organism: Solirubrobacteraceae bacterium; assembly: GCA_049581225.1. Classification (GTDB taxonomy): domain Bacteria; phylum Actinomycetota; class Thermoleophilia; order Solirubrobacterales; family Solirubrobacteraceae; genus Palsa-744. The sequence goes on from JBAURN010000252.1 coordinate 13,626, forward strand.
CCCACACGTCGGCGCGGTGGATGTGATCCCGCTCGTCTTCCTCGACAGGACCCAGCGAGGTGCGGCTTGCGCGGAGGCCTTGGTCCTCGCCCACGAAGTCGGCGAAGGCTTGGGCGTGCCCGTATTCCTGTACGGGGAGCTGGCCCAGGGCCGTACGCGCGCCGAGCTGCGCCGGGGCGGCGCCTGGGGCTTGGCCGAGCGGCTCAGCACGGGGGAGTTGCGCCCCGACTTCGGCCCGCCGCGTCTGCATCCGACCGCGGGCGCGACGCTCGTGGCGGCCAGGGAGCCACTGGTGGCGTTCAACCTGGAGCTGGCGGCCCCCGCGACGCTCCAGGACGCCAAGCGGATCGCCGGCTCGATACGGGAAGGCGGGGGTGATGGTCTACCGGGGGTGCGAGCGATCGGGGTCCCTTTGAGTGGGGCCATCCAGGTCTCTACCAACGTCGAGCGCCCGCTCGAGGTGTCTCTGAGGGCGGTCGTGGATGCGGTGCGCGCGCACGGCGAGATCGCCCGAGCCGAGCTGGTTGGCCTTGCGCCTCGGGCGGCGCTCGAGGGGCTCCCTGGGGACCTCATTTTCGTCGGCGGTGATCCGATGGCGCAAACGATCGAGAACGCACTAGGGTTCTAGCTGGGTGTCCCGCTCACTGCGGGGCCTCAAACTCGACCGAACTACGACCAGACAAGGCGCGAGATGGCCCAGACAAAGCGCAAGCGGCAGACCAAGCACCGCGGCAACGCGGCCGGCGTTGTGGAGTCGCGCGGGCGTACCGGGCGCAAGCCCACGGCCGACGAGAAGACAGGCAAAGCGAGCGCCGGCGGGTCCAAGGACAAGCGGGTCGATCGTCTCGAACGAGAGCCGACCTGGCGCGGAGCGTTCTACCGAGCTATGGCGGCGGCGGTGGTGATGCTCTTGATCAGCATCTTGCTCCTGAAAAAGCCTAACGAGGCCATCGCTCTGTTCCCGATCGTTCTGATCGCGTACGTGCCGATCAGCTACTACACCGACACGTGGCTCTACAAGCGCAGGCTGGCAAGCAAGGCCAAGGCGCGCCAGGAGGCCAAGGCCGTCAAGGTCAAGACGGGCGAGGCCAAGACACGCGCGGTCACGACAGACGAGGCCAAGACGAGCGACGCCGAGGTTGGCGGGGCGCGATCGAAATGATCGATGTGCGCTGCTTCTCGGTCGGGCCGATCCAGGAGAACGCTTACATAGTGCGCTCCTCGGCACAGGCGAGCAGCGCAGTGATGATAGACCCGGGCGAAGAGCCCCAGCGCCTGCTCGACGCCGCCAAGGATCTCGGAACGGAGATCGAGGCGATCCTGATAACGCACTGCCACTTCGACCACGTCGGCGCAGTGGCGCCGCTGGCGAGGGCCACCGGCGCGCCCGTCTACTGCCCTGAGATGGAGACAGTGGTGCTCGCGGACATCACGAAATGGACGATGCCCGGCTTTGGACCGTTTGAGAGTTGGCGGGCCGAGCAGACCGTCAAGGGCGGCGAGCGGCTGAACCTGGCCGGTCTCGACATCGAGGTGATCTTCACACCGGGCCACAGTCCAGGCCACGTCACGTACGCGGTAGACGGGGCGCTGCTCTCCGGCGACGTGCTCTTCCAGGGTTCGGTCGGCCGAGTCGATCTGCCCGGCGGAGATTGGCCGACCTTGGAGCGCTCGATCGGCGATCTGATGGGACGTTTTGAGCGCGAGACGGTCGTATATCCCGGACACATGGGCGTCACGACGCTTGGGCGCGAGTGGGACGCGAACCCGTTCTTGAGTGAGCTGCGTGCCGCCGCGAGGGAGCCGGAGGGCGCGCGGCGGGTGCGCGAGAGTTGAGCCACGAGAAGATCAAGGCGCCGCGCGGCACGTTCGACGTGCTGGGTGAGCAGGCGGCGGTCCGCACGGCGCTCGAGGATCGCGCACGCTCGATCCTGGAGGGGGCCGGCTACGAGCGGATCGAGACGCCCGCCCTAGAGGCGACCGAGCTGTTCGCGCGCGGGGTTGGCGGATCGACGGACATCGTGCAGAAGGAGATGTATACGCTCACCGACGGGGGTGGACGCTCACTGACGCTGCGCCCGGAGGGGACGGCGCCCGTGTGCAGAGCATATGTGGAGCACGGTATGCACAAGCGCCCCCAGCCGGTGAAGCTGTGGTACCTGTCGAGCTTCTTTCGCTACGAGCGCGCGCAGTCCGGGCGCTATCGCCAGTTCTGGCAGGTTGGTGCCGAGGCGCTTGGCTCCGAGGATCCGGCGCTCGACGCCGAGTCGATCGTGCTGCTCGGAACGCTGCTCGAGGAGGCCGGGGTCAGGGAGGTGCGCCTGCGCCTCTCCAGCCTCGGCGGGACGGACAGCAGGGAGCGCTATCGCGAGCGCTTGCAGGCGCATCTGCGGGCCAACGAGCCGAGGCTGTCCGAGGAGGTGAGGCAGCGCATTGAGCTTAACCCGCTGCGTGCGTTCGATTCCGCCCACGAGGGCACAGTCGCGGTCATGAGCGAGGCTCCGCGCCTGCTTGACGAGCTGGACTCAGAGGACGCCGAGCACTTCGCCGCGGTGCGCGAGCTGCTCGACAGGGCGGGCGTGTTGTACGAGGTCGACCCCACGCTCGTACGCGGGCTGGATTACTACACGCGGACCGTATTCGAGTTCACCAGCGACGCACTCGGGGCGCAGAGCGGCGTTGGCGGCGGCGGACGCTACGACGGGTTGGTCGAACAGCTCGGTGGTCCTGCCACCGCCGGGATCGGGTGGGCCGCGGGGATCGAGCGGATATTGCTTGCGGGCAGCCCGCCGCCGGCCGGCGGGCACGCGTTGGATCTATACGTGGGCATTGCCGACGGGGGAGACCCATTGGACCTACCGACCAAGGCGGCTGCCTTCGCGGTCCTGAGCGAGGCGCGCTCGGCCGGGTTGAGGGCGGTCATGGAGCTGGCCGGTCGCTCGCTCAAGGGTCAGCTCGGGCAGGCCAACCGGCTCGGCGCCCGCTACATGGCGTTGGTGGGCGAGCGGGAGACGGCGTTGAAGGACATGCAGGACGGCAGCCAGGAGACGCTCGATACCGACAAGGTGGTGCACGCGGCTCTGAGAGGACTGCGGGACCTGGCCTAGGACCCCATCGGGCCAGGTCCTGAGGGGCTTGCGCGACCGAGGCACCGCGCTCAGTGCACGGCGGAGGCGTGAAATCGGCCTTGCGTGACGTCCATGAGCAGGGGCACCGTTCAACTCGGCGAGCGAATCTGCCGAAGTGAAGGGCGATGGCTCAACTTTCCCGTCCCTATCAGATCGCTCTGGCGGCCGTTGCGGTGCTCGGACTCGTGTGGGCAGTGGCTCTGCGCGCCCACGGTCCCAGCCCGAGCCAACCGGCGCCCGCGAAAGCTTCCACCGCGGCAGCCAGTCCGGCTTCCGGCGGCTCCGCCGCTTCGTCTTCGGCGAGCGCGGCCGCCGAGGCGAAAGCCGCCGCGGCTCCGACTCCGATCTATCACGGGGCGGCTCCCGGCGTGGAAGGGTTGACCCGCGCGATCGCCAAAGCTCATGGCGCTGTCGCCGAGTCTCAACGCAACGTCCAAGAACAGCGCAGCAAGTCCGGAGAAGCCGCTGAAGCGCACGCCCCGGCGAGCGCCTCGAGCACGAACACCTCACCCGCAACCGCTCAGAAGTCGCTCACGGTGGCCCACAGGACCGTGACTCATACGACCGCGGGAAAGACGGTGACAAAGACGCACGTGGGAGCCGTCAAGACGTCACGCAGCCCAAGCGCCGCCAAAGCTCATCCCGGACGCACCGTTCAGCAGGTGGCCGTCGAAGCCGAGCTTGCTCATGGCAAGACGGTGATGCTCGTCTTCTGGGATCCGCGGGCGAGCGTGGACCGCGAGGTTCTCCTGCAGGTCGATGCGCTTGCGGGTGGCTCGAAAGGCACCGTGACCGTGCACGCGGCTCTGGCCGGCCAGGTGGGCATGTTTGGGAAGATCACCGAAGTCGTCCACGTCTACCAGACTCCCACGATCCTGATCGTCAACCGTCAAGGTGTCGTGAGCACGCTGAGCGGCCTCACCGACGTATTCTCCTTGCGGCAAGCCGTGAGCGAAGCTCGCGAAGCCAAGAGCTGACCTCCTCGCCCTGAGAACCGTCCGGCGCGACCGGTCGAGGCGACCTGGCCAAGGACTCCCAGAGCGCCGAGAAACCTTGCCGAGCGCTTCCGGATCCTTACACTCGACTGGATGACCGTCGAAGCGCTGGCTCAGCACATGGAAAACCCGCTCGGACGTGGCCGCACGCCCGAGCACGCGTGCACCGGCGCGGCCGGCGGCGCGGCGTGTGGCGACTTGATTCGCGTTTCGGTAGAAGTGGCTCGCGATGGTCCCGACGGGGAAATCCTCGACGCTGGATTCGATGCGAGCGGTTGCGGCGCGGCAATTGCTGCCGGCAGCGCCACGGTCGAGCTGCTGCGCGGGGCGAACCTGCTTCAGGCCGCGCGCCTCGGCGCTTCTGACATCGCGGCCGAGCTGGGCGGGCTGAGTCAGGCCAAGCTCCATGCGGCCGAACTTGCAGCCGACGCCCTGCACAGGGCGCTCGGCTGGGCGGCGCGCACTCAGGCAAAACTGACGCCCGTGCCGGGACGCCAGCTGGTGGCGATGAGCGGGGGAGTGGACAGTGCTGTGGCGGCCCTGCTCGTTGGCGAAACGGGTGGCGAGGCTGTGGCGGTGACGCTCGAGCTGTGGTCCGATCCGGAGAACGACGGCGAGCGCAGCTGTTGCTCGGCGCAGGCTGTGCGCTCGGCGCGCGAGATCGCCCACGGCATGGGCATGGCGCACTTCTCGATCGACCTGCGCGAGGAGTTCAAGGCGGGCGTGGTGGACGGCTGGCTCGAGGGCTACGCGGCGGGCCTCACGCCCAACCCGTGCGTACGCTGCAATGGGACAGTGCGTCTGGACGCGATGCTCGAGCTGGCCGATCGCCTGGGAGCACGCACACTCGCGACGGGCCACTATGCGCGCGTTTGGCAGTCCAGCGAGATTCCAGAGAACGGCGCCTCAACGGAGAACGGCGCCCCAAGGACGCAAGAGCTACAGATTTCGCCCGATCGGAGTCGGCCGCGTGACTCAACTCCTCTGCTGCGGATGGCGGTCGACGAGCGCAAGGATCAAAGCTATGCGCTGGCGGCCCTTTCGCCGGGCTCGTTGGCGCGCCTGCGCTTCCCGCTCGGCGATTTGACCAAGCCCGAAGTACGCGAGCTGGCCAGGCAAGCGGACCTTGAGGTGGCGCGGCGCCCCGATTCGCAGGACCTGTGTTTCTTGGCTGGAACCAACAGCGCCGATTTCCTGGCGCGCCACGCCGGCCTGGAGCGCCGCGAGGGCGCGATCGTCGACCTCGACGGACGCAAGCTGGGGGAGCACGGCGGCGTGCACACGGTCACGGTCGGTCAGCGCCACGGGCTTGGCATCGACGGGCGCGGCGTCAACCGCACGGGCGGGGTGGACGGGCCGGTATACGTGATCGCGACGGACGCGCGCACAAACACGGTGACCGTCGCCTCGCGTGAGCACCTGCGCACCAACACCGTCAGCGTGGGAGACGTAACCTTGCGCCGCGACGGATCGTGCGTCGATCAGGTGAAGATCCGCTATCGCGGGCAAAGACTCCGGTGCACGGTAGTGGGGCAAGTTCCCGCGGGGATCCACGCCCGCCTGGACCTCGACATGCTCGAGCAGGTGGAGCGCACCGCCCCGGGACAGGTGGCCTGTCTGTATGCGGGCGATGTGATCGTCGGGCACGGCACGATCGTCCTGGGAGACGATGCGCGTCCTGGCGCTTGACTACGGCAGCGCGCGCTGTGGTTGTGCCCTGAGTGACCCGACTGGCACGATCGTCACTCCGGTCGAGCCGGTGGTCAAGCCCGCCAGTCGTCGTGGCCTTGCCGCGCTCGACCAACTCGTCCGCGAGCGAGAGGTCGAGCGGGTCGTGGTCGGATTGCCGCTTTCGCTGCGAGGTGAGGACACCGACCAGACACGCGAGACGCGCGCGTTTGCCGAGACGCTTGCCCGGCGATTGGGCGAGGACGTGCCGGTGGAGCTGCACGACGAGCGCTTCACGACCAGGATCGCCGCCTCGATGGATCACGCAAGCACCAGCGAGGACTCGCGCGCGGCCGCCGTCCTGCTGGAGGGGTGGTTGGCGCGATCGGAGATCAGCCCTTAGTAGGGTCACGCACTTGGCCAGGGACCGCAGAGACAATGGGGGCGGGCAGCGCAGCGAGGAGGAGCGCGAACGCGCACGCCAGGAGCGAGAGCGGCGACGTGTGGAGCGGGCCGGCGCTCCGGCGAGCGCTCCGCCGGCTCTTCCATTGCCGGCCCCGGCCGAGCCTCCCGAGGCTGCGCCTTCGGTGCCCGCACTACACGGCCCGCATCTGCACAGGCCGCACGTTTCTCGCCCCCGCGGCTTGGGTGCTCGGCTGGGCGCGCTGCTTGCCCTGGTGCTCGTCCTGGGCGGGCTCGCCGCGGGCGCGGCGCTGTTCTTGCGCCAGAAAACAACGCCCAAGCCCCCGCGGCCGCCGGCGACCGTCAACTTGACTATCCCCGAGGGCTTCACGCGCGCGCAGATCGCCGCGCTTGCCCACGCGGACGCTCTGAAGGGCAGCTACCTGGCCGCCTCGAAGCGCAGCTCACAGCTCGATCCCACTCGCTACGGGGCACCGCAGAGCACTCCCAACCTGGAAGGCTTCCTGTTCCCGGCCACCTACGAACTGTATGAGGGCACGCCGGCATCGCGACTCGTATCGGAGCAGCTTGCGGCCTTCCGCGAGAACTTTGGCGGCGGGGAGGTCCATCGCGCGAAGGTGCTGGGCGTGACGCCCTATGAACTGTTGATCGTGGCCTCGATCATCGAACGCGAGGTCGCCGTCCCGCACGATCGTGCGCTGGTGGCGGCGGTCATCTACAACCGCCTTCGGCTTCACATGACGCTGGGCGTGGATTCCACGTTGCGCTACGCCTTGCACGACTTCTCCCACCCGCTTACCGAATCTCAGCTGGCGACCAACTCGCCTTACAACACTCGCACCCATCAGGGTCTGCCGCCGACGCCGATCTCCAACCCGGGCGCAACCGCGATCACGGCCGCCGCGCACCCCGCGAAAGTGTCCTATCTGTATTACGTGTCGGGCGCCGATGGTTGCGGCGAGCAGGTGTTCTCCACCAGCTACGCCCAGTTCGAACGCAACGTCGCGGCCTATCGCGAAGCGCTGCAGAAGAACGGCGGACGGGTGCCGGTGTGCCACAAGAAGTGAAGCGGCTGGGTGTGATCGGCTGGCCGGTGGACCACAGCCGCTCGCCCGCGATGTTCCAGGCCGCGTTCGCCGAGCTTGGCATGGACGACTGGGTCTACCAGCGCCTGCCTCTCGCACCGGAGCTGTTCGCAGAGACGGTGCGCTCGCTCGGGGCGGATGGTTTCGTGGGCGCAAACGTGACGATTCCTCACAAGCAGGCCGCGCTTGCGCTCGCCGACAGCGCCAGCGAGGCCGCAAGCGCGATCGGTGCGGCCAATACGCTCAGCTTCGCTCCCGGCGGTGCGATCGAGGCCGAGAACACGGACGCTCCAGGTCTGCTTGCGGCGCTCGGTCGGACGGGCCGCTCGCCGGAGGGGTTGAGCGCGCTCGTGCTCGGCGCC
>JBAURN010000253.1:0-13304 GCA_049581225.1 Solirubrobacteraceae bacterium
CGATCGGCTTGGTGGCCGGCGGCGGCCGGGAGGAGCTGGCCGAGCTCGCCACCCAGGACGACTCGATCGATCTTCTGATCCCGCGCGGCGGCGAGGGACTGAAGGCCGCGCTCAAGGACGTGGCCAGCGTACCCGTCATCTACGCCGCCTCCGGCAACTGTCACGTCTATGTCGAGGCTTCCGCCGAGCTCGATCCGGCGCTTGCCATCGTCATGAACGCCAAGACCCAGCGCCCCGGGGTGTGCAATGCCGCGGAGACCCTGCTCGTGCACGAGAAGCTTGCCTCGACGTTCCTGCCCAGAGCACTGGCCGAGCTGAGTGAGGTCGGCGTCGAGCTGCGGGTGGACGAGCGGACGGCGCGCATCGCCGCCGAGGCGGGCATCGCGGTCCAGCCGGCGGTCGAGGAGGATTGGGACACCGAGTACCTGGCGCTGACACTGGCGGTGGGGCTGGTCGAATCGACCGAGCAGGCGATCGAGCACATCGCCCGCCACGGATCCGGGCACTCCGAGGCGATCCTCACCAAAGACACGACCGCGGCCCGTGCATTCCAGCTTGGGGTGGACGCCGCCTGCGTGTACGTGAACGCTTCGACCCGCTTCACCGACGGAGGCGAGTTCGGGATGGGCGCCGAGATCGGCAACTCCACCCAGAAGCTCCACGCGCGCGGCCCGATCGGGTTGCGCGAGCTGTGCACGTTCAAGTATCTCGTCGAAGGCTCCGGCCACGTCCGCCCCTGAAGCCGGCGAGGCCGTGGGCATCCTCGGCGGGATGTTCAATCCGCCTCACCTCGGCCACGTTGCCCTGGCCAAAGCCGCGGCCGACCAGCTCGGTCTCGCGCGGGTGCTGTTGACGCCCGTCCTCGTGCCTCCGCACAAGCCGGCCAAGTGGGACCCGGGAGCCGAGCACCGCCTGGCCATGTGTCGCTTGGCCATCGAGGGGGACCCTCGCTTGGGGGTGTGTACGCTCGAGCTCGAGCGTCCGGGCCCGTCCTACACGGTCGATACTCTGAGAAGCATCCATGAGAGCAATCCAGATGCAGAGCTGACCCTGATCGTAGGCGCCGACATGGCTCGCACGCTTGCCGCGTGGCGCGAGCCGCGCGAGATCCTGGGCTTGGCACGACTCGCCGTTGCCGAGCGCGAAGGCTCGACCCGCCGCGAGGTCACACAGGCTCTGGCCCGGCTGGATGAATCGGCGAGAATCGTTTTCGTGGACATGGAGCCGCTCGATATCTCCTCCTCGTTGGTGCGCCGACAGCTGACCGCCGGCGAGCCGATCGACGGGCTCGTGGGCGCGGGGGTGGCGGGCTATATCGCCGAGCATGAGCTCTACGGTCGCCGGCCGGCCGCGCGCGCTGAGGGTGGACGATGAGCTCGGAGGAGCTTCTCGCTGAGATCTGCCGCTATGCCGAGGACAAGAAGGCGGGCGATCTTCTGCAGCTGGATTTGCGCGAGGTGCTTGGCTACACCGACTGGTTTGTGATCTGCTCGGGTAACACCGAGCGACAAACCAAGGCGATCCACGACGGGATTCTGGAGGGCCTCAAGCACGAGCACGACCTGCTGCCGGGGCGCGTTGAGGGCGTGGCAAGCGCCGATTGGATCCTGATGGACTACTTGGACGTGGTCGTCCACATCTTCACCCCCGCCACACGCGAGTTCTATCGCTTGGAGCGGCTGTGGGGTGAGGTGCCCACGCGCAAGGCCGAGGGCGCTGGCAGCGCCTAGTAGGACCGTTCATCCGCACAATTCCGTTGCATTGACTTTCGTGTGACGCTAGTGTCGGCGCACAGCGCGGCGCAACCGGCGTCGCGCGGGTCATTGAAAGGGAGTTCGGATGCACGCTTCAACCACCCTCACCGCCGGTCGGCGGGCGCCTTACGTGCTGCTCGCGGCGGCCATCGCAACATTCCTGATCATGCTCTTCAGCCTCGCTGGGAGCCCCGCGGCGCGCGCCGACGGTCCCGGCGAAGGCACGCCGTGGGTAGTCACGCTCGGCGACTCCTACATCTCCGGCGAGGCCGGACGCTGGGCCGGCAACACCAACGAAAGCTCTTCCAAGAGTGACGCGCTCGGCGAAAGCGCGTACTACGACAACTCCGGTCATACCGCCGAACTCATCCCGGGGTGTCACCGCTCGCAATCGGCCGAGGCCTATATCGGCGGAGGGGTCAATGGCGAGAACCTGGCCTGTTCAGGCGCCAAGACATCCTCCTTCACCGAGGAAAGCGACTTCAAGCCGGGCCTTGACTTCTACAACTCGGGCGGCCACGAAGGCCAGGCCTTGATGCTTGAAAAATTCGCCAAAACACACAACGTGAAACTGGTGCCGATCTCGATCGGCGGCAACAACTTCAACTTCGCGAGCATCGTGCAGAGCTGCATCGAGGACTTCCTGTTGACCCCCGAATGGTGGCCGTCTTACTGCAGCGAAGAAAAATCGGTGACCGAAAACTTCACCGAAAGCAACGTCGCAAAACAGCGCACCGCCATCAAGGAAGCCGTCCTGAACGTCGCCAAAGCGATGAGCAATGCCGGCTACACCAGCACCCAGTACACGATCCTGATGCAGAACTACCCCTCACCGATCCCGGGCGGCGAAGGATTCCGCTACTCCCAGAAAGGCTACACGCGCCAGGAAGTGGGCGGTTGCGGCTTCTGGAACCATGACGCCAACGAAGCCAACGCGACAATGCTGCCCACGATCGACAGCGCCGTCTTCAAAGGCGCCGAAGAAGCAAAACTGTCAAACCTGAAGACGATGAACATCTCATCTGCCTTCAACGGACGACGCCTGTGCGAAAAAGGCGTGGGCCTGCTCGAGGAAGAGGGTCTTGCCTCGTGGAAATCCGCCGGCGCCGTAAACAAGACCGAGTGGATCAACCAGGTGCGGACGATCACGGGTCTGTTCCCGCCGTATGAAATCCAGGAAGACTTGCACCCCAACTACTGGGCTCAGCTGGCTTTGCGCAACTGCTTGACCCAGGCCTACAATGCTGGCACGCCCAAGAGCGGCACCTGCACGATCTCGGGCGAAGGACTCAACGGCGCCGGTGAGCCCAACATGACGCTTAAATAGACTCGCTGCGGCGGCGATCGCGCCACGCTCAACCATTGCCTGAACGGCACCGGCCCAGGTTGAGCGTGGCGGCCGCGCCTCTGGTTGCGGCTCTGAGTTGGACGGGACAGGGCGGGGGTTGCGACAAACGCGCACCCGGGCGCCCCAGACTTGCTCCATACGTCGAAGGCGGGCCCTGTGCGGGGAGGCGAGAATCCTGTGGTGGGCACCGTGACCGATACGCTCGAGGCCGGGCGCTACCGTCCGCGCGCCCCGTTTCGCGACGAGCTGTTCGAGCTTGACGGGACGCCCAGGCCGGCGGCCCGGGCGCTCGTGGCCGAGCTTGGGCGACTCGGTCCCCAAGGTCTCGTGGAGGCGGGCCGGCGCCGTGATGCGATCTTCATGCAGCAAGGCATCACTTTCGAGACAAGCGGGGAGAGTGGCGCTTCGCACGAACGTCCCTTCCCCCTCGACCTCGTCCCCAGAGTGCTCAGCGGAGAGGAATGGCGCGCCATCAAGCGCGGTTTGGCCCAGAGAATCAGGGCGCTCAACCACTTCGTCGACGACATCTACCACGCGCGCGAGATTGTGCGCGAGGGGCTGGTGCCGTGGCGCCTGGTCGCCGGCTGCCCCCACTTTGCGCGAGCCGTGCACGGCATCAGACCGCCCGGCGGCGTTTATTGCCACGTTGCCGGGTGCGACTTGGTACGCGACAGCAATGGTTCCTGGCGGGTGATCGAGGACAACGTGCGCATCCCCTCGGGGATCTCCTATGTCCTTGAGAACCGCGCCGCGATGGCGCGCCTGGTGCCAGAGCTGTTCGCTTCCTACCGGGTGCGCCCCGTCGATCACTACCCGCAACTGCTCCTTGGTGCCCTGCGCTCGGTGGCCCCTTCGGCCGAGAGCGAGGCCACCGTGGTGGTGTGGACGCCGGGTCCGCTCAACTCCGCCTACTTCGAGCACGCTTTCCTGGCGCGCCAGATGGGCGTGGAGCTGGTCGAGGCCTCTGACCTGGTGGTGCGCGACGACGTGCTCTACATGCGCACCACGCGTGGCCTGGAGCGAGTGCACGCCGTCTACCGACGTATTGACGACGACTTCGTCGATCCTCTGGAGTTCATGCCCGACTCCCTGCTGGGCGTGCCCGGCCTCGTGCGCGCCTACAGAGCCGGCAGCGTCGCGATCGCCAACGCTTTCGGCACCGGCGTGGCCGATGACAAGGCGATCTACTGCTTCGTGCCCGAGATGATCCGCTTCTACCTGGGCGAGGAGCCGATCCTCGAGAACGTGCGCACCTACCTGCTCTCCGACCGCGAGGTGCGCGAGCACGTGCTTGCGCGCCTCGGGGAGCTCGTCGTCAAGCCGACTGGCGAGTCTGGCGGCAAAGGCGTGATGATCGGACCGCACGCCGGCGAGGCCGAGATCGCGCGCATGGATGCTCTGATCAGAGCCCACCCCGAGCGCTGGATCGCCCAGGACGTGGTGCGCCTCTCGACCGTGCCCACCGTCGCCGCGGATGGGAGCCTGCACCCGCGCCACGTCGACCTGCGTCCATTCGCGGTATTCGGCGAGCGCATCGACATCGTCCCGGGCGGCCTCACTCGGGTTGCCCTGGAAGAGGGCTCGATGATCGTCAACTCCTCGCGTGGCGGTGGCTCCAAGGACACCTGGGTCTTGGAGGACGGTGACGACGCCGACCGCGCCGGGCCGCCGATCGCCGACACGTTGCCGCCGGCTCTCCCCGACCTGCGCTACGGGGCCTGGATGGGCCAGCAACAGCAACAGCAGCAAGAACAGTCCCAACAACAGGCGGCGAGCGCGAGCGGAGCAGGCGCGAACACTGGCACCAGCCGGGAATCTTGATGCTCGCGCGGATCGCCCACGACCTGTACTGGCTGGGGCGCAACCTCGCGCGCGCCGAGTTCACGGCCCGCGCCGTGGAGGCTGTGTTTCAGGCCGAGATCCAAGGCGCCTCGGACCTGGGATCGAGCGTCAGCTTCGGCTCGCACGGTCTCCTGGCGATGCTTGGCGACGAAGTGGAGCGCGAACGCGCTGACAGCGCCGCTGCGCTTGCCCGGCTCACCCTCGACGCCGAGCGTCCCGGTTCGATGCTCGCGAGCGTCGAGCGCGCACGCGAGGGGGCACGCACGGTGCGCGACGTGATCAGCGCGGAGATGTGGGAGGCGATCAACACCACCACGCTCAGCTTGCGCGGCGGCGGCCAGGGCGGGTGGGCGCCGGAACCGGGCGCACCGGCCGGACCCTACATGGCGGCCCAGTACGTCAAGCAGCGCACCGCCCTTATCTGGGGGGTGGCCTCGCGCACGATGCTGCGCGACGAAGCCAAGTGCTTTCTCGACGCGGGCGGCACGATCGAGGTGTCCGACATGGTCTTGCGCATGTTGCGCATCGCCCTACCGCCGGGAGACGAGGTTCCCGCCGATGGGCACGCCCTGATCCTGCTGCGGGCGGTCGGCGGCTTTCACGCCTACCTGCGGGCCGTCACCGCTCCCCCCAACGCCCAGCCGGTCGCGCGTTTCCTGCTGTTCGAGCGGGCCTATCCCGACAGCGTGGCGGCCTGCGCGGACTCGTTGCACGACGCCTTCACCACAGCGGACGCCGGTCCGCGCAACTCAAAGCCGGTGCTGCGCGTCAGCCGCCTTGTGGCCGACCTCGACTTCCAGCGACGTGCCCTGCCCGACGAGGCCGAGCTGTCGGGTATCTGCGAGCACACCCAGCAGGAGTTGGCGCGCATCGACGCCGACGTCGCCGAACGCTATTTTGCGGGCGCCACCGCGGGACAGGAGAGGCGATAGTGCATTTTGCGATCCGCTACATGACCGAATACCACTATGAAGGGCCTGTCTCGGACAACCTCAACGCGCTGCGTGTACGCCCAGCGACCACCAGCTCTCAACGCTGCGACGAGTTTCACACCCGGATCGAGCCGGAGGCTCGGGTGAGCAGACACCTGGACTATTTCGGCACTGAGGTGCTCGAGTTTGGCGTGCCAATCGCCCACGAGGAGTTGACGATCGATGTGCGCGCCCGCGTTGTCACATCCGATCCGCCCGAGCCTCCGCGCGGCTCGTGGGAGAGTGTGGACAGCGAGGCATACATCGACGCGGCCGGCGAGTTCGCGCTGCCGTGGCAAGACCAACCGACGATCGCGGGACTGGAGGAGATGCAGGCGGAGCTGGCGGGGGTCAGCCCGCTTGTGATGCTCGAACAGCTATGCGAGCGAATCCCCGAGCGATTCGAATACCGTCCAGGAGTCACCTATGTCGGCTCGAGCGTCGAAGATCTACTTGAGACCAAAGCGGGCGTGTGCCAAGACTTTGTGCACCTCTCACTGGTGCTGTTGCGCCGCTTCGGCATCGCCGCGCGCTATGTGTCCGGCTATCTGTGGGCGGCGCCCGAGGACGGCGGCGCGGACTCGCTGGAGCTGGACACGCACGCTTGGCTGGAGGCCCTGCTGCCCGGCACCGACGGCCACGGAGAGCCGATCTGGGTCGGCGCCGACCCCACTAATCGCCGGCTCGCCGGCGAGACCCACGTGAAGATCGGTCACGGTCGTTTCTACGCGGATGTGGCCCCGGTCAAGGGCCTCTACATGGGAGGTGCCGGCGCCGAGCTGAAAGCGGCCGTCACGATGTCGCGCCTGGATCCCCAGGCCGGCGCTCGCGCCTAGCTTCCCGGACGGGCTGCGTCCACGTGCCCTCGCCCGGCGACTTGGCTCGGTGTCCTCGGTCGGCACCCTGGTTGGGGCGCTCGCCCCATTGCTAGTGTTGCTCGTCAGGTGCCCAACTTCGATGAGTGGCAGATCGAATTGCACGGACGCCGCGCGGTCTACCGGATCGCCGGCGATGGGTCGCCCGTGGTGTTGGTGCACGGGATGCTCAACTCCTCGAGTCACTGGCAGGCGGTTGCGATGGACCTGGCCGCCGAACACACGGTCATCGCCCCCGATTTGATCGGCCACGGCGACTCCGCCGCGCCGCGCGGGGACTATTCCTTGGGCGCCCACGCGGCGAGCATCCGAGACCTTTTGACCGCATTGGGCATTGAGCGGGCAACGATTGTCGGCCATTCCCTGGGTGGCGGGGTGGCGATGCAGTTCTTCTACCAGTTTCCTGCGCGCGTGCAGCGCCTGGTGCTGGTCTCCAGCGGCGGCCTCGGGCACGAGGTCAGCCCGATGTTGCGCACCGCCGCTTTGCCCGGCATGTCCGCCGCTCTGTCTTTGGCGGCCCATCCACGCCTGCTCGGAACCTTGTGGGGGACCGGCGCCCGCTTGCGAAGCGTCGGAGTGCGTCACGGCGCCTACGTGCAGGCTGTGGCGCGCGCCCTGCGGCCGCTGGAGCGCCCCCAGGCGCGCGAGGCTTTCCTGCAGACCTTGCGAGCGGTGATCGATGTACGCGGACAGCGCGTCAGCGCCACAGATCGCTTGTATCTGCTCGAGTCGATGCCAACGATGATCGTGTGGGGCGAGCGTGACCACACGATCCCGCTTGAGCACGGACGCCGAGCGCACGAGGCGATACCTCACAGTCGCTTTCGCACACTGCCGGGAGCCGCCCATTTCCCGCATCTGGAAGAGCCCAAGGCATTGGCGGCAGTACTGCACGAGTTCTTGGAGGAGACCGAACCGTGTGAGCTGGACGACGCCGAGTGGGGCGCGCTTCTCTCCAGGCACTCCACGCTCGAGCGCCGGCTCAGCGGCGTGGCTGCCTAGCCATGGCCACAATCGAGGCTTCATCCTCGCTTGCCGAGCAGACGCCGCGCCTGAGCGCAAGCAGGGAGCTGCCGGTGATGCGCGGCTCGGTCTTGCTGCACACACTGCGCTTCACCTTTGATCCGGACGGGTTCTTCTGGTCTGCTCACCGTCGACACGGCGACATCTTCAAGTTGCGAATCTTGGGGCAGGAGTGGGTCGCGATCGCGCATCCCGAGGCGGTCAAGGAAGTGTTCTCGCATGGTCCGCAGGAGCTGGACTCGGGCGAGGCCAACGAGGCGCTCAGCCCGGTGCTCGGGACACGCAACCTGCTGCTGCTCGACGGCGAGGAGCACCTGCACCGTCGTCGCATCGTGCTGCCTCCGTTTCACGGGGAGCGTATGCGTGCCTATGAGCAGACGATCCGCGCAGCGGTCGCCAAGCAGATCGAGCGGTGGCCGGTCGGCGAACCTGTGGCGGCGCTGCCCCGGATGCAGGAGCTTACCTTCGAGGTGATCATGCGCTGCGTGTTCGGCGTGGGCGAGGGTGAGCGGGTGGGGGAGTTGGGCGACGCCTTGCGAGGCATGATCTCCTGGGTAACCGATATGAGGCGAGTCCTGTTCTTCTTCGTCGTGGGCCCCCGGCGACTCAACAGCGTGCCCGCCTTTCGCCGTCAGCTGGCCCGCGTGGATCGGGAGATCCTCGCTGAGATTGCGCGCAGGCGTGCCTTGCCGGATCTGGAAGAGCGAGAGGACATCCTCTCGATGCTGGTCCAGGCCACCGATGAGGATGGCCGGCATCTGACAGACACGGAGCTGCGCGACGAACTGATGACGCTGTTGATCGCCGGGCACGAGACGACGGCCACGCTGCTGTCGTGGGCGATCCACGACCTCGCACGCGATCCAGCGGCTCAGCGGCGCCTGGCGGAGGAGGGCGGAACGTTCTGCGAGGCGGTCGTGGTCGAGGAGTTGCGCCTGCACCCGCCCACGGGCGGGTTGGCGCGGAGGTTGCGCGAGCCGCTGTCGATCGGGGGCTACGAGCTGCCGGCTGGGACCGATCTGGTTCCGGTCACGTTGTTGGTCCATCGTCGCGCCGACGTATACGAGAAGCCCTGGACGTTCAAGCCCGATCGCTTTCTCGACGCCAGGCCGCCGGCCGGAGCCTGGTTTCCGTTTGGTGGGTCCGTGCGCCGCTGCATCGGCGCCTCCTTTGCTCAGTTCGAGGCGAAAATCGTGCTCGAAGAGCTGACCAAAGCGTTCGAGCTGAGCCCGGTCGAGCGCCGGCCGGAGCGCACAAGCCGGCGGGCGATCGTGCTGGTTCCCTCAAAGGGGGGGCGGGTGGTGGCGCGACGGCGGTGAAATCAGTCATGGGGCTTCCACTTGACCGAGCAGCCCACCGGCGTCGTTTCCGAAGGCTCGGGCTCGCGTCCGTCGAGCACAGCGTCGAGTGCGGCGCGCAAGTGGGCCGCGTCCTGTGAAGGGTCTTCGTAGTCGGCGTCGGGGGCGCCTCGATAGCGCAGCGTGCCTGCGGCATCCAGCACAAACACGTCGGGTGTCGTCTTGGCGTCATAGGCGCGAGCGACCTCCTGGGTGGCGTCGCGCAGATAGGGGACGCCCTCGAACTCCCCGGCCCGCACGCGTGCGCGCATCGCCTCGGGTGAGTCGCGCGGGTAGCGCTCGGCATCGTTGGAGTTGATCGCAAGCATCTCGACTCCCCGCGCTGAGTAGTCGCGGGCGACCGCCCCGAGGCGCTCGTGCCAGGCGAGCGCGTAAGGACAGTGGTTACAGGTGAACACGACCACCGTGGCGGGCGCGCCGCTCGGGCCGTGCGTGGCACCCGAAGTGTCGGGCAGACTGAAGCTGGGGGCGGGTTCGCCTGTGTGTGGCATGTTCGTCCTTATCTGTTCGGGGACCCCTCTTGCGCGGGCGGAGTCCAGCTTTGGGGATCGTCCTGCGTGGTCCCGGCGGCGAGCAGAGCCTCCCGCATGTCGACCGGGTCGGGTGTCGCCGAGATGCGGCCGTCGCGACGACGGTAGACGCGACAGCTCAGGCTGTAGGGCTCGCCCTCGGCCGGATCGATGTCGCGGCCGTCGATGCGGATCGTGGGCGAGCCGACGAAGCGCTCGCGCTCGGCGTCGGCTTGGTCGCGGACCTCGCGCACCAGCACGGCGGTGGGGTCGAGCCCCAGCTCGCGCATCGCCTCGCGCAGGTCGGCGAGCGCCTTGGGGTGGGAGGGGCATCCTTCCCAAAAGAGCAACTCGATGGTCATGGCCTCACCTTAGGGGCAAAACGGTGATGTCGCAATACCGCCAGACTTTCGCCTCCACGTAGGTCAGACTGGAGAGCGTGATCGAGGACTTCGAGCTTTGCTATCAGGCTGCCAGCTCACGCGACCCCCGCTTTGACGGGTGGTTCTTCACGGCTGTCACCTCGACCGGCATCTACTGCCGGCCGAGCTGTCCGGCGATGACGCCCAAGCGCGAGCACGTGCGCTTCTATCCGTCCGCCGCGGCGGCACAGCAGGCCGGCTTCAGAGCGTGCAAGCGTTGCCGCCCGGACGCCGCGCCGGGTTCTCCAGAGTGGGACGGACGCGCCGATGTCGTGGCCAGGGCTATGCGGATGATCGGTGACGGTGTGGTCGACCGAGAGGGCGTTCCTGGTCTGGCGGGGCGAGTGGGCTACAGCGTGCGCCAGTTGCAGCGCGTGTTGCTGGCCGAGGTCGGCGCCGGGCCGATCGCGATCGCCCGCGCGCAGCGCGCACAGACCGCGCGAGTCCTGATCGAGACGACCGCGCTGAGCATGACCGAAGTCGCCTTCGCCGCGGGGTTCTCCAGTGTGAGGCAATTCAACGACACGATCAGGGCCGTGTTCGCGACCGCGCCCTCGGAGCTGCGAAAGCGTGCTCGTCCGCGCGGCGTGGGTGCCCTCGCGGCGGGTGCGCGTGGGACCCGCCGCGGGCGAGAGATGGGTGCATCCACTCCTGACGGAGGCGCAGCGCCCGGCGTGGGGGCGTCAGGCTCGATTCTGCTGCGCTTGCCCTTTCGCAGGCCGCTATGCCCGGACAACCTGTTCGGGCATCTCGCGGCCACGGCCGTGCCCGGCGTTGAGGAGGTCGTCGGGGATACGTACAGGCGCACCCTGCGCTTGGCGCACGGACCGGGCATCGTGGAGTTGACGCCGAGCGCCGATCACGTTGCGTGCCGCATGACGCTGTCCGATCTGCGCGACCTGACGACGGCGATCGCGCGCTGTCGCTGGCTGCTCGACCTCGACGCCGATCCGCAGGCGATCGACGATCTGCTCGGCGCAGACCCGGCATTTGCGGCGACCGTGGCGATGGCCCCAGGACGTCGGGTGCCGCGCTGTGTGGATGGTCCGGAGATGGCTGTGCGGGCGGTCCTCGGCCAGCAGGTCTCCACCGCGGCGGCTCGCACACACGCCGCGCGCATCGTGGCCAAGTGCGGGGAGGCGGTGGAGGATCCGCGCGGCGGGCTGACCCACTTGTTTCCCGAGCCATCGACGCTCGGCGAGGTGCAATTGGCGATGCCGGCCTCACGCACGCGCACCCTGCACGCGCTTGTTGGCGCGCTGTGCGAGGGGCGCCTGTCGCTCGACCCCGGTTGCGATCGCGACGAGGCGCTTTCGATCGTCTCGGCGTTGCCGGGCTTCGGGCCGTGGACGACCCAGGTGATCGCGATGAGAGCGCTCGGCGATCCCGACGCCTTTCCCGCGGCAGACCTTGGCGTGCGCCGCGCCGCCGAAGCTCTTGGCTTGCCCGCTGCGCCGGTGGCGCTCACGGCTCACGCGGAGTGCTGGCGGCCTTGGCGAGCCTATGCGGTGCAGTATCTGTGGTCGGTCACGCCGCACCCGATCAACCGCTGGCCCTCATCCACCGACACCACCCAACTCAAGGAGGCCGCATGACCGCGACCGTTGCATCGCCCTCGACCATCTTCGCCACGATCGAAAGTCCGATCGGCGTTTTGACGCTGACCTCCGAGGATGGCTCGCTCACCGGCATCCAGATGCACGATCAGCGCCACCTCAGAGAGGTTCCGGCCGGCTATCGCCGCGATGAGCGGGGACTTGCCCCCGTGGTGGAGCAGTTGAACGCCTACTTCGCCGGTGAGCTGGTTGACTTCGATTTGCCGACCGCGATGCGGGGAACGGAGTTCCAGCGACGTGTGTGGGCGGCCCTGTGTGAGATTCCCTACGGCGAGACGATCAGCTACGGCGAGCTGGCGCGCTGGGTGGGGAACCCCAAAGCCTCGCGGGCCGTCGGCCTTGCCAACGGACGCAACCCGGTCGCGATCGTGGTGCCCTGCCACAGAGTGATCGGCGCCGACGGCTCGCTCACCGGGTATGGGGGAGGACTCGAGCGCAAGGTGTGGCTGCTTGAGCACGAGGCCGCCAACCACTCCGGGGCTCAGGGGCGTCTGCCGATGCAATGAAAAGCGACCGGCGTCCATTCCCCCGCCAGATTGTTTCTCTAGAGACCGATCTCGCGCAAGGCGGCCTCGGCGGCGCCCACGCCGCACATGCCGTGCACGCCTCCGCCGGGCGGGGTCGAGGAGGAGCACAGGTAGACACCCCGTAGCGGCGTCCGGTAGGGACGCAAACCGGCGGCCGGCCTGAAGATCGTTTGGCGCAAGGTGGCCGCGCCCGAGTTGATGTCCCCGCCGACGTAGTTGGGGTTGTGGCGCTCGGTGTCGACTGCGTTGACGTGGTTGCGCGCCAACACCAGCTCGCCGAAGCCGGGGGCGAAACGCTCGATCTGGGCCTCGATGCGCTTGCTCATGTCGAAGGTCGAGCCGTTCGGCACGTGACAGTAGGCGTAGAAGGTGTGCTTGCCCGGCGGCGCTCGCGTTGGGTCGAGCACGCTGGGCTGGACCGCGATGCAGAAGGGGCGCTCGGAGTGGCGTCCGGCGGCGACGTCGGCCTCGCTGTGCGCGATCTCCTCGAAGTCGCCGCCGAGGTGCAACGTGGGCGTCGCCCTGCACTCCTCGGCCTGCCAGGGCACCGGTCCGGCAAGCGCCCAGTCCATCTTGAAGACGCCGGGTCCGTATCGGAAGCGGCGCATCGCCCTGCCATAGCGAGCTGGAAGCTTCCCGTCTGCCAGTCCGAGCAGCTGGCGGGGCGTGACATCGAGCAGCTTGACTCTCGCGGGTGGCAGCTCGTCGAGTCGCTCGACGAGTCGGCCGGTGTGTATGTGGCCGCCGGACGCCTCGATTTCGCCCACCAAGGCGTCGGTGACGCGTGAGCTTCCTCCTTCGACCACCGGCCAGCCGACGGCATGAGCCAGCATCCCCAACAAAAGGGCGAAGGCGCCTGTGCCGGGGGCGTCGAGCGGTCGCATCGAGTGAGCGCCCAAACCCGCCAGCAGAGCTCTGGCCCGCTCTGTGCGAAAGCGGCGAGCCAACAGTCCCACAGGCCACAGTCCGCGTAGGCCGAAGCGTGCCATCGCCATCGGGTGGGCGGGGGGAGAGAGCAGCGGCGCGAGCACGCTCGGCACGATCTTCGCGGTGTCGCGC
>JBAURN010000254.1:0-2872 GCA_049581225.1 Solirubrobacteraceae bacterium
CCCCTGACCACGCGCGCACAGGCGCCGGTTCGTCGCGCCCCGGAGGAGGCTCTGCCGGCGAAGTCCGACCGCGACGTGCGCTCCAAGCGCCCACCCGCGCTCTCCTTCGTGCTGCGCATGGACACGATGCGTCGCGGCCTGCGCGTCCTCTCCCTGCTCGTGCTCGACCTGTTTGGACTCTCGCTTGCGATCTTCACAGCCTTGGCGCTCAAGGCGGCCGTCCTGTCCAGCTTCGACGCCCACCAAGCCTATGAGGGCACCCGCTCGATCCTGGCCTTTGCCTACCTGTTGACCGCACTCCTGTTCGCCCGCTCGGGTCTCTACGCCACGCGCTCCCAGCGCCCCGGCCTGTCGCGCATCGTGGGCTCGCTCTTCCAGGTCGCCTTCGTGGCGCTCATCTTTGCGGTGGTGAGCGGGGAACACTTCTCCTCCTACTACATCTTCTATGGCTCCTTGGCCTTCGCCCTGCTCTACGTCTCCTCCTTCCGCTACCTCTACGAGCGGGCCACCGGGGCCATCCTGCGCGCCGCCGGCTACCAGCGCCGGGCGATCCTGGTCGGCACCGGCAAGCACATCCATGACGTGGCCGACGCCCTGGCCGACGGCTCCAACTCGCCGATCGAAGTGGTCGGCTTCGTCTCGCCCGAGCCATTGCCACCCAACGGCATCCGCTGCCTCGGCACGCTCGACCATCTTCAGGCCGTGATCGCCGCCGAGCGAGTCGACGAGGTGATCATCGCCGACCCCGACTTTCCACAGGAGCGCGCGGTGGACCTGGTCGACCAGTGTCACCGGCGCGGCGTACGCGTGCGCATAGCGCCCTCCACGATGGAGATCTTGATCCACCGCGCCGAGTTCGTCCCCGGCCAGTCCGTGCCCCTGTTCGAGCTGGGCCCGCCCGTGTTCGAGGGCATCGACTTTGCCCTCAAGCGCACCTTCGACGCGGTCGGCTCGGCCTTGCTCCTGGTCGTGCTCAGTCCCCTGCTCCTGGCGATCTTTCTCGCCGTGCGGCTCTCCTCGCGCGGCCCCGCCTTCTACCGCTCGATGCGCCCCGGCATCGGCCAGCGCCCGTTTGCGTGCCTGAAGTTCAGGACCATGTACTGCGATGCCCACGAGCGCCAAGGGGCCTTGGAGGAGCTTAACGAGGCGGACGGTGCGCTCTTCAAGATCAAGGACGACCCCCGCCTCACGCCGGTCGGTCGCTTCCTGCGGCGCTTCTCCCTGGACGAGCTGCCTCAACTCGTCAACGTGTTGCGCGGCGACATGTCCCTGGTCGGACCCAGGCCTCTGCCGGAGCGGGACTTCGAGCTGCTCGAGGACTGGCACCGCAAGCGCTACCTCGTCCTGCCCGGGATCACCGGCCTGTGGCAGGTCTCGGGTCGCTCCGAACTGGACTTCGACGATCTAGTGCACCTTGACTTCATCTACCTTGAGCGCTGGTCCCTCGCGCTGGATCTGGCGATCCTGCTTAAGACGATTCCAGCTGTGCTGATGCAGCGCGGGGCGTACTGACAAAGGCCCGGCCCGGCTCGGTGAGCGCCCGCTCATAAACTCGCCAGGTCGCCCGCGCCACGTCCTCCCAGGTCCGCGCGGGCATGGGGGACGCGCCATTGTCGGCCACCGGCGGAATCACGACCACGCGCCCGCGCTCCAAACCGAGCTTGGCGACCGCATCCTCGGCCACAGCCTCGCTGGGGACGATCGCGTGCGTGGCGCGCGCGAGGGCGAGGTGGCGCAGATGCAGATAGATGCCGCCACAGCGCAAGCGCTCGCTCGGGCGTGTGAGCGCGTCGACGTCGTGGATGCTCACCACCATCGGACAGGGGCTGCGCAGGATCGCGCCGTCGATCCAGGGCGAGTGGTACACGTCCACGTGCCGCGGACGGTGGGTCTCGACGATCTCGATGCCCTCACCCACGACCGTGTCGAGCCCGCCGAGCAGCCCGCGCGAGTAGTGGCCCACGCCGCGCACTTGAACGCAGGGCCGGCTGTCAAAGGCGACCCTCATCGTGTCCGGCGCCCCAACCCGCGAGCCCCGACCACGCGACATCCTCACGGCTGTCCCACCAGAAGCACTGCCAACAACATAGACCTTCGCGGGCCGCGGTGTGCGATTGCAATGGCAGTTGTTCCCGCTGTTTCCATCGTTTGCCGTGTCGCCGCGGCGCTAGCCTTGCATTGGCAAAATGTCCTCGCGCGACTACCACGAGAGCCTGTGGGAGGGCATTCCGCCGGGTCTTGAGCCCAGCGACGCGAGTCTGCGCGGCGCGTTTCTGTTGGGCCACCTCGCCGCCGAGCGGAGTCGCTTGGGGCGCCGAGTGCGCGTACTCGACCTGGGTTGTGGCGAGGGCTACTTCGCGGACGTCCTCGTGCGCGCGAATGCCGAGGTCGTGGCCTGCGATGTCGCCGAGGAGCCTTTGCGGCGCGCCCGCGCCACCCTTCCCGACCTCGACCTGCGCCTGGCTGAGTCGGAAGGACCGTTGCCATTCGAGGATGCCCGCTTCGACGTCGTGTGGGCCGGGGAGACGATCGAGCACGTCCTTGACACCGCAGGCTGGCTGTCGGAGGTCCGTCGCGTGTTGGCGTCGGGTGGACTCATCCTGCTGTCCACCCCGGACCACGGTCCCCTCTCGCGTCTGCGACTGGCTCTCAGCGAGCGTGCCTTCGTGGCTCACTTCGAGCCGCGCTCCGATCATCTGCGCTTCTACGTTCCCCGCACGCTGGTGGGGCTGCTGGCAGACTTCGGATTCACCGATGTCGCGGTGGCGCGTCGCGGCGGGTCGCCGGGCGCACGCAAAACGCTCCTTGCGAGCGCCCGCCGAAAGCGATTCTAAGCGCCGCTCACCTGCCGAATGGCCCGCGACCCCGGCGC
>JBAURN010000255.1:0-3967 GCA_049581225.1 Solirubrobacteraceae bacterium
GTGGAGCAGCAGATTCATCCCTGTAAGCTCGACCAATGCTTTCCACCCCAGACGCTCCAGATCACGTAGACGTCCTGATCGTCGGCGCCGGCCTCTCAGGCATCGGCGCCGCCTGTCACCTGCAGGCCAACTGTCCCGGCAAGAGCTACGCGATCCTGGAGGGGCGCGAGCGCAGCGGCGGCACCTGGGACCTCTTCAAATACCCGGGCATTCGCTCGGACTCCGATATGTACACGCTCGGCTACTCCTTCCGGCCTTGGAACGAGCCCAAGTCGATCGCCGACGGCCCCTCGATCCTCAAGTATGTGCGCGAAGTCGCGACCGAGCACGGAGTGGACGAGAAGATCCACTTCAATCATCGCGTCGTGCGCGCCGAGTGGTCCAGCGCCGAGGCTCGCTGGAGCGTCGAGGCGATTCGCGGCGTCGAGGGCGAGGCGGGGGAGAGCGTAAGCCTCACCTGCAACTTCCTGTTCCTGTGCAGTGGCTACTACCGCTACGACGAGGGATACACGCCCGAGTTTCGCGGCAGCGAGCATTTCGCCGGGCAGATCGTGCACCCTCAGCACTGGGATGAGCAGCTCGACTACTCCGGCAAGCGCGTGGTCGTGATCGGCAGCGGCGCCACGGCGGTGACCTTGGTGCCCTCGATGGCCGAGACCGCCGCGCACGTGACGATGCTGCAGCGCTCGCCCACCTACATCGTCTCGCTGCCCGCCGAAGACCCGATCGCCAGGCAGCTGCGTCGCTTCCTGCCGTCCAAGGCATCCGCGCCGATCCTGCGCTGGAAGAACGTGCTGATGACGATGGCCAGCTTCCAACTGTCCCGTCGCCGTCCGCGTGCGATGAGGTCGCTCTTGCGCAAGGGCCTGGAACGCCAACTTCCAGCCGGCTATGACATCGACAGGCACTTCAGCCCCAGCTACAACCCCTGGGATCAGCGCCTGTGCCTGGTGCCCAACGGCGACCTGTTCAAGACGATCAGCGAGGGCAGCGCCTCCGTCGTGACAGACCGCATCGAGACCTTCACCGAGAGGGGCATCAGGCTCGTTTCGGGGGCGGAGCTCGAGGCGGATGTGATCGTCACCGCAACCGGCCTGAATCTGCTTGCCCTGGGCGGCTTGCAGCTCTCCGTCGACGGTCGCGAGGTGGTCCTGGCCGACACGATGAGCTACAAGGGCATGATGCTCTCAGGCGTGCCCAACATGGCCTTCGCCGTCGGCTACACCAACGCCTCGTGGACGCTCAAGGCCGACCTGGTGTGCGAGTACGTCTGCCGTCTCCTCAACCACATGGACGCCGGTGGCTTTCAGCTCTGCACGCCCGTCAAGCGCGATCCCACCGTGCAGGAGCGTCCCTTCATCGACTTCTCCTCCGGATACGTGCAGCGCTCCATCGAGAGCTTCCCCAAGCAGGGCTCCAAGGCGCCTTGGCGTCTTCACCAGAACTACCCGATGGACATCCTCAACCTGCGGTTCGGCTCGGTTGAGGATGACGCGATGGAGTTCTCCCGCGCAAGCGCTCCGGTCCCGGCGCGCGAGCCGGTCCCCGTCTGAGCCGGCCACGGCGATGAGAAAGCGGGCCCGACCCGGTCATAGGTTGGGAAGCTCGGCAACCGCCGATAACCTGCGACCAATGCGAGGACAGACGATGGAACACGACGACCGCTCCCGCTGGCTTGCTCTTTACGTTCTGTGCGTAGGGGTCTTGATGATCGTGCTCGACGTGACCGTCGTCAACGTCGCGCTGCCCTCGATCCAAGAAGAACTGCACTTCAGCAACTCGAGCCTCGCGTGGGTCGTGAATGCCTACCTGATCGCCTTTGGCGGTCTGTTGCTGCTGGCGGGGCGCTTCGGCGACCTGCTGGGGCGCAGCCGCGTCTTCCTGCTCGGCGTCGGCCTGTTCACGCTCGCCTCGCTGATGTGCGGGCTGGCCTGGACCCAAACACTGCTTGTCTGCGCGCGCTTCGTGCAGGGCATCGCCGGCGCGATGACCTCGGCGGTCGTCTTGGGAATGATCGTCACGATGTTCCCGCGCCCGCGTGACCAGGCCAAGGCGATCGGCGTCTACGCTTTCGTGGCCTCGGCGGGCGGGTCGGTCGGTCTGCTGGCCGGCGGCGTGCTCACCCAGGCGCTCGACTGGCACTGGATCTTCTTCGTGAACGTGCCGATCGGGATCGCCACGATCCTCTTCGCCAGGCGCCTGATCGACCGCGACGAGGGAATCGGTTTCGGCGAGGGCGCCGACATCCCCGGCGCCGCGCTGATCACGAGCGCGCTGATGCTGGGGGTCTACACGATCGTCAAGCCCGCCGCCGAACGCGGCTGGGGCGCGGGCCAGACGCTCGCTCTAGGAGCTCTTTCGCTGCTGCTCTTGGGTGCGTTCGTGGCGCGCGAGGCGACGGCCCGCAACCCGCTCGTGCCGCTGCGCATCTTCCGTTCGCGCAACGTCAGCGGCGCCAACCTGATCCAGGTGTTCTCGGTGGCGGGCATGTTCGGCATGTTCTTCCTGGGGGCGCTCTACATGCGCAAGGTGCTCGGCTATGACGCTCTGCAGATCGGGCTGGCGTTCCTGCCGGTGACGATCACGATGGGCTCGATGTCGATCCGCTTCTCCGAGCCTCTGATCACCCGTTTCGGCGCCCGCCGGCTGCTCACGCCCGGGCTTGCGATGATCGCGCTGGCCTTGGCCCTGCTCGCGTTGACGCCTGTTCACGCCGGCTACCTCACCGGCCTGCTGCCTTCGATGCTGCTGCTCGGCACCGGCGCCGGCGTGTGCTTTCCGGCCCTGATGGGCGTGGCCATGTCGGGCGCCACACCGAGCGACGCGGGGCTCGCCTCCGGGTTGGTCAACACGACCGCCCAGGTCGGCGGTGCGCTTGGCCTGGCGGTCCTGGCCACCCTGTCGGCCTCCCACACCACCAAGTTGCTCGCCCAAGGAAGCTCGACGGCGGCGGCGCTCACCGGCGGCTACCAGCTCGCCTTCTGGATCGCGGCGGGCCTTGTGACGGTCGGCATCCTCGTGGCCCTCACCGTTTTGCGCCCGGGGGCAGCCCCGGCTCATCAACCGCACGGCGAAGGCGAGCGCTCACAGGAGCAACTTGAGCCCTCCGGCGAGCGGCCGGCCGAGGAGCCCGCTTACTCAGAGGCGCTGTAGCCAGGGTGGCGACCCGCCGCGAGCCCGGCTTGCTCGGGTGCCGCGGGCGCTGAGCGGTGTAAGGGACGATTGCTATAGTTGCTCGATCCAAGCGAGGCCAATCGAGTCTCGATCAAACGCAGTGTCAGCGCTCGTAGCCTTTGCTCATAGCAATCTCCGCGTTCGCAGCACGCGAAAACACGGAGGATAAGCAACATGGCTACAGGAACCGTCAAGTGGTTCAGCGACGACAAGGGCTTCGGCTTCATCACGCCCGACGATCAGTCCAAGGACCTGTTCGTGCATCACTCGGGCATCGCCGGCGACGGCTACCGCTCGCTCAGCGAAGGCGCCAAGGTCACCTATGACGCCGAGGCCGGCGACAAGGGTCCCAAGGCAGTCAACGTACAGCTGGCCTAAGCCGCAATTTCGGGCTCGACGATGAGCCCGCGCTCGACTTGAGTCGAGGCGCAAAAGCAATAAGACAAGGGGATCCGGCCCCGCACGCGCGGGCGCCGGCTCACCCCGAAGCCGCTCTGCGGCTGTGGCGTGTCAGCTCGCGCACGAGTCGATCGACTGTGCGTTCGAGCTGACCGATGCTGGCCGACTCCACGCGGCCCACACCGACCTCGCGGTTGATCCAGGCGTTGATCTCACGGTGGCTGCCACCACCTCGCTTGACCAGGTCGGCCACGAGCCGGCGGCGCTCCTCGCGCAGCTGTGCACGGCGCTCGAACGCCGCCACCGGTGCGGGCTCCGGGGATGGTTGCCTGGCCTTGTCCTTGGCCACGGTTGGAGCAGGACCGAACAAGGTCATCTGCGGGGCCACTTCGGC
>JBAURN010000256.1:0-2419 GCA_049581225.1 Solirubrobacteraceae bacterium
GCCCCGCACCTGCCTGTGAAAGGCGACCGCGCCGGCCTTCGAGGCGCCGGCCGGGACAAGGTGGTAGCCGCGCACGTGCGACAACTCGGCAAGCGCCGCCGAGCGCCGGTTGACGACCCCGTTGTCAACGAAGCGCAGGTGTCCGTGGCCCTCCTCGGCAAGCAACGCATCCACCTCGGAGGCATCCACCAGCCCACGGAACAGATGCGAAACCTCTCGGTTCAGGTGCCAAGGCTCGTGGTACTCGAGGCGGCCCTCGTAGCGTTCGAGGAGCATCGCGGGGGCTCCTGAGCGCTCGATCTGCTGGGCGATCGTCAGCTCACCGGGCTGCAGCTCGCCGGTCAGCCAATGCTCCTCTCCACCCAGCCGCGGATCGCCCAACACCACGCACGCGCCGGCCTCGAAGATGTAGGAGCTCTGGCCGAACAGGCGCGCATCCTCGGCCACCTGGATGCTGCGACGACCGGACATCAACACGACCTCCACATCGGCGCGCAGGCAGGCCTGCACGGCGCGAACTCCGTCGAGCGAGACCTTGCCCTCCCCGTCGTGCAGCAAGGATGCGCCGCGACCAAGCAAGGTGCCGTCCAGATCGACATACAGGCAGCGCGTCGTCATCGGCTTCTCAGGGCAGCCAGCGGGGGACGCTCGACCGGCGCCGCCGACAGATCGACTTGGCTCAGCCTCTGTTCTTCGTGCAGGCGACGCGCGAGCGTGGCCAGCACCCGCTCAGACATCTCCCCGAGCGCCGCCAGCGGCTGGTGGCGGTTGCGATGTACGCCCAGGTCGACCTGGGCGAGACCGTCGAGCCCGACCTCGCGCCACACGTCGATCAGCATCGCGATCTCCACCCCATACCCCGTCGCGAACGGGACCCTTTCGAACAGCTCTCGTCGCGCTGCCACTTCGCCCGCCAGGGGCTGTCGCACAGCTCCAAGCCGCGGATAGAAGACGGCGAGCGCCGGGCGGGCCAGCAGACGATTGACGCGCCCGCCCTCCTCGGGCAGGGAGATGCCGCCATGCTCGAACGGACGCCGATAGAAGGCCTTCACGAACTGAACCTCGGGCTCACACACCAGAGGCCCGAGCAGGCCGCTCGCAAAGTGCCCTGAAAAGCCGGCGGTGTCGGCGTCCAAGAACACCACCAGCTCTCCTTCGAGCACCGACAGGGCACGCCACATGGCGTCGCCCTTGCCCAGCACCGGCCCCAGTCCGGCCCGTTCGCCCACTCGGGCCGACTCGCCATCTTGCGCCGACCCGCCCTCGTTTACCGATCCACTCCAGTCCGTCAACTCTCCCTCCTGCACTACCTTCGCACCCGCCTCAGCGGCGATCCGGGCCGTGCCATCGGCCGAAGCGGCATCGACGACCACGATCTCGTCGATCGCTCCGGCCGCGCGCAGGTCGCTCAAAGCGCCAACGATCTCTCCGATCGTCGCCGCACACTCACGCGCGGGCAGACACACCGACACGCTCGCTTCGCGCTCGGCGGCGATCCGGGCGACCGGGTAGAGCGAATGATGGAAGGTGCGCCTTTTCGCCCAGTCCTCGGCTGCGGGGTCGAGCATCGCCTCTACTATCGCAAGGCGTGGCGACTGTTCGCACCATCGAGCCCTGGAGCGCCCTCGTAGACGAGGCACGCGAGGACGGGCGGATCGTACGCGAGGCACACGTTGGGCCGGGCACCGCCAGCCTCGTGGAGATTCCCGCGGAGCTGCACCCTGACGTCATCGCCGGCTTGGCGCGGGTCGGGATCGAACGGCTCTACTCCCACCAGGCCGATGCGCTCGCCTCGGCCTGGAAGCGAACCACGATCGTGACGACCGGCACGGCTTCGGGCAAGTCCCTGTGCTTCAACCTGCCGACCCTGCAGACGCTGTGCGCGGAGCCGCTTGCGCGAGCCATGTATCTGTACCCGACCAAGGCGCTGGCCCAAGACCAGGCACGCGCGCTCGGAGCGTTCGGCCTCGCAAAGCAAGTGCGCCCGGCGATCTACGACGGGGACACCCCCAAGGACGTGCGCGGAGACGTGCGCAAGCAGGCGAACGTGGTGCTCACCAACCCGGACATGCTCCACGTTGGCATCCTGCCTCACCACGGCGCCTGGGAGCGCCTGTTCAGCCACCTGCGCATCGTCGTCGTGGACGAGGCCCACGTGTATCGCGGCGTGTTCGGCTCGCATGTGGCCAACGTATTGCGCCGCCTGCTGCGGATCGCCGCGGCATACGGCAGCGACGTACGGGTGCTGCTCGCCTCGGCCACGATCGCCAACCCGGTCGGGCTGGCCGAGCGTCTCACCGGACTCGAGGACATCGGTCTGGTCGAGCGGGACGGCTCGCCGACGCCGCGCCGGCAGATCGCGATGTGGAACCCGCCGCTGGTGGACGAGAGGATCGGGGCGCGACGCTCGGCCCTCGCC
>JBAURN010000257.1:0-8628 GCA_049581225.1 Solirubrobacteraceae bacterium
AGTCGAGCCCTCCAGCTGCTCCAGGGCTCGCTCCAGGCGGTCCGGGTGGCGATCGAGCAGCCCATCGAAGTCGGTCTGCTCGGCGCACACCTCCTGCAAGAGGGCCAGCAGCGCAGCGTCGGAGCGCCCCCTCCCCGCCCCGAGGCCGGACCTGCGGTCGCGCGCGTCGAGCAAGCCGCGCGAGAGCAGGTAGCGATCGAGCCCATCGAAGCCGTGAAGCATGGCCGCCGCCGGTGGGTAAGCGTCGAGGCTGCGCAGCGAGGCGAAGCGCTCGGCGACGTAGGCGTCGGTGAGCGGCTGATAGCAGTACAGGGGCGAGGCTCCCCGCCGCCCGCGTCCGTTCTGCGTGGCCAGCTCGAAGGGGACCTCCTGGCCGGCGAGCACGTCGGCGTGCAGGCGGGCGGTCGCCTGGGAGACGAACTCGGTGAGCGCGGCTTGCAGCTGGAGCGATCGCACGAGTGGCTGTTCGCCACGACCCGCCTCGCTCCTGCGGGGGGTGCGGGCGCGCATGGATTGTTGCGCGCCCGCGCCTGGCTTATTTGTGTTTGCTGTGCTTCTTGTGTTTGGGTTGCTTGTGCTTCTTGGTCTTGTGCTTGACGGTCTTGGCGCACCCGGTGACGGCGATGGGGGTGTTTTGCTTGATGTACGCGCCGTTTTGGCCGGTGAATTCGGTTGGCATCACGAGTTTCTGTCCGCAGAAGCTTCCGTGAGCCTTTTGTGGGAGGTTTGCGCCCAACGCGGACCCTCGACCCTGGGGTAGTTTCAAGTCGAAGCTTGTGATCGGGACGTCTGGGACCTGGTTGAACGTGCTGCTCGTCACGCCGCTTTTGCTGATGAACGTGTCGCCGACGAGATCCACCGTCACGCCGTAGCCCTGCAGTACGACGATGAGTTGCGGGAACGCTTCCCCACCATGACTTACGAAGTACGCCGGACCGGTCAACGCGACGGGCAATACGGGCGTTATCGCTGTGGCGCTACCGACGATAGATCCCGCGGGACAACCGGATGGGTCCTTGTCGAACTGTGCCGCGGTGCAAGCCTTCTGCAAGGTCGTGAGGCGTGAGGGCAGTTGCTTTGGTAGTTCGACCCTGACCTTCTCCACGTTCGCCTGACTACTGGCCTGGTTTGCTCCTAGTGCGCCCGTCGGGTAGACGATCTTCGCATCTAGGCTCGCGCCGTCCGCACGACTGGTTTTGCCTACGGTTGAAACCTTGAAGTCTGGTTTGAACGTCAAGCTGCGACACGAACCCATCTGGAAATGACTAGAAATAGGCACCGTCGTGCCTTGACTGCTCGTCGCGGTGCCTGAGAATTCTTGTGGTTCGCAGTTGGTCGGGTTGAACATGAACCCCGGCCTGTCTATCACCGCGTTGATCGTACGCAGATCCGTCGGGACCCCATCAAGGATCGTCGGCAACGGGTCCGTCGTCACGGTCAACCGCGCAGTATGCGGATCCACACTGATCGACGCCCTGACCACGATCGTCCCGAGGTTGAACGGACCCGCGATCGCCGGAACCACAATGCTCAACCCATATGGCGCGCCCTTATAACCACCGGTCAAATAGATCGGAGCCGAACCCAAACCGGGTTCAGGAACCACCAACGGATAGGGACCCGGACCCGCCGTGACCTGCGTATGCCCAATCTGAGACGCACTCGAACACGTCCCAGCAGCCGCTTGTGGTTCCTCACAGAGCGGGACCTTGCTGATCATTCCCAACAAGCCCTCCGGCGTCTTGAACGACAGGCTCGAAATCCGCTGCTGCTCATCCGCACGCGTCAATAGCAGCGAGAACGACGTGTAGCCACCGGCCTGGTCTGTCGTGGAGCCGGCCGTCAACACGGGCGTGAACGGCAGCTGAGACGTACACCCCGCATTGATAAGGAAACCGCTGGATGTGAACACGTCCGGCGTAAACGGAGTGCTCCACGGCGTGAAGTCGCTTGTCGTCTTGTATTCCCCACAGCCGGTCGGAGTCACGAGCGCAGCGCGTGCACCACCGCTGAAGGACAGCTTGAAGGACGTAAACGGCACCTCGGGTGTTTCCTTGAAAGTCGTAGTCAAGCGACCAGTCTGTTCATCCAGGCTGATATCGCCTACCAACTTCAAGAACACGCCTTCGCCTTCAGCGGACACCAACAGCTGTAGGTGCGGCGGATTGGACTGCAATATAAACACGTTGCCCTTCAACGAGTGAGACAACAACGGCGTGTCGATTTCATCCGTCCCGACCTGCGAAGAGCTTTTGCATGCCGGCGGACCTTCTGTGCCGACACCGTCTTCCCAAGACTGACAAGCGGTCAACCCCGCCGCCTGACCGGGATTGATCGCCACGCCTTCGGGCAACACCACCGTCGTGTTCTTGATATCCGCCGCCGCGATACGCACAGTTTTGGATTCTAGGTTCGGGAATTCGATTTCCGATTCAGAACCGGCGAGACCTTCCTGGGGAGCCTTGACTTCAACCGAGAGGCCCGCCGGACTATCCGCCGTCGTCGTATCCGGTGCCGCGCTGATCGTCGGTCCGAACACCAGTTTGTCGCAGCCTTCAAACCCCTGCGGCCGCCCGTCCTTGTTCAGCGTTTCAAAGCCAAGTTCATTTGTCAGGTTTTCGTCGTTCCAATCGCTCCCGATAACGGAGAACGGTAGCGCGCCGACACACGACGTGGGAACCGTCAGAAACGGCGCCTGGCTTGCCGTCGTTGAACATCCCAGCCCATGCCCCTGACACCACCTTAGGGGATCGTGACTCGGATCGGCAGGCGTCCCCCAGATCGTGATCGAGTTCATCACGATTTCTCGCTGAGGCAGGTTGTCCGCGTGCTCGGTGATGCCGTAGTCGCCACCGCTCCTCACGCTTGCGTCGAGAAACACGTGAACACCGACCAAGTCAAAGCCGAACTCCGCCGGAGAACCTGGCTCCGGCACCAAGTTGTACACAGGTAGGGCAGGCTGAAACGGAGGGTCAGTGCCCCCCAAACCCGCCGTATCTGTACCTATCTGGGCTCCCGCTTGACAGCGGTCTGCATTAAATCTTTCCCGGGTGCACCGTTCCACAGCCTGCGCGTCGCCGATGAACCCGGGAGGGAGACTGAGCGTCAGATTACGC
The DNA here is from genome assembly GCA_049581225.1 of Solirubrobacteraceae bacterium. GTDB lineage: Bacteria > Actinomycetota > Thermoleophilia > Solirubrobacterales > Solirubrobacteraceae > Palsa-744. The sequence continues at coordinate 3,117 of JBAURN010000257.1, forward strand.
AGTTCGCCTTCCGCCGTCTCGTGTGACTGCTCGTTGAGATCGAAATTGAAGGTAAAACCATAGGGATGCGTGCCTGCTTGCGTATCGAATTCGCCGTCGGCTTCGGAGAACCAGGCGCTTGCGTGCGCGAACCCGAATTTGGCGGCGGCAGAGCTGATCTGCAACGTGTCGCGGGTGCTGACACTCCTAGCCACGCCACCGCCCGAGATAGTCGTAACGTTCTGGACGGCGCCTTCGGCGACACCCGGCGCGACCTTCACACCCAGCGCATATTCTCTTCGATTATTCGGGACATACGCAGGCAAAGTCAGTGCGCAGCTGTCCGGAGCTTCTCCGTTACAAACCCAACCGTTTTCAGCAATTCCTTCGATGCCAAGCGGCAGAGTATCGACAATTCGCGCTCCGGCGCTGCTTTCGCTTGCACCTATCTCTTGGACAGCCACCTCAACGCTTGCGCTTGCTCCCGGCACGAGATTTGTTGGATCGCTGCGGGAACCAACCTCCCAGCCCGTCTCGTTCGCCGCAATCGCCGGCATGCACAACACGGCCGAAGCAAAGATCCCCAACACCAGCGCCACCGGAACAATCGACAGCTTGCGTTCGATACGAAGCGCTCTCATCACTTACCCCCCTTTGACGACTGCCTGACATTCCCTAGCCGCCTTGAAGAGGATGCTTTCGCCTTTTTCGTAGCGCCATATCTTTTCTTCGCCTGCCCTTGACAGGACCGCCGCTTCTTCTTGGGCTTGCGCTCACACGCATTCAAGGCCTTCGCCAGCTTCTCAGCCCGCGTCAACGACTTCGGCTTCACCGACACTTTTGCGGGCGCGGGAGCTTCGAAATTTCCAACACCGTTGTAGGTGACGCTCGGCGGCGTCGCAAAAATCGGCGGCGTCGAGGGCACCCCCTGACAACCGCTGCCCGTGCACCGCGGAGGCGTCGGCGGAGCGGCGGCGTCCGCACGGACGTCATAGACGTCCGTGTTTTCGTTTTCGTCTTCGGGCACCAGCTTTCCCCTCGTGGTGATGAACACGTCGTTACCGCTCGTGCTCGCACCGATTAGATATGAGCCTTCGGCGCTGATCCCGTCAGAAAGCAAATAAATGCAACCCGAGCTGTCAGTGCAGGCACCGAAGCCGTCGCGCTCCCACTCATAAACGTCGGTTTGACTGTTCGTATCTTGCGGCACCAGCGAGTCGAGCGTGTCAAAGAACGCTCGGTTTCCGTCATCGGACACCCACTGCGGTATTGCGGTACCCACATTACTGACCGGAAGAAACGCAGACGAGTGCAGGAGATTTTCAACGGGTGGTTTCCCGTTTGGAATACACGATACGCAGTGGAGTTCCCCACTGGAGTAATCGTACATGAAGATCTCTCCGTGATGGTCACTTTCATAACCCGTCAGATTCGATTTCGACGAGAACAGCAGGTGAGCCCCGTCAGGCGTGTCCTCGGCTTCCGTATCACTGAGGCTTCCCTGCCAGTCACCGGCATAGCGGGGGAAGGTCTCTGGATATGCGAAGTTGTCTGAACCCGACAGAGCACCGATGAATCTCGTAGGTTCTCCGATGTGGACCACATAGAGATTACAGAGAGTGCCACTGAATTCTTCTTCTTCGCATTCGTGCGATTCAGCCCCGGGAGCCAGCGCACCTTCGGCCACGAAGTAAACGTAGGACAGATCGGTGCTCGCGGCCACGACACCATGCACCCCGCCGCCGTGAGCGAGATCGATCGCCTGGCCCGTTTCAAGGTCATACTCGTAGAGATCGCCTCCCTTTGTATAGAGAACCTTCGAGCCGTCAGGCGTCGCATTCCAGTATTGAGCTTTTTCGGCGATCAAGACCGTACACGCATCGGTGGGCACCGAGCATTTACCGCCGTCCAAAGGACTTTCGGGGGCACTGTCGTTCTCGCGCGCGTAGAGGGCGCCCGTTTTCAGATCGGTCCAGAAGATCCGGCTCCCGTCTTCAGAGATGTCATGCGCGAACATCGGATAGTTGTCAATGATTTGGCCATACGGATAGTCTGCCGCAAGCTTCGGTCCACCGAACGTCGCGTTGGGTTCGGTGCTCCCGTCCGGCAGGATGTTGACCAGTACCGTGGACCCGCCGCTCGTGTCATATAGATTGTTAGCTTTTGCGCCGCCATCAATTGCGTTGTTGGTAAGAGCGTCGTCGACCATGAACAGGTTGTGTCCCAAATTCGCCGAGCCGCCCGCGTAGATGATGCGCCTGCCGCTGGCAGTGGCAAAATTATTGCCTGGTAGCCCCGCCGTACCAAATTCCCCTGCTGGTCGGTTCGGTGGCTTACTGTGGATCAGTGACGTGTAGTCACCGGTGCTGAAAGTCTTGACGTACAGATCCTTGTATTCTTGGCCGGGCGCTTCCGGCGCCAACGGTGGATTTGCTGCCGAACTCACAAAGCCGACGGAAAGGTCGGGGGAGAAGCCACTGAATGCCGGCAGATCCTGAAGTTTACTCGACGGCGGATCGATATTGGCGGCTTTCCACTCGCCGTTATCTTCGCGCGTAGCGAGATACTGGTTGCCGAATTTCGTACCCTCAAAGCCGATACCTCCGCGTACAGAGGGGCCACCCACGTATGTGACAAAATTGCCATCTGGAGAAACGAGAAACGGGAATTCGGTCGACGAGCCTTCATACGGTTCAAGCAGATACGGGATATCCTGGTAGATATCGCTGTCTGCGTTGGCGGCGGACGAGACCCTTTCGTAGGCACGGCCGTCAGGCAACTGAACGTTCGGCGCCAATGGTCCGCTCGTCTGGAACGTCTCATCGGGACCATAGCTTGTGCCGTTCGCGTTGGTGGCAATGATCCGGTAGTGATATGACGATTCGGGTTTCAGCCCTTCCAGCGTGGCCGCGAAGTCATGAATGGTGGAATCCGACCCCGCAGCGCCTGGAATGGTCGGCGTGACCGAACCGTAACTCAAGCTTGTGCCGTATTGGAACTGATAGGTCGCGGCGACACCATCCGGGTTCACGCTCCCGTTGATCGTCGCGCTTGTTGACAACACATTCGTGGGTGCCGCGCCAATCGCGTCGGGCTCGAGCACCGGTGCGCCAAACACGTCAACCCGGCCCGAGGCGCCACCGGCGTACGCGTCGCCGTTAGTTGCGCCAACCGCTACGCCAAACGAGCGTTCCTGCCCGGGTGTTTCCAGCTGACCTTCGCCCGCTACCGCGGCCACGTCGCCGATTGCATCGTATTCGACGAGGCGACTACCGTCGTTGACGGCGATTCGATTGTTGGCGGGATCGATGGCGAGCGTGTAGCCGACGTTGCCGACAAGCGTGCCTTCAGCGCGCGAGACTCCGAACTGGGTTGCCGGGTACAGCCAGACCCCTTGTGAGCCGCTGGCGCCGTAAACGTTCCCTTTGCTGTCCACCTCCAGATTGCCGATTGCGGGGAAGAAGCCCGTCAGCGATTCGGTGTAATCGGTGTCTTTGACGGGATTTGTTGACGGAACGTACCGATTGACGTTTTCGGGATAAACGCTGACATAGACAGCGCCTGAAGCATCAACCGCCACTCCGTTCACACTTTCTGCTTCTTTGATCACGGCCGCCAATTCGCCGAGCTTTACGCCCGCGGCGCTGTAAATATCGACACCGAGGCCGGTCGCGAAATAGATGTCGCCTTTGTCGGGTCCCGAGGAGCTATCGACAGCTATCTGCACGTGCTGGCCTCCGGCATAGCTGACGCCTTCGATCTCGTTGGTCCCCGTGGATGAGAAGTTCGCCGGTTCTCCCGTCGCGGTGAACTTGTAGATCGCTTTGTTGGTTTCGTCGTAGACATAGACATCGCCGCTGGCCTGTTCGACGGCGATACTCTTGATCTGACCGAAGGTGCCGACACCGAGGCCCGCTGGTCCAAACGATCCCGTGTTAGGGCGTACGAGCTTTGCTTGCGCCAGGCCGGAGAGCGTGAGCGTGGCGCCCACGACGCAGACCGCTGCCACGAGTATGCGAAGAAGACGCTGCGAGATGATGGTTTTGCTCAACACGATGAGGCCTCCCCTTGATGAGCCCCATGGGGCGTGATTTCTGTGTGGCTGCGAAAGCTTGCGAGCATCTGCTCACCAGTGGTTGTCAGCGACCAAGCGTTCGGTGCGCCGGTGCCTGGACCGAGCCCCGAGTTCGAGACGAGTTCGAGTCGCTGCAAACGGTTCATAAGCTTTGAGATCTGTCCCTGATCGCGGATCTCCGCGGCGTCTCCGATCGTGCGATTCGACGCGCCGGGATGCTCCGCGATCGCGAGCAACACCCGTACCGTGCGGTAGGTCAAGCGCATCCCCGCGTCTTTGAATGGATCAGAGGACAGCCTCGACTCACGACGATCGGTAACACGAGGATCGACCGGACAATCGAGCTCGCGGCGCGCGGCGGCAGACCCGAGGTAGGGCAGCACGATCATGCTCATCAACTGGTTGGTCAACTCCAGCAGCGACCCCTCGCCCGGACCCGCGATACGCATATGGATCAGCGATAGCGCTCCGCCGACCAGACCGTCGGCTGTCAACGACGGCAACAACTCCGCGTTCGAAGAGGATGAGCGGGCCTCATCCACGACCTCGGCAAGCCCTGCGAGGACTTGGCGGCGACGCTCGAGCGTGCGAGGACCCGCGGAAAGGGACGCCACGACCAACATGTGCGCCATCGCCGGCTCCTCGTCAAGAAAACCAAGCAGCGCAACCAATCCGGCCCTGACACGCACCCGCCAATTCTGCTCACGCGCGCAAACAGTGAACACGCATGCGGTAGCGAGCGCCAGCGCGTCCTCGAACGCCGCCAGAAAACAGTCCTCGCGACTCTCAAAAAGCTCATAAAACGTGCGCCTGGACACACCCGAGCGCGCCACGATGTGCGCGATGCTCACGTTCGCAGCACCCCGCTCGCGGAGAACGTCAAACGTGGAGGCGAGCATCCGCGCACGCTGAATCTCCACCAACTGAGGAGCACCCACACCGACAGCCTTGGTGCCTCTACGCACGCGCCGCTCGTGCGACTTGCGGGATGAGATGCCCGGACCAGCCATCAGGACACCCCGCTTGTTTGCCGGGCAGGCCTCTGGGCGCAGAGAGAGTACGCGCCCAGAGGCGAGCCCTGACGTGGTGAGACAGCGCTCCAGTCAAGACACGCCGTCTCGCTCGGGTGGGAGCCCGAGACGCTTAGAGATGCGCCATCCGGGCGCAAGAAGTCAAGCCGGGTCCCATGCCCGGCGCGTCGCGCCTTACCGGCGCGACAGAAGGAGCTAGCGCCTAGACGCCGGCTCGACCAGAGAGAGAGAGAGAGAGAGAGAGAGACGCGTCAGCGACGCTGACGCGTCCTATTACGGACTCGTCAAAGACGCAAAGACCCTCAATTGCGCTAATCCCCAAAGAATGCACGCGAAAAACAACTCTTTCCCTTGTTGCGACCCGGTCCCTCTCCCAAGGTCCCCGTCAAAACCCAGGTTGCGTCGACCACGAGGACCGACCCATACC
>JBAURN010000258.1:0-19428 GCA_049581225.1 Solirubrobacteraceae bacterium
AGAGACCGCTGACCCCGTCCTCCACCAGCGTGAGCGGCCCGCCCGCCGCCACCGCCAGCACCGGCAGCCCCGAAGCCTGCGCCTCCAAGACGACCTGTCCGAACGTATCGGTCGAGCTCGGGAACAGGAACACGTCGGCCGAGGCATAGGCCCGAGCCAGTTCCGTCCCCTCCAACCAGCCCAAGAACGTGGCGTCGGCGCCGACCCGCTCGCGCAAGAGCTCCTGCTCGGGTCCTCCGCCGGCCAGCAGCAGATGCAGCCTCGGCTCCTTCGCCCTGGCCGCCTCGAACGTCTGCGCCAGCAGCTCGGCGCCCTTCTCATGGGTGATCCTGCCGGCGTAGAGCACATATATCGGCGGGCATTCGCGACCGTCGATGTCGGCTCCGTTACCTTCGCGAGAGGCAGTGGAGGATGTAGGGCACGCCACCCCCTCCCCCCAAGTCCTTCGCAGCTCGGGGCTGTGCAAAGCGGGGTCGAAGCGGTCGGTGTCCACACCACGGTCCCATCGCCATATCTTCTCCGGGCTCATCCCGATCGAGGCGAGCCCCTCGTCGGAAGCCCGACTGGGCGAAAGCACCAGGTCGCAAGCGTGGTAGAAGGTCCCCACCGCCATCGCCATCCCGTCCGCCAGCTCCCTGCTTTGGGAGCGCAGCTTCGCGTAGGTGGTCAACTCGGTGTGGTAGCTGCCCACCAGCGGCAATCCCAGCGCCCGAGCCAGCAGTGCCCCGGCCACGCCGACGGGGCCAGGCGAGCACACGTGCAACGCGTCGAAGTCCCCTTCGGCCAGCGTCTGAGCGGCCGCCGCCAGGCTCGGCACGCCGATCGTCAAGCCCGGGTAGTGGGGAACCTCCAGCTCGACCACCGCCGAGAGCCGCCGGTCCACGTCCGGGTCGGTCGCCACCACCTCCACCTCGAAGCCCGGCACGCCGCGCCCCCGAATCTCCTCGATCGTGCGGCTCACCCCATGCGTCGAGCCGATCCCGTCGGCCAGGATCGCCACGCGCGGCATTTCATCCTCGGTGCCAGCCGCATAGCGAGCGAGCTTGGCCTGCTCTTTGCCCAAGAAAGCCGTCGCCGGGGCATAGGGAATCGCCGCGATACAGCTCTCGAACAGGCCCGCGGCGGCCGCGCTCAGTCCGTGCGCGTCGGTCGTGCCGGCCCGGTGCCCGTCGCCGACGCTTTGTCCGTGCTTCTTGGTCGCGGGCGTCCCGATGGCGCGCACGGCCGCTTCGACCGCCTCGCGCAGCTTGCGCTCGTGCAGCCTGCACGCCTTGCGGTACAGGTCAGAGTGGCTGAAGCCGTCCTCCTGCATGTAGGCGATCAGCCCCCGCTCGTCCAGATGGTCCAGCTCGACCGCCCCCAACCAAGCCCTGAGCAAGCAGCGAGCGTCGGCGGGCGCCAGATCCGCGCCGGTCGCTCCTTCGCGCGCGTCGCCCTCTTTGAGCAGCCTTTGCACCATCGTCATCACCCGCCTCGGGTCGGGCCGCGCCGGATCGCCGTCCCGCTCCTCGTGGCCAAGCGAGCGGGCTGCCAGCGCGATGGCCGCGTGTGCCCACTTGGCGGCGCTCCCCTGCTTGCCTTTCGCCGACACCCTCCCCGCCCGCATGTGAGCCAAGAACTCCTCCGGCGTGCTCGCCGCCGGAGCCTCCGTCCAAGTGCGCCCGATGTCAACTCCCGCGTGATCGTCGCTGCCGCCGATGCCGGTGCCGTCGAGCGTAGCCACGTACATCGCGGCCGGCCTGTTCAGCTCCTTTGCGCGCGCCCCGTTGCGCGTCTCCCAGATCTCGAACAGCTCGGCCAGCCTGCGCCTGTGACGGGCGGTAAGGGGCGCGCCCACCGCGTAGTACGGGTGGGCCAACGCGCAAGCGATGTCCCGGTCGTACAGATACATCGCGCACAGCTCCACGTCGCCGCTGTTGGCCTGCAGCCACTCGTGATCCTCAGGAGTGATCCCGTAACAGAGCACGTGCACCGCCTGCGGCTCGCCCCTGAAGTGGGCCGTCAGCTCCTCGGAGACGAACACGTCCGGGCGGTCGGCTATCTCCAGCACGCCGTCGATCGTGTCGTGATCGGTGATCGTCACGAAGTCCATGCCCCTGCGCTTGGCCAACTCGTAGACCTCTTGCGGGGGAGTGGCGCACTCCGGCAGTCCCAGCGCCCGCTGAACTCCGAGCTTCGACACCTCCGAAGCGGTCGAGTGACAGTGCATGTCGGCCCGTGTGCTCACCGTCTGTGCGTCGCACCCTATGGTCGAGTCCCGTGCATCGACCCGTGTGGTCGAGCTTCCCATTTCTATTCCTCTCGGTCTTTTCTCGTATACCAAGAGGTTCTGCCTGCAAATGGGTCACTTTGTGACCAGTCGGGAACTATCGTGTAAAGGGTTAGTGAACCCCGGATCCGTCCAAAGCTGGGCAACCCGACCACAAGCCGCACGAGCCGATGTGCCGCCTCTCTGTAGGAGTCTGTGTCCAAATGAGAGTTTGCTCAGCTGACGCGCTTCGTCTTCGCTCTCCCATATGCTCCCGCCGCGATGCTCCCGTTTCTTGCGGCGCCCCTGGCGTCCGCCCTCACCTACTTCCAGGCGATCGTGCTCGGCGTGCTGCAAGGCGTGACCGAGCTGTTCCCGATCTCAAGCCTCGGCCACACCGTCCTGTTCCCGACCCTCTTCGGCTGGAACAAACTCGTCGACGCCCAGTCCGAATCGGAGTCTTTCTGGTTGGCGTTCGTCGTGATGCTGCACGTTGGCTCGGCGATCGGCCTGCTTATCTACTATTGGAGCACGTGGGTTGAAATCGTCAAGGCGTTCTTCGCCACCCTCGGCAAGCGCCGCGCCGAGACGCCGAACGAGCGCCTGGCCTGGCTGATCATCGTCGCCTCGATCCCGGCCGGGATCATCGGCCTGGCGCTTGAGAAACAGCTGCGCACGCTCACGGCCAAGCCCGAAGTGGCGGCGATCTTCCTGATGGTCAACGGCCTCATCCTGTTTGCCGCCGAGCGCTACCGCCGCCGCGCGCAGGTGCGCGAACTTGCCGTGCGTGAGGGTCTGAATCCGGAGGGTGGACGCGAGCTTGTCTCGCTCGAGTACCGCGAGGCCGCCCTGGTGGGGGTGGCCCAGTCCACCGCGCTGGTTGCCGGCATCAGCCGCGACGGCGTCACGATGGGTACCGGCCTGGCCCGCGGCCTCGACCACTCCGACGCCGCCCGCTTCGCCTTCCTGCTGGCGACGCCGATCATCCTCGCCGCCGGCGTGTTCAAGCTCCCCGACTTGCTCGGCCATCTCGGCAACGGCATCCGCGGCCAGGCGCTCGTCGGCTGCATTTCGGCGGCAATCACCGCCCTCTTTACCGTGGCCTTCCTGGTGCGCTGGTTTAAGACCAGAACCCTGATCCCGTTCGCGATCTACTGCCTCGTGTTCGGTGGGTTCATGGTCGTCTACACCCTGGCCTGAGGCGCCCGCAACGGCGTACCGGTTGGAGCGCCAGGCCTTGGGTCGCATCGCGGCGGCGTCTCGGATCCGATCGTGGCCGGCCGCTCGCGGTCCGGCGTTTCGTGACGCGCCCTGGTGGGAAAAGGCTTGCTCCAGCGCGCCCCGGCGCCCCTGTGCACCATGATGGACTGCGATGACCCCGCCCAAGACCCCCGCCAAGATGTTCGAGACGCGCAGCCAGGCGTGGAGCGAAGCCGGCCTGCTCAACCAGGTCAGTCCCGGTGCGGTCAGGCGCGCGCGCTGGGAGGCCTTCCTGCTGGTGCCCCTGTTCGTGGGCGTGGTCGTGCTCTACGAATACCGCTACAGCCTGCTCGGCCTGAGCAAGTCCGGCAAAGGCGACCTCGAATGGCTGAGGACCCCCGTCAACTTCGTCACGGTCGTCGTCCTGATGATCCTCGGCTGGGCGATCGCGCGCGACGTCGGACGCGCCTTCGGGCCGGCCCTGTTCCGCCGCATGGACCCGGCCGCGGCCGGCACCCTCGGCTTCGTGATACGCCTGCTCACCGTGGCCGTGGCCTTCGTGGTCGCGCTCGGCATCGCCGGCGTCAACCCGCGCACGCTTGCGCTCGGCGGGGCCTTCACCGCCGTGATCCTGGGGCTTGCCGCCCAGCAGACCTTGGGCAACATGTTCGCCGGCACCGTCCTGCTCAGCGCGCGCCCCTTCAGGGTCGGTGATCAGGTGCGCCTGCAAGGGGGACCCCTGGCCGGCCAGGTCGAAGGCACGGTCAGCTCACTTGGCCTGCTCTACACCACCTTTGCCACCGAGGAGGGCCCGATCATGGTGCCCAACAGCCTCGTGCTCAACGTGGCGGTGCTCCCGCGTGGGCGTCGCTACGACGGTGGCGGCTGAACGCTGTAGCGCAGGAACAGGTGCGAGTCGTGCTCGTACACGCTCAGCAACTTCAACCCGACCGGCGGATCGAGCTCGGCTCCGCTCAGGATCCTCAACGTCTCACCGGTCGCGTCGCCGCCCGCCAGCAATGGAGACAGAGACAGAAACAGCTCATCGACCAGCCCCGCCTGAAGGAGCTGGTCGATCAGGTGGGGGCCACCCTCGCACAGCAGCGTGCGAATGCCGTGATCCTCACGCAGCTGACCCATCGCGCCGGACAGGTCGAGCACTCCGTCGCGCACCGCGCGCACATACTCGATCTGGGCCTTGCACCCTTCGGGCAAGCTGGCCCGCGAAGCAGTCACGATCGCCACGCGCGCGAGCGGGTCCGCGAGCAGCGGGATCTCCTCGCTCAAGGCCAAGCGACCCGAGACAATGCAGGCCAGCGGTTCCTCGGACAGGCCGCGCTTTTGGCGCTCGGCACGGCGATTCTCGTCGCGCACAAGCCGCCGGTAGCGCTCGGCCCGCACCGTGCCCGCGCCCGCCATGACCCCGTCGACGAGCGTGCGCAGGCTCAGGAACAGCGCTTTGTCGGCCGCCCCGCCGATCGCGCCGGAGCGCCCGCTCAAGGTGGCGCGGCCGTCGGCGGTGCTGACCATGTTGAGCACCGTGTAGGGACGCCAAGAAGGTCCGGCGGCGGCGCGCTCGGCGAGGTCGAGCTCCCCGACCAGCCGTTCGACCTGGACCGGCTCTCCAGGTGGGAGCAGGCGCCATAGGCGCTCCTGCGAGTTACTGGGCATATACCACTTGCTAACACATACGCATATCGACCTGCTACGGTCGTGCGGTCTGGCCGGCTAAAAAACCCGGCGAAAAGTAGTGCAAGCTCTCGCAGGTCGAAGCTCTAGAAGCATCCTCCGCGTAGCAGCACGCACATATCGTGGAGGAAAAATCACATGCCCACCGGCACCGTGAAGTGGTTCAGCGACGACAAGGGGTTCGGCTTCATCACCCCCGATGATGGCGACAAGGACCTGTTCGTGCACCACACAGGGATCAACGGCGAAGGCTATCGCTCGCTCCAGGAGGGCACCAAGGTGTCCTACGACGCGGAGCAGGGCGACAAGGGTCCCAAGGCCGTAAACGTAACAACCATCTGAGTCGTCGAAGTAGAAGGGTCCACCTGAGTGGGCATTCGGGCTGATCCCGTCGCGGAGGAGCGTCCATGACGGGATACGCCCACAGCGGCGAGCGCGTGATCGGGGCCCCGCGGGGCCCCGCCGGCATCTCAGAGCCCGAAAAATCGCTTTCTGGGTCCGCCGCACGGCCGAGACGCCTCGACCTGGCGCTGGGCGTTGGCGCGCTGGTTGCGATCTTGGGCTGCGCCCTGCTGGTGGTGCTGGCCGCCGCCGACCGTCCGAGCATCCTCGCCGCGACCACCACGCCGCACTTCTTCCCGCACTGGATGGCCGGCCCACTTGGCGGGCTGTGGCCGTCGCTGACGCGCTCCACCAAGGCGCTCCGCTACCTGTTCAGCGGAGCGATCGGCCTCATGTACGTCAGCTACCTGGTGGGGCTCAGGTATGTGCCACGCCTTTCAGCGCGCTGGGCGATCGCGGCGGTGATCGGAGCCCACCTGATCATGTTCTCGGCGCCTCCGCTGGCGCTCACCGACATCTTCAACTACGTCAACTACGGGCGTATGGAGATCGTCCACCACCTGAACCCGTACACCACCGTTCCGGTGCTCGAGCCCCACAGCGACCCGAGCTATGCCCTCAGCAACTGGCATCAGCTGCTGAGCCCCTACGGGCCAGTGTTCACGTTGATGACGTTCGCGGTCGTCCCGCTTGGTGTGGCGGCCTCGTTTTGGACGCTCAAGGGCCTTTTGATGTTGACGAGCCTGGGCATCGTTTTTCTGGTGTGGCGCTCGGCGCGCCTGCTCGGCCGCGATCCGGTTGCCGCGATCGTGCTGGTCGGGCTGAACCCGATCGTCTTGATCTGGGGCCTCGGCGGCGATCACAACGACTTCCTGATGATGTTCTTCGTAATGCTCGGCTTCTACCTGCTGCTGCGCGCGGGCACCATGCCCGGGGCGCTGCGGGACAAGGTCGAGCGGGCAGAAGCGGCGCTGTGGTCGCCCAGTCTGCTCGGCGCCGGCGCGGCGTTCGTGGTGGCGGTGGCGATCAAGGCTTCGGCCGGCATCCTCTTGCCGGTGGTCCTGGCCACGCTGCTGCGCAGGCGGCGGGATCTGATGCAGGTGATCGTCGGGATGGCCATCAGCGCGGTGGTGCTCGGCGTGTGCAGCGTGGCGGCGTTTGGCCCCCACTTCCCCGACCTGGCCACGCAGGGCCGCCTGGTGACGATGGTGAGCATGCCCAACCTACTCGGCCTCGCGCTCGGCCTCGGCGGGGAGACAGAAGCGCTGCGCGTTGTGCTCAGCGGTGTGCTCCTGGCCTGTGTGGCCGCCTGCTCGGTACTCGCGTGGCGCCGACGCGAGTCCTTGACCTGGGCGGGCTGGGCGTCGATTGCCCTGCTCGTGACGCTGGCCTGGGTATTGCCTTGGTACGTGCTGTGGGTGTTGCCCCTCGCGGCGCTCTCGACTTCGACTCGCCTGCGCACCGCGGCGCTGCTGCTGGGCGTGTACTTCATCGTCGCCTGGGCGCCGGTCACCGGATACGCCTTCAACGCGATCGGCTTCCACCCCGAAAAGACCGCGCTGGGACGGCTGCACCAGCGCTACGTCAAGGAACTTCTGTACTGAGGCCCGTCCCACGCGCGTGGGACGGGTAGATACGTATGAGGTCAGGCCGCCCCGGGAGGCCCGCTCATCCGGCTCTGGCCGTCGGGCATTTTGCCGTCGCGCCCGACGTAGCCGTCCTTGCCGCCGGCACACAGGTAGACGGCGTCGCCCTCGCCCACGTTGCGCACCTTGCGCAGGGTGGCGGCGTCCACGCGTGCCGAGCCTCCCTCGGAGAGGCGATGGGTGGAGCCGTCGCCGAACTCCATCTCGATCGTGCCCCGGTGCACGAAGTAGAGCTCCTCCTGCTCGTCGTGGTAGTGGCTGCCGGTTTCGTAGCCGGCCGGCATCGAGATCACGTTGACGCCGAACGCGGTCACGCCCAAGCCCTTGCGCAGCTTGCGAAAGCCATAGCCCTCGCCGAGGGCGTCGAGGTCGGGGGCGACGGCGTAGCCGTCCCCGGTGGTCACATTGGGGTACTCGGCGGATGCCTCCATGTCGTCTCCTTGTCAGTGATCTGCGACGTGTCCGCCCTCGGGCGAGAGCGGCCTTTTTTCATCGGCCCAGCGAACCAGCCCGCCCCGCATCGACTGAGCTTTGTAGCCGGATGCTCTGAACGCCTGGGCGGCCATGTCCGAGCGCGAGCCCACACGGCAGTAGAACACGACCGGGAGATCCCGGTCGATCTCCGCGGCGCGCGAGGTGAGCTCCACCATCGGTATGTGGCGCGTATCCGCGATATGGCCGGCTTCGCGCTCGTAAGGCTCGCGCACGTCGATTACCTGCACCTGCACACCACGCTCAAGCAAATTGACGAGCTGCTCCGGGTCGATGTCGGTCTGTGGGCTGCTCATCGGAGCAAGAGACTAGCGGGACGTCTAGGATCAAACGATGCAAGAGACCCTCACCGACACCTACACCATCCCGCAAGAGCACCTCGACTTCTGCGCCACGATTAAACAGATCGCTCAGGAGAAGATTGCGCCTCGCTCGGCGGAGATCGACGAGCAGGCCGAGTATCCCTGGGACATCCGCAAAGTGCTTGCCGAGCAGGACATTTTGGGGTTGCCGTTTCCGACCGAGTACGGGGGCACCGGCACCGGCACCCTGATGCTCAACATGGGGGTCGAGGAGATCGCCAAGGTGGACGCGGCTTGCGCGCTGATCTTGATGGTGCAGGAGCTGGGAACCTTGCCGATCCAGCTGTTCGGCTCGGACGAGCTCAAGGAGCGCTTCCTGCCCAAGTGCGCCAGCGGAGAGTGGTCGCCGGCCTTCGCCCTGTCTGAGCCGGAAGCCGGCTCGGACCCGGCTGGGATGCAGACGACCGCCGTGCAGGATGGCGAGGAATGGGTCATCAACGGCACCAAGAACTGGATCTCCAACCTGGGCATCGCCGACTTCTACATCACCTTTGCGGTGACCGATCGCGAGAGCAAACGGATCACCGCTTTCGTGGTCGAGGCAGACCGGCCGGGCTTCAGCGTGGGCAAGCTCGAGCACAAGCTCGGCATCAGGGCCTCCCCGACCGGCCAGCCAATCTTCGAGGATGTGCGAGTGCCCGCGGCCAACATCATCGGCGAGGTCGGCCGCGGTCTGCGGGTGGCCCTGGGCACCCTGGAGCGCACCCGTCTCGGCGCCGCCGCCCAAGCGGTTGGGATCGCCCAGGGAGCAACCGACTATGCGGTCGCCTATGCCCGCGAGCGCAGGCAGTTCGGCCATGCGATCAACGAGTTTCAAGGCATCCAGTTCAAGCTCGCCGACATGGAAATCAAAACCGCGGCCGCGCGCGAGCTGCTCTACAAGGCTTGCGCGATGGCGGACCAGGGCCATCCTCAGCGCGCCAAGTACTCCTCGATGGCCAAGGTGTTCTGCTCGGACACGGCGATGGCGGTCACCGTGGAGGCCGTGCAGGTCCTGGGCGGCTACGGTTATGTCAAGGAGTATCCGGTGGAGCGCATGATGCGAGACGCGAAGATCACCCAGATCTACGAGGGCACGAACGAGATCCAGCGGCTCGTGATCGCCCGCACGCTGAAGTAGGAGTCGGGATGCGCGCGTCGAGGTCGCCAAGCGCCTTCGGCAACACTCGCCGTGTCGCGATCGCCGCGTTCGTCGCCCTCGCGCTCGGTCTCGTCGTGCTGGTCGTGGGGCAAGGCTTCAGCAACATCCCGTTTGTGAGGGGCGTCGAGGAGATCGTGCTGGGAGCGCTGATGATCGGCGTGCTGACGGGCGCCGTCGCTTTCGTGGCGGTGCACCTGGCGGGCTGGCGCGACCCGGAGTCCGAGGACGAGTTCGAAGAGCTGGTGCGCCACTCCGAGGAGCTGGCCCGCGAAGGGCTCGTGGTCGATCCCGACGAAGAGGAGTTCATGGCGCTGGACCCGCTCAACGACGAGGACTTCGAAGAGCTTGTGCGCGACGCCCTCGACGACCTGCCCGACCTGCTGCGCAACGCGCTGGCCCACGTGGCGGTCGTGATCTCCGATGGAGGCCGCGCGCGGGGCGCATACGGGCTCTATCAGGGCGCCACAGTGGCTCGCGACGACGTGCATGACCGCATCGTGATCTTCAGGGACACGATCCGGCGCGACTTCGGCCACGATCCTGAGCTCCTGCGCGAGCAGGTGACCAAGACGGTGCGCCACGAGCTCGCCCACCATGTCGGCTTCGACGAGCTGGGCGTGTCTCGCCTCGATCTATAGTCTCCGGGTTCCCCAACCAAGGAGATTGCCCCAAATGCCTGAAGCTGTGATCGTCGACGCCATCCGCACGCCCATCGGGCGGGCAGTGAAGGGGTCGCTCAAGTCCGTGCGCGCCGACGACCTTGCCTCGATCCCGTTGAAGGCGATCGTGGAGCGCAACCCCAAGGTCGAGCAGACCTCGATCGGCGATGTGATGATGGGCTGCGGTTACGGAGAGGGTGAGCAGGGCTACAACATCGGACGCATCGCCAGCTTGATTGCCGGAATCGACTACCGCGTTCCGGGGACGACCGTCAATCGCTTCTGTGCCTCCTCCTTGCAAACGATCAGGATGGCCTTCCACGCGATCAAAGCGGGCGAGGGCGACACCTACATCTCGGCCGGCGTCGAGGCCGTCTCGCGTGCGGGACGCGGCAGCGCCCAGTTCGAGTTCCACCCCTTGGTGGACGGCTCGGAGGGCTCGCTCTACAACGTGTACATCCCGATGGGCATGACCGCCGAGAACGTGGCCGACGAACGCAAAGTCAGCCGCGAGGCCCAGGACGAGTGGGCGCTCATCTCCCAGACGCGCGCAGTCGAGGCTCAGGCCAGCGGTCACTTTGACAAGGAAATCATTCCCGTCACGGTGCCAGCGCACAAAGATGTGGACAAGGAGGGCAACGAGATCGACGTGCCCGAGACGGTCGTCACCAAGGACGACGGGCCGCGCCCGGGTACGACCCTGGAGAAGCTAGCCGCCTTGAAGCCAGTGTTCAAGCCGGATGGGACCGTTACGGCCGGCAACGCCTGCCCGCTCAACGACGGCGCCGCTGCCGTCCTGGTCATGTCCGAAGAGAAGGCGTCGGCACTCGGTCAGGAGCCGAAGGCGAGGATCATCGCCTCCACAGTTGCCGCGATTCGCCCAGAGGTGATGGGCCTCGGCCCGATCCCGGCGATCAAAGCGCTGCTGGAGAAGACCGGCAAGAAAATCGAGGACATCGACGTGGTCGAGATCAACGAGGCCTTCGCCGCCCAGATCGTGCCCTGCATGGCTGAGCTGGGGATCACCGAAGAGCAGCTCAATCCCTTCGGCGGCGCGATCGCCCTTGGTCACCCATTCGGTATGACCGGCGCTCGCATCATGACGACGCTGCTCAACAATCTGGAGACCAAGGGCGGCAAGCTGGGCATCGAGTCGATGTGCGTTGCCGGTGGCATGGGCATGGCGATGCTGGTGGAACGGCTCTCCTAAACCAAGGACCAAGGCCGGCGCGCAATGGCTGAGCGCGCCGGCCTGCCAGCTGTGTAGGGGTTGGACCTGTCCCACTTTGGCCAACGAGTCGGATAGGAGGATGTGGAAGCATGGCCATCCGCATCCGAGAATGAAGCGTCTTGTCTTCAGCGCTGTGGCGTACTAGACTCGGCCTCATGCCGCTTGTCGTACTCGATCCGCTGCCCGTTGAGATCGAGTCACTGCTGGAGCGTCGGCGCCGTCTTGGCCTGGATGGCTGCGACGAGATGTGGGACGGGGTGTTGCACATGAACCCAAGTCCGCACGGTCGCCATCACCGGATCCAGCAGCAATTGGCTGAACTGCTTGGACCCCTGGCTCTCGCTGCCGGATTGGTTCCGGCTATGGGGGACTTCAACATCGGCGACGAAGATAACTATCGGATACCCGACGGCGGCCTGCACCGGCCAGGCCCCGATGAGCTGTTTTATCCGACTGTCGCGGTCGCGGTCGAGATCGTCTCACCCGGCGACGAGACGTGGAAGAAGCTGCCCTTCTATGCCGCCCACGAGGTCGACGAGGTGTTGGTAGTCGACCCGCTGGAGCGCGTCGTCCACTGGCTTGGTTTGCGCGACGGGGAGTATCTGCCGATTGAGCGCAGCGCCCTGATCGACTACGGGCCGGGACAGCTTGCAAAGCAAATCTCCTGGACGCAGGTCACGGGCTGACCTGCGTCGTCCTGGCTGACGAGCTAGCGACCGCTCAACGCGGAGGCATTCGCAAGGCGCCGTCGAGCCGTATGACCTCGCCGTTGAGCATCCGGTTCTCGACGATGTCGCAGGCGAGGCGAGCGTACTCTGAGGGGGCTCCCAAGCGCCGAGGGAAGGGCACCCCGGCGCCCAGTTTCTGACGCGCCTCATCCGGCAGAGCCGCAAGCAAGGGCGTGTCGAACAGGCCAGGCGCAATCGTGTTCACGCGGATGCCCTGTCCCGCCAAGTCGCGCGCGGCCGGCAGAGTCATGCCGACGATCCCTCCCTTGGAGGCCGCGTAGGCGATCTGGCCGATCTGCCCGTCGTAGGCCGCGATCGAGGCGGTGTTGACGCACACTCCCCTTTCGCCATCCTCGGCGGGCTCGCTTGCGATCATCGCGGTGGCCGCGAAGCGCAGGACGTTGAAAGTGCCAATCAGGTTGATCTGGATCGTCGTCTCGAACGGCAGCAGCGGATGGGGACCCTTCGACCCGGCCAGCTTCTGGGCCCAGCCGATGCCCGCGCAACACACGGCTATGCGCAAGCCGCCCGCGGCGCTGACGGCGCGCTCGACGGCGGCTTGGACCTGGCCCTCCTCGCGCACGTCGCAGGCGGCGAACTCGATGCCCAGCTCGGAGGCGAGCGCCTCGCCCTTCTCCGCGTTGAGGTCGGCGATCGTGACCCTCGCGCCGATCTCGTGCAATCGCCTGACGGTGGCCTCGCCGAGTCCCGATGCGCCGCCCACGACCAGCGCTCCGCTGCCATCTATCCGCATGGAATAGACCCTATCGCCAGTGGCCCTTCCGGTGCACTCGGGCGCGATGGGGGCGGGTAAAGGTGGGGGAGAAGGGTCGTGCCAGTCTCAGGCGGCGCTCACGGCGCTTCGCGACGGGCGCGACAGCGTAATCGCGAACAGCTGCTCGGGATCGGTCAGCCAGTCCACGATCTCAAGGCCCGCCGCCGCGAGGTCGTCCTCGACGCGCTCCTGCGTGAACTTCGCGCTGATCTCCGTGCGCATCTCCTCGCCCTCCTCGAAGCGCACCGACAGGCCCAGGTCGCGCACCATCGTGGTGTGGGCGCGACGGGCTCGCAAGCGCATCTCGATCCACTCGTGCTCGCGGTCGAACAGCGCCACATGCTCGAAGTCCTCAGGGTCGAAGTCGGCCTGCAGCTCGCGGTTGAGCACCCTCAGCAGGTTGCGGTTGAACTCGGCCGTCACCCCCTGCGCGTCGTCGTAGGCTTGGGTCAAGACCTCGGGGTCCTTGACCAGGTCGGTGCCCATCACCAGATGATCCTCGGGGCCGAGCAGCTTGCCGATCTCGCGCAGGAAGCGCCGGCGCGAGCCGGGCGGGAAGTTGCCGATCGTGCCGCCCAAGAACACCACGACCCGTGGCCCCTCGGGGGCCGGCACACGGTCGAGGTGGCGTTCGAAGTCGCCGATCACGCCGTGCACGCGCAGACCCGGGAACTCCTCGGTCAGCTCGCGCGCGCAGTCGCGCACCATGCTCTCGGTCACGTCGACGGGGATGTACAGCTTCAACGTCCCGGCCCGGTGCAGTGCGTCGAGCAGAACTCGTGTCTTGGCGGCCGTGCCCGAGCCGAGCTCCACCAGCTCCTCGGCCCCGGTCGTGTGCGCCAGCCGCTCGGCCGCCTGTTGCAGGATCGAACGCTCGGTGCGCGTCGGGTAGTACTCGGGCAGCTCGCAAATCTGATCGAACAGCTCGGCCCCGCGCGCGTCATAGAAGTGCTTGGGCGGCAGCTCCTTGAAGGGCTTGGTCAGCCCGTCGAGCACGTCGTCGGCGAGCGAGCGCTCCTGGCCCTCGTGCAGGTAGGAGTCGATCGTGATCGTGTCTTGCTCGAGCGCTTCGCATGGTGGATCGATGATCGGCTCCATCACTGTGTCCTTTCGATGTGCTCAGGCGGGCGGTCCATCAAACCATGTCCCTGGCCAGCCTCACGCCGCTGAAGATCTGGCTGCGGATCGGCAAGTCCCAATTGCGGAATGTCGTCGTCTTCACGCGCGGACTGGTGGCCCAAGAGCCGCCTCGCAAGACCCGGTAATCCTCGCCGAAGAAAACCTCGGAGTACTCCTTGTAAGGATGGGCCACAAAACCGGGATACCCGTTGAAGCAACTACTAGTCCACTCCCACACCTCGCCCACTCCCCGGAGCAGCTCGAGCGTTGCCGCCTTCTCCCACTCGGTCTCGCTCGGCAGCCTCGCTCCCTGCGCCTCGGCGAACTGGTGGGCTTCAAACCAGCTCACGTGGCACACGGACGCGTCTGGGGGGCCCTGTGGCGAGCCGCCCATGACGCGCGTCCAGCTCGCGTTTGTGACGGGGTGTACAGCGATTTGGAAAGCCGGCAAGTCGACGATGTAACGGGGCCGCTCGTTGTCGTAGGCAAACACCTCGGGCCCGGCGCCCATCGCAAACGGGCCGGCGGGCACTGTGACCCAAACGGGTGCGTCTTCCTCCACGCGGGAGGGACCCGCGATGGCGTCCGTGGCGCTCAGCGCCACGAGCGGGGGCTCGCCGGCGGGCAGGAGACCGGCAAGCGCCATCGTCTGGCGCATCGTCTCGGTGTGCTGGAGCTCGTGGCGCAGCACCATCTCATACACCGTCCCGTCCCCGGTTCCAACAGCTGTGAGTGCCCGTTCGGTTCGATCGCGCACGTCCTCCAGATAGCGCCGCGCGTCGAGGGGCACGAGCAACTCCACCTCCCCCCTCACAGACCTGGGGGTCTCGAAAGCGTCGTACAACTCGGCCAGGTCTCCTCTCAGGAGATCCTGTCCGCCGTGGCGATGGACCAGCCAAAGGTCCTCGTAGGCGGCGATGTGCGCCAAGTCCCACACGAGCGGGCTCATGATCGGGGAGAGCACCGCTTGCAGCTGTGCGTCGCTCAAATGGGAGACCAGCGCGAGCGTCTGCTCGCGGACGGCCTGCAGCGCCGCCAGCGCCTCCTTCGGCTCAGGGCCGACGGGGGGTGGGGGAGCGATGGGGTCGCGTTGCGCGATCGTTGCCATAGCTTCGCCTCGCCACTGTAGAAGATTACGGTGTCATCGCCTCGGCAGCGACCAATGCGGGCCCGTAGGTGGGGTCGCGCAACAGCGACTGTCTGATCCCCTCGCCCAGGATGCCGCTCTCGCCGCGAGAAGCGCCCAGGATCGTCCATTCGCGTTCGCGTCCCTCTTCGTCGCGGCTGCGAGCCCGCAACCCACCCGTGCCCCGCTTGAGGCCCAGTCGCCGACCGCTGGTGGTGCAAACGGCCACGCCCTCCAGTCCCGGCACGGTCTGCTCGGGCGCCTGTTCCAGCTTGATCGCGATCTTCTGTGCTCCCTCGCCCCGCGGTTGGACGCTCGAGTCCTCCGCCGCGTTCCCACCACGATCGCCGCTTTGGGTGACCGTCGCGCAGCCCGTCAACACGCCGCCCCTGCTCTTCAGCGGACTCATCTCCCAGCCCAAGCGCGATCCCAGCCAGCCGACGAGCATCATCGCGGCGACCGTCGAGTCGGGGTGATGGCGCACCGACACGGTCTCGATCCGGCCCAGCTCCGCCCGCATCGTGGGCGAGTCGAACGCGGCCGCCACCCGCTCGCGCCAGGGAGTGCTGCGCAGCCAGGCCAGATCGACCACGTATGCGCGCTTGCGCAGCGCGCAGGCCCGTTCGAGCGCGTCGCGCCACGAAGGATCGTCGAGCGAATCCAAGAGCACGGCCTGGGAGAGCTCGAGCAACTCATCCACCGCCTCGGGGTGCCCGTGTGGGGACCACAACAGCGTCGCCAGATCGGTCACCACGAGGGGGTCCACGATCGTGACGAGGTCATCGAGATGGCGCTCTCCGATCTCCACCGTCACGGTCTCGCGCAGCAACCCCAGCTCGCCGTGCTGAGGTTCGGTGTCGGTCGCCACAACCGCCCGCGCGTCCAAGCGAGTGCGGCTCGCCTCGTAGGAGAGCACGACCAAGCGCGAGGCGTGGTAGCGCCCCACGCCGGCAAGCCGGTTGGCGATCTCACCGCTGTACTCGCTCTCCACGAACACGATCATGTTCAGGGCTCGCGAGGGCGCCAGGCCGCCGCTTTCGCCGTGACGCTCCTTGACCAGCTCGCGCAGTGCGCTTTCGATCGCGTCGGGTGTCGTGCCTTCCGCGCTCCACACCGCGTCGGGTGAAGCGCTCATGCTCAGATCGCCCGCCAAGATTGCTCCGGGAGCAGGATCTCGTTCGCCTCGTCCGGGCCCTGGGAGCCCGCCTCGTATTGAGCGATCCGATTCCCGTTCGGTCCAGCCGAGCGCGGGTGGGTGCTCTCCCAATATTTGAGGATCGGGTCGCAGATGCGCCACTGCGCCTCGACCTCATCGTCCCTGGTGAACAGCGTCGCGTCGCCCCTCATCGCGTCGGTGATCAAGCGCTCGTAGGCCTCCGGCGACTGCGACAGGAAGGCGGTCCCATACAAGAACTCCATGTGCACCGGTCTGATCACCATTCGCGAGCCCGGGATCTTGGCGCCCAGGCGCAGCGACACGCCCTCGTTGGGCTGCAGCGTGAGTATCAGCTGATTGGGCAGCACCCCCAGCGAGCCGTCCTGGCTGAAGGTCAAGTGCGGCACCGGCTTCAAGGTCACCGCGATCTCAGTCACTTTGCGAGCCAGTCGCTTGCCGGTGCGCAGATAGAACGGCACTCCCGCCCAGCGCCAGTTGTCCACTTGCAGACGGATCGCCGCGAACGTCTCCGTGGTCGAGTCGGGCGGGATGCCCGGCTCTTCCAGGTAGCCCGCCACGTCCTCGCCGCCCGCGTGCCCCTTCGCGTACTGGGCCCTGACCGCCATCTGGTCGATCTCCGACTCGATCGGCTCGGCGATCGACTGCAACACCTTGACCTTCTCGTTGCGCACCTCATCGGCGGTGAAGCTGACCGGCGGCTCCATCGCCACGTGGCAAAGCAACTGCAGCATGTGGTTCTGGATCAGGTCTCTAAGCGCGCCCGCATCGTCGTAGTAGCCGGCCCGCGTGCCGATGCCGATGTCCTCGGCGGCGGTGATCTGCACCTGGTCGATGTAGTTGCGATTCCACAACGGCTCGAACATGCCGTTGGCGAACCTGAACGCCATCATGTTCTGGACCGTCTCCTTGCCCAGGTAGTGGTCGATCCTGAAAACCTGCTGCTCCTCGAACACGCCGAGCACCGTGCGGTTGAGCTCGCGCGCCTCCTCCAGAGACGTTCCAAACGGCTTCTCGATGACCACCCTCACGTCTGCCCCCTCGTGGCGATCGAGCCCTTGTTTGCCGAGCGCCTCCACGATCACGGGGAAGAACGAAGGCGCGGTTGACAGGTAGAAGGCTCTGCTCAACGGTTCTCCCGCCTTCTCCTCGAAGCGGTCGAGCGTCTTTTCGAGTTTGGCGTACACCCGCTCGTCGTCGAAGGTGCCCTGCACGTACTTGGCGTGCTCCAACAGGCGCTTGAGCACCTCCTCGTCGGGAGCTCTGCGCGAGAACTGCCGGATCGCCTGCTCGCACTCCGAGCGGTAGTCCTCGTTCTCCTTTTCCCGGCGTGCCACTCCAACCAGATGGAAGCGCTCAGGCAAGGCTCCCTCGTGCGCCAGGTTGTAGAGCGCGGGCAACAGCTTGCGGCGCGCCAGGTCGCCCGTGGCGCCGAAGATAACCAGTGTGGTCGGCGCGACCGGCAGACGCTCGAGTCCAGCCGTGAGCGGGTTCTCCGACTCGACGGCGACGGCGTTCACTTCTTCGGCGCCTGCTTCACAGCGTGTCCCCCGAACTGGTTGCGCAAGGCGGCCAGCACCCGGTGCGCGAACTCCCCGTTTCCTCGGGAGGACAGTCGCTCGTACAGTGAAGCGGTGATCACCGGCGTGGGCACGTCGTTGGCGGTGGCGTCCTCGATCGTCCACCGACCCTCTCCAGAGTCCTCGGTCCAGCCCTCGATCTTCTCCAGCTCGTTGCCGTCGGCTTCGAACGCTCTGGCCGCCAGTTCGCAAAGCCAAGACCTCACGACCGAGCCTTGGTTCCAGAGGTGGGCGATCTTGGCGTTGTCCAGCTCGTACTCGCTCGCGTCGAACACGTCGAAGCCCTCCGCGTAGGCCTGCATCAAGCCGTACTCCACGCCGTTGTGCACCATCTTCACGTAGTGACCCGCGCCTGCTCCGCCGAAGCGCAACCAGCCCCGATCGCCGATCGCCTTCACGCTGTCGGCGCTGGTTTCGGGCGCCAGCACGTCGAGGATCGGCGAGAGCTGCTTGACCGCGGCCGCCGGCCCGCCGACCATCATGCAGTAGCCCACGTCGATGCCCCACACGCCGCCAGACACGCCCACGTCCACGTAGCGGATGCCCTGCTTGGCAAGTTCCTTTGAGCGCCGCTTGTCGTCGACCCACTTCGAGTTGCCGCCGTCCACGATCGTGTCGCCCTTCTCCAGCAGCTTGGCCAGCTTGTCCACGGTCTGCTGCGTGGGATCGCCGGCCGGCACCATGATCCACACCATGCGCGGCGCCTTGAGCTTCTTAACCATGTCCGCCAGCGAAGTGGCTCCGCGAGCGCCGTTCTTGACGGCTTGGGCGACGGCTCCCTTGTCGAAGTCGAAGGCAACGACCTCGTGCTCGGAATCGCGGCGGATGCGGTGCACCATGTTTCCGCCCATCTTGCCCAGTCCGACGAATCCGATTTCGCTCATCGTCGGCATCCTAGCCTGCTCGTGTAGGTTTTCGTCTCGATGAGCCCAGATTCTTCTTCCGCGTCGTCCTCGCCCTCCACGCGGCCCGACCGCAACCTCGCGCTGGAGCTGGTCCGCGTGACCGAGTTCGCGGCCCTTGCCGCCGCGCCCCTGGTGGGCATGGGCGACAAGGAGGCGGCCGACCAAGCCGCCGTCGACGGGATGCGCTACGCCCTGCACTCGGTGGCCATGGACGGCACCGTGGTGATCGGCGAGGGCGAGAAGGACGAGGCGCCGATGCTCTACAACGGCGAGCGCATCGGCGACGGCTCGCCACCCGAGGTGGACATCGCCGTCGATCCGCTGGAGGGCACCACCCTGGCCGCTCACGGGATGCCCTCGGCCCTGGCCGTGATCGCGCTGTCGAGCAAGGGCAGCATGTTCGACCCCGGTCCCTGCGTGTACATGGAGAAGATGGCCGGCCGTCCCGAGATCGCCGACCTGCTCGACCTCGATCGTCCCCTGTCTGAGACGGTCAAGCTGATCGCCGAGCGCAAGGGCCGCCCGGTCGGGGAGGTGATCGTGGTCGTGCTCGACCGCCCCCGCCACGAGGGGGCGATCCGCGAGATCCGCGAGGCCGGCGCGCGCGTGCGCCTGATTCCTCACGGCGACGTGTCGGCTTCCCTGCTTGCCGTCACCGAGCGCTCCCCTGTCGATCTGTTGTGGGGGATAGGGGGAACCCCCGAGGGGGTCATCTCCGCGGCCGCGATCAAGTGCCTCGGGGGGCAGCTGTTGGGCCGTCTGTGGCCGCGCGACGAGGAGGAGCGCACGGCCGCGCTGGATGCCGGCTATGACCTGGAGCGCGTCTTGACTCGCGAGGACCTGGTCGCCGGCGACGACGTCTTCTTCTCGGCCACCGGCATCACCGACGGCGACGTCCTGCAGGGTGTGCGCTACCCCTCGGCCGGCGGCGCCACCACCGAGTCCCTGGTCACGCGCTCACGCTCGGGCACGGTGCGCCGCGTGCGCGCCACGCACGACCGTGCCAAGCTG
>JBAURN010000259.1:0-2467 GCA_049581225.1 Solirubrobacteraceae bacterium
CGTCGTAGCCGATCGCGTCGCGGTAGGGGCGGTCGGAGGTCATTGCCTCGTAGGCGTCGGCAACGGCCACTATGCGCGCCTCCAGGGGAATCTGACCGGCATACAGGCCACGTGGATAGCCGAGCCCGTCGGGGCGCTCGTGGTGCGCCGCCACCCATTCGCGTACATCGGAGAGGCTGATGTGCTCGATCATCTGGGCGCCCAGGGCAGGGTGGCGCTTGATGACCTCGTACTCCTCGGGGCTGAGCCTGCCCGGCTTGTGGAGAATGCTGTTGGGGACTCCGGCCTTGCCGATGTCGTGAAGGATGCCGGCGAGGCGGATGCGGCTGATGCGCCACTCGGGCAGCCCCAGCTCGCGTGCGGTCATCTCCGCGTAGCGGCCCACGGTCTCGGAGTGGCGGGCGGAGCCGGAGAAGCGCAGATCGACCGCCTCGGCCATGTCCAGCACGGCCATCACGAAACGCTCCCCCTGGATGTCGCGGACGTCGCTGGGGATTCTCTGCTCCAGGCGCAGGTCGGGGCTGTGGCGGATGGTGCGATCGCGACCGCTCTCCTTGGCGGCATAGAGGGCTTGGTCGGCGGCGTGCACCAGTGAGGCGGCGGTCTCGGAGTGTTCGGGATAGAGGGACACGCCGAAACTGATCGTGAGCGGCACGCGCTCGTGTGCGAACTCCTCGCGCACGGCGCGACGAAGGCGCTCGGCGAGGGCGCAGACTTGCTCGCCGTCGGCGTCGGGCACGATCAGGGCGAACTCCTCGCCGCCGAGGCGCGCGGCCGTGTCGAGGGAACCCTTGTGCTCGTTGAGCAAGCGGGCCACGCGTTGCAGGGCGAGGTCGCCGACGTGGTGGCCGAGGTGGTCGTTGAAGTCCTTGAAGTCGTCGAGGTCGCCGATCGCGACGCCCATCGCCAGGCCCGAGCGCCGCGCCCGCTCGAGATCCAGGTCAAGCGCCTCGCGGAAGCCTCGCCGGTTGCCCAGTTGGGTGAGCGGGTCGGTGCGGGCGGCGTCGTAGAGGCGACCGATCAAGAGCTCGACGCGGGCCCGCATCACCATGATCACCATCGCGCCGACGAGCAGCGAGCCCATGCCGACAAGCCACCAGGCCGAGATTGCCTCAAGGGGCGCCTTGAGCGCGAGCAGCGCGCCATAGGCGACGCCGACGTAGAGGATCTGGAGCGCGGCCTGGCGGTGGGTGAAGAAGTAGGAGGCATACAGGAACACCCACAGGTAGAAGAACACGAGCGGGCTGGGAGTTTCCCCGGAGAAGTAGGCCACGCCCGTGATCAGGATCGAGCCCCACGCCAGTGTGACCCGCATGCTCCAGGCCGGCAGGCGGGCGGCTTGGGTGTACAGGACGAGGGCGACGAGATAGGCGTTGGCGACGATCGCCAACAGGCCCACCTCGTTGGCGGCCGCCGGGTGGGGCAGGATCACCGTGAGCGCGGCCAGGGTGGCGCCGGCCGCGAACAGCGTGGCCAGCACCTTCGCGACGAGACTCGCCTGGAGGCTGGCTCCGACGAACGAGCCGCCCCAGATGTCGTCCCGACCGTCTCCCCGGGAGAGCGCGGACATCAACTTCGGGAAACGATGGCCCGCGACACCAGCGAGAGAGTTGGGAACTGTTCGCATTGTTGGTGAAGGTGTTCGGATAAACAGCTTACGAGGAATATCGAAAATTCGCAACCGTTCGACGATCCTGGTGTTGAGCCCCCGCAGTTCGTGATGGTGCCGGACAGCACCGTGATGAACGTTTCGATCTCCCAGGTCGTGGCGGACCTAAAAACGACGGTCCCGGACGGGCAGTTGGCGATCACCGCCTACACCTTGGTGATGGCCGCTTTCATGTTGACTGGAGCCAAGTTGGGGGACATTTGGGGCCGTCGGCGGCGATGGCGAGCGGCAGGCTCATCCAGCCGGCTTGGACCGCGAAGCCGGCGAACAGGAGGGTCACCTCGCTGGGCAGCGGGATGCAAGCGCTCTCGGGCACCATCAGCAGAAACACCCCGAAGGCCCCGAACTGTTCGATCACGGCGGTCATTGTGCTCGGGCAATGGGTCGGCCCGGTTGGGGCGAGGTGGTTCTCATGCCCTCTATATGAGCGCTCGCGCGGGCCCCAAACCGCGTTGGGCCGGCAAGTGCGCGGGTTGTGCTTCAAACGCTACGGGGTGCCATGCGTGCGCGTGAGGGGCCTCAGCCCATGTTCACGTACCCGGTCGCTTCGCCCGGGCTGCGCACGTTGGCGGCCACCTTGTTTTCGTAGTTGCCCTCGATCGTGGCGATCTGGCCGGAGGGGAGCACTTCCTTGACGATCCCCACGTGGGAGTCGCCGAACACGATCAGGTCGCCCGGCTGGGGCACCACGCCGGGCCCGTTGGGAATGGCGCGGCCGCTGCTCTGGGCCCACGACCAGATGGCCCCAACCGACCCCAGCCCTTCGCCCGCCGGCCCGATCGGCTCGCCCGCCTGGCG
>JBAURN010000260.1:0-5345 GCA_049581225.1 Solirubrobacteraceae bacterium
CCGCCGAGGACGTCACCCTGGGCCGCTTGAGCGCCTTGATGGAGCCGGCCGCGGCGGAGCTCGCAAGCTCCCGCAGCGCCGAGCTGAGGGGCTTGTTGCACGAGCTGCAGCGCGAGCACACCTGCAACCGCGCTCTGATGCAGATCGAGCTCGGATTCTTGGACCACCTGATGGGCGTCCTCGCGATGGACGGGGTCAGCGGCTATGACACGCACGGCTCGTCCAAGCCCATAACCAGGCCGCGCCCGAGCGGCGGCTTGCACGTCCTCGACCTGCACGCCTGAGGCCCATGTCGATCCCCAACCCGCACGCCTAGACCATGTCGATCCCCACTTTGCAAGGACTGCAGACGGCGCTCAGCGGGCTGATGGCCCAGCAGGAGGCGCTTGACGTCACCGGAAACAACATCGCCAACGCCAACACCGAAGGCTATTCGCGCGAGACGGTTCTCCTACGTCCGAGCAAGCCGATCGAGATCCCGGCCATCTCCTCGCGCACGGGCGAGGGCGCCCAGCTCGGGACGGGTGTGAGCGTGGAGACGATCAGCCGCATTCGCAACACCTACCTGGATGCCCAGTACCGCACCCAGAACAGCGCGCTCGGCGCGGCCGACACGCAGGCCGAAGAGCTCTCGCAAGCCCAGTCGGCTTTCGACGAACCCTCCACCTCCGGGTTGGCCAGCCAGATGTCGGCCTTTTGGAGCGCTTGGAGCGAACTGGCCAACGCCCCCACCAGCGAAGCGGCCAAGCAGGGCGTGGTGGGGGCCGGCGAACAGCTGGCTGACATGTTTCATCAGGTGAGCGCCCAGCTGAACACGATCTCGACTCAGGCCGGCGAACAGTTTGCGCAGCTCACGGGTGCCTCTGGAGAAGTGCAGCAGGACGCCAGCCAGATCGCCCAGCTCAACGGGCAGATCAAGCTCGACGAAGAGGCGGGCGAACCGCCCAACGAACTGCTCGACCAGCGCGACCTGCTGCTCGACAAGCTCTCTGCCCTGGCGGCCATCACGGTCGTCAAGCAGCCCGACGGCACCGACACGGTGAGCTTTGGCGACGCCGCCAAGCCCCTGGTCGAAGGTGGCACGGTCAACTGGCCCCAGGAATTGACCCCCGCGGCCGGCGGCCGGCTGGGCGCTCTGCTCGGCTTGACGGCGCCGGGCGGACCCTTGGCCTCCTACCTGCAAGCGCTCGACAGCGTGGCCGGGGGCATCGCGAGCGCCGTCAACGCCTTGCACACCTCGACCCCGTTCTTCACGGGGACCACGGCCGCGACATTGCAGGTGGCGGTCAAGGCGGCCCAGGTCCAGACCTCCTCGACCGCGGGCGCCGGTGGCAACGACGTGGCCTTGGCGATCGCGGCGTTGCGGGGAGGGGCCGCCGAACAGGACTATGAGGGTTTGGTTGGAAAGGTAGGGAGTGACGTCCAGGGCGCTCGTGACGAGCAGACGAACTTGAAGAGCACGGTGACGGCGATCGGCAACCAGCGCCAGAGCGTCTCAGGCGTGTCCTTGGATGAAGAAATGACCAACCTGATCAGCTTCCAGCGCGGCTATGAGGCCTCGGCCCGCACGATGACGGCAATGGACAGCATGTTGGAAACGTTGATCGAGCACACTGGGACGGGGATGTAGGCGATGAGTGGGCGCATCACCCCGGCGATCCTCACAAGCTCCGTGCTCGACGGCCTCAACTCTTCGATGGCGGCCTTGGAGCGCACCTCAAGCGAACTGTCCTCGGGCAAAAAGATCCTCGAACCTTCGGACAATCCGTATGGAACGAGCGAGGCGATCGACCTGCAGAGCCAGCTCGATGGCCTGCAGTCCTATACGACTGGCGCTCAAGAAGGAATCGCCTGGGAGAACACCGCGTCGAGCGCGATGTCGAATATGAGCAGCGTGCTTCAGAGTGTGCGCGAACTGGTCGTGAGGGCGCCAAACGGGACCTATAACGCGAGCGATCTGCAGCACATGGCCGCAGAGGTGGATCAGCTGACCGAAGCGGTCAAGCAGGACGCCAACACGCAGTACGCGGGGCAGTACGTGTTCTCGGGCACGGACACCACCACCGCCCCCTACGAACAGGGAGCCGAAGATGCCTACAAGGGCAACACCGGAACGATCGCTCGCGCCATCGGTCCGGGATTGTCGGTCGTCGTCAACACGGACATCTCCTCCCTGATGGGCAACGGACAGGGCGCCGCGGACGGCAAGCTGCTGGACACCTTGCGCACGATCTCAGAACACCTCAAGGGCGGCACGCCGGCCGACATCGAAGCGCTCGGCTCCACCGACTTGCAGGGCCTGGAAGGGAGCATCGAAGCGCTCACTTCGCTTCAGGCCAAGGCGGGCAGCGTGACCGATCAGCTGCAGACCGCGGTCAGCCGCATCGAAGGCCTGCAGGGCACCATCACCGCGGGACTGTCTAACGTGGAGGACACCAACGTCGCGGAAGTGTCGATCGCCTACTCCACCGAGCAGGCCGCGTATGAGGCGGCGCTGCGAGCCGGCGCCAGCATCGTCCAAGAATCACTGCTTCAGTTCCTCCAGTAGAAGGCCGAAGAAAGAGCGATGTCAGCAGTCACATTCCAGAGCATCCGCTTCGGCACCGTCGAGGTGGCCGAGGAGGACGTGATCGAGTTCCCGCTTGGGCTGATCGGGCTGGGCGGCCGCCACTACGCCCTGATAGACCGCAACCCGGGCACCGGCTTTCTGTGGCTGCACTCCACCGAAGACGAGGCTCTGGGGTTGCCGGTCGTCGACCCAAACCTGTTCTTCCCGGAGTTCACGCTCAACCTAAACGTGGAGGACAGGCAGCGCATCGGCCTGGATGAGGAGAGTGTGGGGGGAGCGCAAGCGCAATCGAGGCCGGCCCTGTATGTGACGGTGCGGGCGACTCCCGATCCGTTTGACATCACCGCCAATCTGCGCGCACCCCTGGTGATCCACGAAGGCAAGGGCTATCAGGTGATCAACGCCTCGATGCAGGCTCCCCTGCAGGCTCCCCTGTTCGTGCGCGCCGAGCAGCCCGTGGCCGAGCCGTCCTCATCGGCCGACGCGGCCTAGCTTCGCCAAAGCCTGAGAAGCTTCATAATCAGCTCCAATGCTGATCCTTGCGCGACGTACAGGAGAGCGCGTTGTGATCGGCGACGAGATCCTGGTCACCGTGATGGAGATCAGCGGCAGCACTGTTCGCCTGGGAATCGAAGCGCCGCAGGGGATTTCGATCTTCCGCGAGGAGATCTGGTTGGCGGTCAAGGAGGAGAACCGGGCCGCGGCCGAGGCATCCGCCGACGCGTTCCTGGCGGCGCCGATTGGCGAGCCGCCGGCCGATGTCCTCCCCACCGCGCCGATTGGTGAGTCGCCGACTGATTCCCTCCCTGCTGTGCCGACTGGAGAGCCTGCAGTCGATGTCCTCCCCGCCGCGCCCACGGGGGAGCCGCCGGCCGATCCGCCGGAGCCGGAGCAGGACTAAACTGGTCGAGTCCGTCCTAGCGAACTGGGAGATCCGATGCGAGCCGTGGTGATTCATGAGACGGGTGGCCCGGAGGTTCTGAGCTTCGAGCAGAGCGAGCGCCCGGAGCCGGCCGAGGGCGAGGTTTTGATTGCCGTGAAGGCCGCATCGGTGAATCCGATCGATTGGAAGATCAGGCGCGGGATGCGCGAGACCAAGATGCCCAAGATCTTGGGCAACGACGCGTCTGGGGTCATCGAGATCTCGCGTGCCGAGGGCTTCGCGGTGGGCGACGAGGTGTTCGGGATCGTGCCGAGCGGCGGCTACGCCCAGTTCGCGACGGCTCCGGCCGGGACGATCGCCAAGAAGCCGGGGGGCCTCAGCCACGAGCAGGCGGCGTGCTTGGGAGTGGCGGGCATGACCGCTTGGCAGGCCCTGTTCGATCACGGCAAATTGGACGCTGGGCAGAGAGCCCTGATCGCGGGCGGGGCGGGCGGCGTGGGGCACCTGGCGGTCCAGTTCGCCAAACACGCGGGCGCCCACACGATCGCCACGGGCTCACCCCGCAATCGCGATTTCGTATTGGAGCTGGGCGCCGACGAGTACGTGGACTACACAAGCCAGGACGTGAGCGAGGTGGTGCAAGAGGTGGACGTGGCCTTCGATGCGGTGGGCGGGGACACGACCGCGTCCCTGGTGTCGACACTGCGCGAGGGAGGCGTGTTGGTGACGATCGCCAACGCTCCTCCCGAGCAGGCCGCGGCGCAGCGGGGGGCTCGCGCCCTCGTGTTCTCGATGAGCCCAAGCACCGAGCTGCTGCAGCGGATCGCGGCGCTGGTCGCGGAAGGGGCGGTGCGCGTTGAGATCGCTGAGACGCTGCCGTTGGAAGACGCCCGCAAGGCGCACGAACTGAGCGAAGCCGGTCACACGCGCGGCAAGATCGTGCTCACCATGAGCGACTGAGGCGGCCGTGAAGCGGGGCAGCGGATGGCGGGTGATCTTGCCCTATGCGCTGGTTTGCGCCTCGACGCAGGTGCTGTGGCTCACCTATGCGGTGATCACGACCGAGTCCGCGCGCCACTATGGGGTGTCCAGCTCGGCCATCGGGTGGCTGGCGGAGATCTTTCCGCTGCTCTATGTGGTGCTCGCGATCCCGGCGGGTATCCTGCTCGACCGCTGGTTTCGTCCCGTCCTGGCCGGCGGCGGCGCACTGGTCGGGGCAGGCGGGCTGCTGCGCTTGGGCGGGGACACGTTCGCGTGGGCGATGGCCGGGCAGGTGACGGTCGCGGTGGCCCAGCCGATCGTGTTGAGCGCGGTGAGCAAGCTGGCGGGCGAGTACCTGCCGGTGGAGCAGCGTCCGGCCGGCATCTCGGTGGGGTCAGCCGGCGGCTTCGTGGGGATGGTGATTGCCCTGATCTTGGGGCCCACCGTGGGCGGACACGGTCAGCTGCAAAGGCTGCTCGAGGTCGAGGCGGTGCTGGCGGTGGTGCCGGCCTTGATGATGATCTACGCGTTGCGCCGGCCCGGGCGGGAGGGCGAGGAGCACGCCGCGATCGAAGGCAGCGCGGCGCGCGCTCTTTGGGCGCTGCCAACTATGCGCACCCTGTGCGGGCTCGCTTTCGTGGGCTTCGGGGTGTTCGTGGCGATCGCGACCTGGCTGCAGACCTTGTTGGAACCGTCGGGAGTCTCGGAAACCACCGCCGGACTGCTGTTGGTCGGCATGGTGGTCGCGGGCGTGATTGGTTGTGCGGTGCTCGCCCCGGCGGTGGTCTCGCGCGGCGCGGAGCGGAGCTTCCTGCGCTGCGCGGTGTTGGTCAGCGGCGCCGGTTGCATCGCCTTGGGGGCGATGCCTTGGATCGGCGCCCGCGCGGCGGTGATCGTGGCGATGGGCTTGAT
>JBAURN010000261.1:0-10286 GCA_049581225.1 Solirubrobacteraceae bacterium
GGGATGGCCTGGCCAATGTTGGGCCCGGGTCGGGCGGCGCCGCGCTCTGTGGGAGTTTCATCGGCGAGCGCCGGGTGTCCCTGCGTTGGCGCCGCGAACGCCACCTCGCGCACCGCCCCCCCGGCCCGGTCGCGGATCATGAACTGTTGAAAATCTCGCCAGCCGACGTCGGTGCGCACCCAGGTGCGCTGTGGCTCGTCACTCATCGGCAGGACCGCCCCCCGCACGCCGATTGCCTCGTTCAGGCGCTTCAGCGCCTCGGTTGGACGCAGCCCTTCGTCGATCATGCGCTTGCGCTCCAAACACCAGGCGAGGTCGCGGTCGCCCAGGTTGAACCACACCTCTCGGCCCAGCGCGCGCAGACCGTCCATCACCACGAACGTGTCCCCGCGTAGCCCCCAGCCGCGCTCGTCGATCTCATCGGCCAGCCAGAACGACACGAGATCGGGGTCCGGGGAGACGTGCGACCCGTAGATCTCGATGTCGTCGCCCGTGTTGGCGATCACCACCAGATCATCGGCGCCGACCACGTCCACCATGCCGCGCGCCAGCTTCGCCCCGCCGGTGCCGCCGGCCAGCACCACGACGGGTCCGTCGGGAGAGCTCACTTCCAGTCGTCGTCGGGCAGGCCCGTGATCCTGATGCCCGCGTGGGTTTTGTGCTTCGCGTTGATAGAGATCATCAGCGCCGTCATCGACTCGGCGATGCGCGCCATCTCCAGGCGCCCGCAGTCCACACAGCGCAGGCCCTCGATCCGCTGCAGTAGCAGCGCCGCCTCGGTCTTGTCCTCGCGCGAGTCGCCGCAAACGAGCACATCCTGGGCGAGGTCATAGTTGAGGTCGGTCAGCGACGCGGCGCTCACCGTGTGCAGAGCCGACACGATTCTCACGCCGTCGGGCGTCATCTCCTGTGCGGCCTGCGCGGCCGAGCCCTGCCACACACCCAACATGCGCGTGGCGCGCCCGCTGACGGCTGCCGCCAGCGGCACGGTCGCGTCGATCAACAGCTGTCCAGCTCGTAGCGAGCTCTTCAGGTTTTTGAGCGTCTCGGATTGGCTGCGAAACGGCACGCTTAGGATCACCGTCTCGACCGTCTCCACGGCCTTCGCATTCTCCGCGCCGGTGAACCCTGCGTCGGGAACGGCCGCGCGAGCCTTGGCGGCGGCCTCGACGGCCCGACCCTCCTCGCGCGAGCCGATCACGATCGGCACCCCAGCGCGTCCCAGCCGCACCGCCAAGCCGAAGCCGAGCGCCCCTGAGGCTCCGACGATTGCAACCGGGTCTGCGGGCTTGGGCTCCACGGCGGCGCAGTATAGGCTTGGACGATGCGATTCGAGGGCACCACCGCGCTCGTCACCGGCGGAGCGTCCGGGATCGGCGCCGCCACCGCCCGCCTATTGGCCGCCGAAGGTGCCCGCGTGGCGGTCGGCGACATCAACGAGGACGGTGCCCACGAGCTGGCCGGCGAGCTCGACGGCTTCAGTTGCAAGCTCGACGTGACCGACACCGCCTCTGTTCGCGCGGCCGTGACTTCGATCGAGGAGAAGCTCGGCACTGTGGGCGTGCTCGTCAACAATGCCGGCACTGACCTGTTCTCCTACTTTGTCAACTCCGACGAGGGTCTCTGGGACTTCGTGCTGGGGGTCAACCTGCGCGGGGTTCTGGCCGTCACGCACGCGGTGCTCCCCGGCATGCAGGAGCGCAGGGCCGGCGCGATCGTCAACGTCGCCTCCGAGGCTGGTCGCGTGGGCTCGCAGGGCTCCGCCGTCTACTCGGCCGCCAAGGCCGGCGTGATCGGCTTCACCAAGGCAATCGCACGAGAGTCCGCCCGCTATCGTGTCCGCTCCAACGCCGTTGCCCCCGGCCCGATCGAGACGCCGCTCCTGAACGCTGCCCCACAACTGCTCGGTGAGCTCGGCGAGCGCTTGAAGCAGGGCATGGTCAACCAGACCGTGATGGGCCGCTCGGGTGAGCCGGATGAGGTGGCGGCGGCGATCGCCTTTCTCGCGTCCGACGATGCTTCGTATGTGACGGGCCAGACGCTGAACGTCAGCGGCGGCCTATCCATGTGGTGATCCCCACAAGAGTCGACATCCGCGAGGTCGGCCCGCGCGACGGCTTCCAGAACGAGCCGGAGATCATCCCCACCGAGCGCAAGGTCGAGCTGATCGACATGCTCGCCCGCACGGGCCTGCGCCGCTTGGAGGTCACGAGTTTCGTGCGCCCCGACGTGATCCCCCAGTTGGCTGACGCCGAGGAGGTGCTCGCGCGCATCGACGTGCCACGAGACGTCGCGATCAGCGTGCTGATTCCCAACGAGCGTGGCCTGGAGCGGGCGCTGGAGGTGCGCGACGGGCTTTCCCGTCAGCGGCCGGCGTTCGATGAGATCAACGTCTTTCTGTCCGCCTCCGAGACGCACAATCGCCACAACGTCAATCGCTCGGTCGAGGAGTCGTTGCTGTCACTTGAGAAAGTGTTGTCCCACGCGCGCGCGGGGGGCCTGCGCTGTGAGGCGGTCATCTCCACGTCCTTCGGTTGTCCCTACGAGGGCCATGTGTCGCCCGAGCGGGTGCTTGAGATCGCCACGCGCCTTCGCGACGCGGGCGCGCAGGAGATCGGCTTTGGCGACACCACAGGCATGGCCAATCCGGTGCAGGTCGGAGCTTTCTTCGAGCTCGCGCTCGATCGTCTGGGCCTCCCCGAGGGCGGCGCTTCGCTGGCCGGTCTTGACATGTCCGATCCGGACGCCCCGCAGCTCACCGCGCACTTCCACAACACCCGCGGCCAGGGTCTTGCCAACGTGCTCGCCGCGCTTCAGGCAGGCGTGTCCAGCTTCGAGTCGAGCTTCGGTGAGCTGGGCGGCTGCCCTGTGCCTCCGGGCGCGACAGGCAACATCGCCACGGAGGATCTGGTCTCGATGCTCGAGGAGATGGGCATCTCCACGGGCGTCGACGTGGACGCCCTGCTCGGTTGCGCGCGCCGCGTCCAGGAAGTGCTCGGCCGCTCGCTCGGCTCGCACACTTTGGTGGCCGGCCCCGTGGATTGGCGCTAGCCGCCCGCGACGGACTCTGCCTCGCGCGCGCTCTCTCGCATCGCGGCGACGCAGTACTCCTGCACCGCCACCTCCATCTCCAAGGTCTGTGCCAGTGCGGGTCGCGCCGAGGCGTCGATCACGCGCTTGGCGCGGCCTACGGCCACGTGAGAGTTGGCCAGCAGCTCATCCACCAAGTCCTGCGTGGCTTGCGCCAGCTCGTCTGACGCCACGACCCGGTTGACCAGGCCGATGCGCGCGGCCTCAGCGGCGTCGATCGTGCGGCCGGTCATGATCAGCTCCTTAGCCCGGCCCAGGCCCACCACGGCCGGCAGCCGCGTGGAGCCGCCCACGTCGGGGATGATTCCGAACCTCACCTCCGGCAAGCCCAATTGCGCATCGTCGGAGGCGATCCTCAGATCGCAGCCGAGCGCCACCTCGAGGGCCCCGCCGACGCAGGTCTTGTGGATCTGGCAGATCACCGGCTTTGGCATCGCTTCGGCCAGGTTCGGGCATTCCAGGAACGTGTTCCTGAACGGACGCAGCCTGCCCGGCTCGCTTGCCGAGGCAGCCAGCTCGACCAGGTCCACGCCGGCCGAGAAGACCGGTCCTTCGCCACGCAGGACCACACAGTGCACCGCATCGTCGGCCGCTGCCTCGCGCAAGGCGTCTGCCAACGCCTTCAACAGCTCCTGGCTCATCGCGTTTCGCTTCTCGGGGCGGTTCAGCACTATGTGGCGTGCCGCTCCGCGGTCTTCGGTGGTGACGATGCTCATGACAGATCCAGCACCTGTGTAGGTGCTTCGATGGCGCCGTCGTGGCCCTCGCTGGGGACGATCGCGGTGCCGACGGCAAAGAACTCGATCGTGTGGCTGCCCCAACCGTGGTTCTTCTCCTGCAGGTCTACTCCGACGATGCCCTCCGCGCTCAAAGTCTGTGCCTCCGATTGCATGCGCTCCATCGCGAGCTCGCGTGCGTCGTAAAGGGCCTGGGTGAAGTTGGCAAGCTCGACATTGCGCCCCGTTTGCGCCATCGACTTGAGCATTCCACGGTGTGCCACGTGGTAGACGCAACTGCCCATCACCATTCCCACGGGGCGGTGCCCCGTGCGCAATAGCGTCCAGAAGTCCTGGCCCGAGAGGTCGCTGGTGAACGGCCGTCCATTGGGCGCCCGATGCAGAACTCCTTCGCGGTGCTTGACCGCTGTGCCGATCGCGATGAACTCGGCCATGTCCTGACCCCACTCGTAGCGGCCGATGTCCAGACGCACCCCCACCACGCCGTCGGCCCCGAGCTGGTCTGCCTCCTCCTCCATACGCGTCATCGCGAGCTGTCGCGCGCCGTACATCGCTTCGGAGAGCACCGTCATCTCCTGGCTCTTCTTCCAGCCGGCCACCTGAATGCCGATGTGGTAGATCGAGCTGCCGACGACCAATCCGACGGGATCGAAGCCGGCCTGCTTGATCAGCAGGAACTCGTTCACGCTCAGGTCCGAGGTGAACAGGCCCGCGCGGTTCTGTTGCAGGCGCGCTCTGCCCGCCTCGGGAACGCCCTCGAGCGACGTGGGGTCGTAGGCGCTCTCGCTCTCTTCGACGTCGCTCATACCGTTGCTCCTGGTCTCGGGTCCATGCTTGTGCTCTCCTCTAGGTCGTCAAGTCGACAATGGTCTCGGGTGCAAGCGGGATCGTCGCGCGGTCCTCGCGGACAGCGGTGCCGATCGCGTGGAACGTCACCATCAGCCCGCCGCGCGAATAAGTTCCGCCACCGACCGTGGTCCGCTGGATGCCATGGGCGATGCGCACACCGATCACGCCGCTGGCGTCGAGCTTCGCCGCCTGGTGGGTCAGGCGCGCCACGACGCTCTCACGAGCGCTGTAGACGCCTTCGGTGAATTCGGGCAGCTCCTGGTTTTGGGTGAAGCCCAAGCCGCCGACGCCGCTCATCATCTGCGTGGAGTAGGAGGCGCCCACGAAGAACACCGAGCTCCACGCAACCACCCCCAACGGTTCCACGCCGGCGCTGAGCAGCTTCGCGTAGTCGGCGACCGACAGCTCGGTGAGAACGGGGCCGTGGCGCCCGGGTTGGCTGTGGCCGCCCGGCCTGCCGCCACGACTGTTCGCCTCGCCGACCGGTGTGCTCGCCTTGTCGCGCCGAACGGCTGTCCCGATCACGACGTACTCGATCGCGTTTTCAGCCCAATCGTGCGCGCCTGTGTTCAGATCGACGCCTATCACCGCATCTGCCCCAACCTGCTCGGCCTCTTGGGCCAGGCGCCCAAGAGCGAGTTCGCGGACCTCGTTCCAGGCTGCTGAGAGCGCTTCCATCTCGAACATGAAGCTGCCGCCCATCGCCGACGGCCACGGCGTCGTCTGGTAGCCGACCTGATAGATCGAGCTGCCCATCACCTGCGAGACGGGTTTCAGCCCCAGTTGGTGGCACAGGGCGAAGTCACCCACCGACAGGTCGGATGTGAAGGCGCCGCCGTGTTCGCCAAGCTCGCGGAGTCGTCGTTCGGCGCCCAGCGGGATGCCGCCTCGCTCGACTTGCGCCAACGATTCGGCCTGTTCGGTCGCGCTCTCGCCGGGGTCCATCGGCTCGTCGTCCTCATCGACGCCGAGCGGTGGCTCGCTCGGGCTCGTCACGCGTCGCCTTTCCGCGCCATGGGCCGCCGGGCAGCGATCCTCGTGACCGAGCGCTTCGGACTCATCCGACCAGCTTCTCGAGCGCGGCCCGCGCGTCGGCGCTGCGCTCGGCCTCTTCGCGTAGCTGCGCCGCAAGCTCGCTGACCCATTGGCCGGCGTCGAGCTGCTCGCGCTTGATCGCGATGCCGCCGACCTTGCGCTCGCGGCTGCCCTGCACCCGATCGCCGTCGACCGTCAATTCGTATGACGTCTCTCCGAGGTTCACCTCGACGCGACGCACCCGCTTCTCGCCGCGTCCCAACAGGCCGCCGCCGCGTCGCTCGACGCGCGTGCGCGCGGGCAGCGAGCTCTCGAGCTTGCTCGCCAGCACGGCAACCGAGATGCGTAGATCCGAACCATCGGCACGCAGCCCGGCGGCGGAGAGGTCGAAGTCATCCTCGGCGGACATGAACCCAGAGGCTACTCCGACTACATTTTGGATATGCCCGATCCTGGCCAGATACGCGTATCCGACGCCGAGCGCGAACGGCTGGTCGAGGAGCTGCACGAGCACACAGTCTCCGGTCGGCTCACCGCCGAGGAGCTTGAGGAGCGCTTGGGCGCGGTCTATGCGGCCCGCACACGAGCGGATCTCGACGCCCTGCGCGCCGATCTGCCTGTGAGCACGGTGGCGGCGCGTGCCGCTCTGGTAGAGCGCAAGTCGCATCTGCGTCGTCGCCTGGTTCAGGAGGCGGGCGCGTCGGCCACCGCGTCGTTGGTGTGCGTCGCGATCTGGCTCGCCAGTGGGGCCACGGGCGCTTTCTGGCCGATCTGGGTGATCATCTTCACGCTGTTGCCGCTCTTGCGCGACAGCTGGCGCCTGCTCGGGCCGGGATCGGACATCGATGTCGTGGAGGCGCGCTTGCAGGCTCGCCACGAGCGCCGG
Organism: Solirubrobacteraceae bacterium; assembly: GCA_049581225.1. Lineage (GTDB taxonomy): Bacteria > Actinomycetota > Thermoleophilia > Solirubrobacterales > Solirubrobacteraceae > Palsa-744. The sequence continues at coordinate 6,598 of JBAURN010000261.1, forward strand.
CTCGCGCGCGACCATCGCCGCTCACGGTATCGCCGCCTGTTGCCCTAGTGGCCGCCGCTGCGTAGTGCTCCGGCTGGGCTGGCCAATGGTTTGTATTGCGATTTGAGGGTGCCCCACGCGCGCGCAGGGGGTCGTTTGCGCAAGGCGCAGGATTCCGTCCGGGGACGCCCGATAGGCTCAGCGGCCGATGAGCGATTTGCATGAAGCCACCGAGCGCGCCTTGGCCGGCGGGCCGGAGCGCCACCACGAGAAGTCGCGCGAGCAGGGCAAGCTGGCTGTGCGCGAGCGGGTTGGCCTGTTGCTCGACGAGGGCTCCTTCTCGGAGGAGGCGTTGCTCGCCAACTGGAGCGAGGAGGGTCTCGGCGCCGATGGCGTCGTCACGGGCGTGGGCACGATGGACGGTCGTCCGGTCGCCTTGATGGCCAACGATCCGACGGTTAAGGCCGGCTCATGGGGACCGAAGACGGTCGAGAAGATCCTGCGCGTCCAGGAGCGCGCGTCGAGCCTGCGCATTCCGATGGTTTACCTGGTCGATTCCGCAGGCGCGCGTATCACCGAGCAGGTCCAGATGTTCCCTGGGCGACGCGGGGCGGGGCGGATCTTCTTCAACGAGGTGCGCATGTCTGGGGTCGTGCCTCAGGTGTGCGTCCTGTTCGGGCCGAGCGCCGCCGGTGGCGCCTACATTCCGGCCTTCTGCGACATCGTGATCATGCGCGACGGCAATGCTTCGATGTACCTGGGCTCGCCGCGAATGGCCCAGATGGTGATAGGGGAGGATGTGACCCTGGAGGAGATGGGTGGCGCACGGATGCACACGGGCGTCTCTGGCTGTGCCCATCAGCTGGTCAAGAGCGACGAGGAGGGGATCGCCTTTGCGCGGCGCTACCTGTCGTACATGCCGACGAATTGGGAATCGTCTCCTCCAAGCGCGCCATCCGCTGAGCCTGTCGCGATGGTGGACGGGGAGGACATCGCCGGTCTCATCCCGGCCGACGAGAACAAGCCGTTCGACATGCTCACGTTCATCGATGCCGTCGTCGACGATGGCTCGCTGTTGCAGGTCCATGCGCGGTGGGCCAAGGAGCTGATCGTCGGCTACGCGCGCCTTGATGGCCGCGTGATCGGAATCGTCGCCAACCAGCCCAAGCACAAGGGCGGGGTCCTGTTCTCCGACTCGGCCGACAAGGCCGCGCGCTTCATCTGGAACTGCAACGCCTTCAACATTCCCCTGCTGTTCCTGGCCGACGTGCCTGGCTTCATGATCGGCACCCAGGTCGAGCGCGCGGGGATCATCAGACACGGGGCCAAGATGATCAGCGCCGTCTCGGAAGCCACGGTGCCGAAGATCTCGGTGATCGTGCGCAAGGCCTACGGCGCCGGCCTGTACGCGATGGCCGGGCCTGCCTTCGACCCCGACTGCTGCATCGCCCTGCCGAGCGCCTCGATCGCCGTCATGGGGCCGCAGGCGGCCGTGAACGCCGTCTACTACAACCAGCTGCAGGCGATCCCCGACGGCGGGGAGCGGGCCGCCAAGACCGAGGAGCTGAGGCGGGAGTACGCCGAGGACATTGACCTGTTGCACCTGGCCTCCGAACTGGTGATCGACGCCGTGGTCGAGCCGGAGCGCTTGCGCGAGGACTTGATCGGGCGCTTCGCTCACGCGTCGGCCAAGCGTCGCGAATGGCCCGCCAAGCGCAACCCGGTCACCCCCGTCTAGGATTGGCCCGATGGACGCCACGGATCTAGCGTTCGCGGGGATTGCCCGCCAGGCCGAGGCGATAGGCGCCGGCGAGGTCTCCTCACGCGAGCTGGTGGAGCTGTGCCTGGGGCGGATCGAGCGCTACAACCCGCGTCTGAACGCGTTTCGGATCGTGTTCGCCGAGCGCGCCCTGATGGAAGCCGACCAGGCCGACGCACGTCGTGGGGCGGGCGGGGAACGGCCTTTGCTTGGAGTGCCGATCGCCGTCAAGGACGAATTCGACGTGGCCGGCGAGGTGACCACATTCGGCACCAACGCATACGGGGAGCCGGCGCGCGAGGACTCGGAGCTCGTACGTCGCGTACGGGCGGCCGGGGGAATCGTCATCGGCAAGACGCACATGCCCGAGTTGGGCGCGTTCCCGTGGACAGAGTCACCCACCTGGGGTGCGACGCGCAACCCGTGGCGGCTCGAGTTCAGCCCGGGAGGATCCAGTGGGGGCAGTGCCGCCGCGGTCGCCGCGGGTCTGGTGGGGGCGGCGCTCGCGGGCGACGGCGGAGGATCGATCCGTTTTCCCGCCGCTTACTGCGGTCTGTTCGGCTTGAAGACCCAGCGCGGGCGAGTCCCCCTGGCGCCGCACTTGGGCGCGTGGCACGGTCTGGTTGTCAACGGGGTGTTGGCGCGCTCGGTGCGCGACACCGCGCTGTTCTATGACGCGATCGCGGACGGCCCGAGTGATCCCGGCGCCGCAACGGTCCCACCGACCTCCTTTTTGGACGCGCTCGGAGGGCTCGGAGGGGAGGCTCATCAAAGTGCGTCGTCATCGGGCGATGGCCAGTCGAGGGGCCCCCTGCGAATCGCGCTGGCAAGCAAGCTGCCGCCTTCGCCGCTCACCAAGCTGCATCCCGACAACCGGGCCGCGCTGGATGAGACGGTGGCGTTGCTGCGCGGGCTCGGCCACGAGGTGGAGGAGTTGGAGATCGACTACGGCCCGCTGGTGCCGGCGCCTGAGTTCACCGCGATCTACCTGCGTAGCATCCACGAGGAGGCCGCCACGTTCGCTCATCCGGAGCGCCTGAAACGGCGCATCCGCACGCTCGCCCGTCTGGGCGGGCTGCTTCCGTCCGGAGCGGTCGATTGGGCGCTTGGCCGTCAGGCCGACTACGCCGCCCGCGTCAACGAGCCGCTGGCCGACCATGACGTATTGCTGATGCCGGTGACACCGGGGCCGGCGCCGAGGATCGGGGCTCGCGAGGGCTTGGGCTGGCTGCGGACGACGGTTGCGGCGTCCGCGACCGTTCCCTACGCCGCGCCTTGGAACTTCACCGGCCAGCCCGCTTGCTCTGTGCCGGCCGGGTTCGCGGCGGATGGTCTGCCGCGCGCGGTGCAATTCGTGGGCAAGCCGAACGACGAGGCTACGCTGCTCGCGCTTTCCGCCCAGATCGAGGCGGAGCGTCCCTGGGCGCAGGACCGCCCTCCCGCGTTTTCGTGAACCAGGAGCAGCTGCTCGAGCTCGCGGTGGGGCTCGCACGCGACGCGGGCGCTCTTCTGCTCGAGCGCTTCGAGGGAGGGCACGAGCGGGCGCTGGCCAGCAAGAGCACGCCCACCGACCTCGTGTCCGAGGCCGACCTTGCATCGGAGCGCTTGATTCGCGAGCGGCTTGCCCAGGAGCGATCGGCGGACGGGATCCTTGGCGAGGAGGGGGGAGGGAGCGAGGGCGCGAGCGGCCTGAAGTGGATCGTGGACCCGCTTGACGGCACCGTGAACTTCCTGTTCGCGATCCCCCAGTGGTGCGTGAGCGTGGCCGTCGCCGACGAGGCGGGCTCGCTCGTGGGAGCGATCTACGACCCGTGTCGCGAGGAGCTGTTCACCGCGACGCGCGACGGCGAGGCGTGTTTGAACGGCGATCCGATTGCGGCCTCCGCGCGAATGCAACGCGCGAGCACCGACCTGGCCGGGGCAATGGTCGCCACCGGCTTCGCCTACGACT
>JBAURN010000262.1:0-2355 GCA_049581225.1 Solirubrobacteraceae bacterium
GCGCGCCGCCGCCCGTTCGTGAAAGATGCCGGGTTGGATGGAGCTGGAGTACGAGCTGCAAACTCACCGCGCCGAGGACCGCCACTGGTGGTATCAGGGCCGCCGCCGCGTCTTGGAGCGAGCGATCGCGCGCCTCGGGCTACCCGCCGACGCCCGCATTCTCGACGCGGGCTGCGGCAGCGGGCGCAACATGGTGGATCTCGCCCACCACGGGACGGTCACCGGCGTGGAGCTGTCGCCCACAAGCGTGCGGCTGGCGCGCGAGCGCGAGGCGGGTGAGGTGCTCGAAGGCTCGGTCCTGGACATGCCCTTCGATGAGGACTCCTTCGACCTGAGCGTCAGCCTGGACGTGATCGAGCACCTCGAAGACGACATCGCCGCCCTGCGCGAGCTGCGCCGCGTGACCGCGCCCGGCGGAGCCCTGCTGGTGACGGTCCCGGCGTATCAGTGGCTGTGGAGCGGCCACGACGTGATCAACCACCACCATCGTCGCTACAACCGGCGCACCCTGCTCGCCGCCGCGCAGGCCGCCGGCTGGCGGGAGGACAGCACCGCCCATTTCAACTCGCTGCTGCTCCCCGTTGCGATCGCGCTGAGGGCCTTGGAGCGCTTCAAGCCGTCGACAACGAAGTCGAGCCTCGACCTGTGGGTGCCACCGGCACCCGTCAACTGGGCGTTGCGCCAGCCGCTGAACCTGGAGGCCGCCGTGATCGGCCGCGGCGGCTCGATCCCGGCTGGATTGTCGCTGCTGGCCGTATTCCGTTAAGGCTTGTTAGGAGTCGGCAGCGGTCTCGATCAGCACGGGCTCCGCGACCCCTTTGAATGTCCAGGCCCGGTTGACGAAGAAGGTGATCACCGTCACGATCACAACCGTGGCGGCCTGACCGGTCAGCTTGCCGAGGCCGAGACCGTCGACGAACATGTAGACCAGGCCGAGGTTGACGAGCAGCCCGCAGGACTGCACCACGAACCAGCGCACCGGCGTGAGCGCGTCGCCAACATGACCTCTGAATGTCCATGCGCGATTCCACAGGAAGCCGTTGATCGCCCCGACCGCGAAGCCGATGCCCGACGCCGCCACGTACCAAACACCGAAGGCCTTTACGAGCAGCGTGTACAGGGCGAAGGAGATCAGCGTGTTCGAGACGCCGACGATCCCAAACTTCACGAACTGCAAGATCAAGGGCATTCTCAGGATTCGCGCGGCGCCGTCCCCTACTCTTCTCATGGTCCCCTACTTAACCAGCTTCGTGCCCTTCGGAAAGCGACATGTCGGACTCCCACACGGACTCGCACCCCATCACACCTGACCCAGCGCACCCCAACACGTCTGACGTAACGCCCCCCAACTCGCCCGACGCGAAGATGCCCGGGGAGGTGTCCGGCGCCCGTGCCCGCGTGCCCGAGCTGCTGAGCGTGGTGGCGCCCGTCTACAACGAGGAGGAGCTGATCGAGGCCTTCGTCAAGCGGGCCTGCGCCGCCGTCGCCGACTACACCTTTGAGCTGGTCCTCGTCAACGACGGCTCCGCGGATTCCACGCCGGCCCTGCTTGACCGCCTGGCGGCCGAGGACTCGAGGGTGCGGGTGATCCACCTGTCGCGCAACTTCGGCCACCAGGCGGCGCTCACCGCCGGTCTGGAGCACGCGAGGGGCGACGTGGTGGCGATGATCGACGCCGACCTGCAGGACCCCCCTGAGCTGATCCCGCGCATGATCGAGCAGTGGGAGCACGGCTCCGACGTGGTCTACGCGGTGCGCAAGCAGCGCGACGGCGAGACCGCCTTCAAGCTCGCCACGGCCTCCTGGTTCTACAAGCTGTTCGACAGCCTTGCTCAGGTCGACCTGGAGCCCAACTCCGGCGACTTCAGGCTGCTCGACCGGCGCGCCCTGGACGCGCTTCTCTCGATGACCGAGCGCTCGCGCTTCTTGCGCGGCATGACCGTGTGGGTCGGCTTCACCCAGACCGCGGTGCCCTACGAGCGCGACGCGCGCAGCGCCGGGGAGACCAAGTACACGCTGCGCAAGATGCTGCGCTTCTCCCTGGACGCGATCGCCTCCTTCTCACACTTGCCACTGCAATTGGCGACCTACGCGGGCCTGCTGTCGGCGGGGATCGCGTTCGTGGCGATCCCAATCGTGCTGGGCCTGCGCTTGACCGACTCCTACCTGCCCGGCTTCGGCACGATCACGATCCTGATCCTCTTGATCGGCGGGATCCAACTGATCGCCTTGGGCGTGATCGGCGAGTACGTGGGGCGCATCTACGACGAGGTCAAGCACCGTCCCCTGTACATCGTGCGCGAGGAGCGCAACCAGCCGGCCGACGCGGCCGGCCCCCTCGCCCCGGTGCGGGCC
>JBAURN010000263.1:0-16939 GCA_049581225.1 Solirubrobacteraceae bacterium
GTCAACGGACGCCGCGGATGGGGCTCCCGCGGGGAGCCCGGCACCGTCTTGGTGCCGCCTTCGTCTTCGCCGCCGCCGTCATCCTCGGCCAGCGACACCATCGCCGAATCCGCGTGGAAGGGGACCCACAGCATCAGCGTAGCCACCACCAGCTTGAACAGCCCCATCGCCGCAAGTAGCACCCAAAGAGACATCGCCCCCGATGCTACTACCGCCACTCTCCCAGCTCCAGCCCTCGGGCTCGCGCGGTTGGCCCGGCCGGCTGCGGCTCACGTCTTCGTTTAGGCAGATCCATACGCTCGTCCGGGAGCCATGCGTGCGTCACCACCAGGTCCTCGTCATCTATGTGTTGCGCGAAGCGGAAGAGTGGGCGCCGGTCGACGAGCTTCTGGGCAGCGCCGTCTGGCCAGCGTCCGCGATGAGGCCTAAAGCCATGGCGGGCCTCCTGCCGAATAGTTGGAATGCCCACTTTTCGCGAAGAGCCTTGGGAACGCGATCGACGGGCTCGGGAGGATCCCCGTGGCCGTGGTCGACTGCCGTCTTCAGCTGAGGTCTCGTCTGCGCGTCGGCCAGCTGCTTTATCTGGTGTCGTTTGGTCTGCAGGTGCTTTGGAGCGCCAGCGTGAATCGCGTGCCGCGAGTCACGCGTTTCGTCTTTTCTTGATCGCTCTGGTCGGGCTTGTTCTCATCGTTGTCTTCCTCCTTGTGGCCATGTCGGTAGATCATGTCCACTGAGCCTGGCAACTCTCAGAGAAGTAACGATTTGCAGGGCTTTTCTAGGTTGACATAACATACATTATCGAGCGTGACGCGGTCGTGGGTCAGTTTGGATCGGATCGAGTTCGCCGGAGCAACCGGCGGCGGGCATCATCGCTGCCACTGTCTCATAGCCCTCCATGATCTCCGAACTGCGGACCTCCTCTACACTTCAGGGATCGTGTCGACACATCCTGCGAGCCAGAGCGAACCTGAGCACTTGGAGCTCCCCATCGAGGAGCTGCTGCGCCGCGCGCATCCGCTGCCCGATCACGATGAGATGGTGATCGAGGATCTCAGCGAAGAAGAGGGCGAGGCCTTCCTCTCAGCCGTCCAGTCGTGACCGCACCCGGATCGCGCAGCGCGATCGTGATCGATACCGATGTCTTCAGCGCTGACCTGGTCCCGACGTCACTGTTGGCTGAACGCTACGCGCCGATCATCACCGGTCGGCCGGCGTTCATCTCCTTCCAGACGGCTACGGAGCTGCGCTACGGGGCGATCCGCCGCGGCTGGGGCGAGGCCCGGATGCTGAAGCTCGAGAGCAAGATCCGACGCGCGGAGGTTATCCACACCGGCCCCGAGCTCGTGGCGATCTGTGCCCAGCTGCGCGCCGATTGCGCCGCGATCGGTCACGCTCTCGCGCAGCGCGAGCACAACGCCGACCGCTGGATCGCCGCGACCGCGCTCCGACTCGGGATCCCGCTCGTCTCCAACGACACAATCTTCAAGGCCGTACCCGGCCTCACACTCGAATCGCTCGCGTAAGACGCCCTCCGCCAAGCGGAAACGCAACGAGCATCCTCACGGGCCCTGCCGTTGAGGTCGTCGCGTCGGTCTCACATAGATGGGACGTCGCGGTCTTACATGAATGGGACTGGACCGTCTCAGATCGGCGGGACTCCGCACTTTTCGTGGATTACCAAAGCACCCGGACGTTACAACTCGATAGCGTCAGCCGCGAGCGCAGCACGTTACCGACCCCGAAAGACAACCGGATTGAGCTGCGGCAGCCCGCATGATGTGCTTACGCAACTGATCTGTCGCGTGAGGTCCAATCGAAGGAGGACGGCGATGCGGAAGCTGATCTACTCGATGACTGTGTCGCTGGACGGCTACATCGCCGGACCCGACGGCTCGATTGACTGGACAGCGCCCGACGAGGAACTGTTTCTGTTCCATACCCAGCACGTGCGGGAAATCGGTGTGCATCTCTGCGGACGGCGGCTCTATGAAGCGATGGTCTACTGGGAGACCGCCGAGGAGAGTCCCCTGGCCGCGGAGCAAGTCAAGTTCGCCCAAATCTGGAAGGCCCTGCCGAAGGTCGTGTTCTCCACGACCCTTCAGAGCGTGGTAGGCAATACCAGATTGCTCAGGGACGGCCTCGGCGAGGAGGTCTCGCGGCTCAAGGAACAGCCGGGAAAGGACATAGCTGTCGGCGGTGCTGGGCTCGCCGGTGCGTGCATGAAGCTGGGACTGATCGACGAGTGGCAGCTGTTCGTCAGTCCAGTCCTACTTGGCGGCGGCACGCCCTACTTCCCGATCCTCGACGAAAGGGTCGATCTGGAGCTGATCGAGACGAAGACGTTTGGCTCTCTCATCGTTTACCTTCGCTACAGGCGCACCCCCACCTAATCCAAAACCTCGACGTGCCCCTCGGTCCCATGCACCCGGATCCGCTGCCCGTCGCGGATCAGCCGGATGGGCGCGCTCCACCCCACGACGGTCGGCAGCCCGTACTCGCACGCGATTGCCGCACCATGGGTTAAGGACAGAGGTCGAGAACGAAGCGACCGTTGTCGTCGTCGCTGTAGGCGCCATAGCTGTTGTCGCTGAACATGTTCGAGTCTCCCGCCATCACGAACTGGCCGCTGCCGACGGCTTGAGCCGCGACGATGGTTGAGGAGTCATCCATGCTCCCAACAAGCGGCTGCGCCACCCCCCAAACTGAGACCGTGCTCGCCCAGTTCTCGCCTAGCACCGAAACGCCGGCGGTGAGTGGTGACGGATCGATATTGGTCGTCGCCAGTTCACCCTCGTCGATTTCATCGTCGTCGAGTCCGAGTCCCACGTCGAGCGCGGTGGCGAGAGAGTTCATAGCACCGTCGGCTGTGTCGAAACCGAACCCTTGATGCTCCCCGACGGCAACGATCGTCCCGCCTGACTGCAGGTACCCACCCAAAAGACCTGTTTCTGACGCCCCAACGGACTTGTTGGCGAGCATCACAACACAGCGGTAGCTCGAGAGGTCGGCTGGGAACGTCGCCGAAACTTCGGCACTCTGCCCGGTCGCCGCCGACCATTCGCTGAATTCGAGGTCCCCGGACTGGGTCCCCATGGCCGTATCGCCATCGTAGACAAGTGTCGGGCCGGAGGCCGGTACCGTCACAGGTGGCGGTGGTGGCGGCGGCGGCGCGGGAGCCGGTGGTGGTGTCGGTGCCGCGCTGGCGGCTAGAGATATCGTGCCCGAGTGGCGGATCGCAAGGATTTGCTGGGGCTGGTGGTAGGCCCACCGCAAAAATTCGATGCTCCCGATCACAACGCCGAGAGACTTCTCTAGGACCCCAGACGCCACACTGAGCGCTCCGTGTATCACGAACCGGGAGCCCGCAAACCCTATATTCCTGACCAGAAGAGGCTTGCAGCCCAGCCGCTGGATCCGGCTTTTAGAAGCCTCGCAGTCCGCATACTGTCGGGCATCCTGGTCGACCTCCGACATCATCCCGGTGAACGCTTGGACTATGCCGGCGGTCTTGCCTGGGACGTAGGTTTGAAACGCGTGGGCCTCTGCGTAGAAGCCGATCTTGGGGGTTCCTCGCAGCTTGATCAGTGCGGCGCCTGACCCGATCGGAAACCTCAGCTCGTCTCCTGGAAGCAGCAGATCGCTGTCTTTGGAGACTCGACGAGTCGCGATCGAAGCAAGGTCGAAGTTGGACTCGGTCCGCCGAGGAGATCCAACCGAGCCTGTGACCGCAACGCCGAGTGCGATATCCAAGTTGTTATAGATATCGAGGGTCGTTCCGTCAAAACACGCCTTAACGGCGAAGCTCGAGGGGATCGAGCCGCGAGACGTGTTCGAGTGGCAGAGGCCGGGCGCCAATCCGGCGGACGCCACAGCGGGTACGAGACACATGCCGACACAGAGAACCATCAAAGTCCCGAGCGTCCGGCCAAAGATATGACGCCCCACACCCCGCGTCATAGCTACCGTATGTTGGAACGAGTTGGCCTCACAGCACTGCGGAACAATACCTCACGGTACCGTGAGTCGCTTGGCATGCTGCTTGCCGGGCGTCGGTGGAGACATTCTGCCCTGGACTCCTCCCACGGCCTGACTCCTCCCACGCCCTGGCGCTCGACGCCCTAACGCAAGCGGAAAACCGGATGCTTGGGCGCCGCCTCGAGCATCTCTCGGTCTGGAGACTCAGGCCCGACCCCGTCGAAGAAAACACCAACCTCGAACTTCCAGCGCTTCAGGTAGGCACGCAGGACCGGCGGCTTCTCCTCGTCTGAGAGCTCGACGGCCGTGAACGACTCGCTGCGAGAGCCCACCAGCAGCTTCCCGTCCCCCGCGGCCCTCAGGTTGCGCGCCCATTGGGTATCCCCACGCGGCGCAACCAGATAGCGCTCACCATCAAACGTCAGCAAGTTCACGGGAGTACGCCGTGGCTCCCCGGTCTTGCGTCCTCGCACCTCCAGCACACGCGAGCCAAACAGACTGATCCCAAGCCGGGTCAAGCCTGCCACGAAGGGATTGAACACATGACTTGTGAACCACCCGGGACGCTTGCGCTCAAAGTGAGCGGTAGCCGACGCGTCTTGCATGAAACCTAAGGCTACTCCCGAGCCCCGGTCAGCGCCTCGAGCGTCAGCTCGCTCTCGATCGCCGCACGTACGGCCCGCAGCGCCCCGCCGCGTGCACGCAGCTTGGTCGCGGCATGTGCCGCCGGATTGAGCTCAGCCAGCACAGAGGCCGCCTGCAGGCTGACCTCCTCAAGCTCAGAGGCGGGCACCACGCGGTCCAGGAAACCAGCCTCCACGGCCTCCTCGGGGCTGTGCATGACCGCGCCCACCACACTGCGATCGAAGGAGGCCGGAGTCAATCGCTGACGGGCCAGCTCAACCGCAAACCAAGGCACCGTCAGTCCGATCTTGACCTCGTTCAACCCGATCCGGAACGGACCTTCGGTGCCGATCCGCACGTCCGCGGCCAGCGGGAGGAAGCTGCCGGCGGCGATCGCGTGCCCGTTACAGGCCACGAGCACCGGCGTGGCGAAAGAGAGCACGCGCTCGGCCAAGGTCGCGCCCAGCCGCAGCATCTCCACCACCGCCTCGCCGTCTCCAGATGAGAACACCTTCAGGTCGAAACCGGCGGAGAAGTAGCCCTCGCGGCCGGTCAACACCACAACCGCGTTGTCTTCCTCGGCCCGATCGAAAGCGGCGTGGATCGCTTTGAGCGTCTCGATCGAGAAGGCGTTGACCTTGCCGTCGTCAATCGTGATCGTCGCAATGCGCCCGTCGAGCTTGTAGGTGGTCGGTTCGCTCATTCTCGTCTCCCCTCGCGGCACAGCCTACAGCCGCGAATCCTTTTGGCGTTGGGCGGCCTCTCATGTAGGTACGCGCTCGATCAATCGAAAGGGAGGCGCCCAGTCATGGTCCCAGCATTCAATCCCAAGTCCCGCCAAGCACGAGCTTGGCAAACGTCGATATACGGCCTTTGGGGGTGCCTGGCGGTACTCGGGCTATGCCTCTTGTTTGGAGCTGGGGTGGCTCGTGCCACACCGACTGCGGTGACGCTGAAAGTCCGGGGCGCGCCGATCCAGATCGACCCCACTAAGCCCAACGGTCCGACCTATCCAGGCACCGACAACACGCTCGGAGGCCCTACGGCCGCGGAAGGCGAAATCAAGATCAGCGGGACCGAATATGGCGGCTTTCCTCCTCCCCTAATCGGCCTGACTTTCCATGTGCCCGCCGGAGTGAAGCTGCACCCGCAAGGTTTCGCCACTTGCTCGACCACCACACTCGAAAGCCACGAAGTAGCGCATTGCCCAAAGGGATCGGCGGTCAGCTCGATGGGCTCGGTCACCGGCGTCGTCAGCTTCGGCGCGACACGCGTCCATGAGAGCCTGACGTTGCAGGCGTTCTTCGCGCCCGGCGGCGAATTCGCCTTCTACGCCGAAGGACGGACTCCAGCTGTTATCGAAGTGCTTGGAAAAGCAGTCGTCACATATCCCGGAGGTGAATTCGGTCCGCAGATCACGGCCTCCGTGCCGCTAGTCGAAACCGTTCCTGAAGCACCATATGGAGTGGTGGAAACCGCCAAACTGACAATTGGCGCCGCATTCATGCGCAAAGGCAAACTGGTCTCCTACATAACGCTGCCCAAGAAGTGCCCCAAAGGAGGGTTCCCCGAGAGAGCCGAACTGAGGTTCCTCGTCGGCGAACCGGTTACCGTCGACACCAAGATGCCTTGTCCCTCCAAATGAAGATCGCCATCTATCTCATAATCGCGCTCGTTGTGATCTGCGGATGCCTCATATTTTTCCGGAGGGTGCGCTCCCGTGACTGACACACAATGGTCCTGGCCCACCGAACAGGTCGTGAGCGCGGCGCAGAAGGGTGACACCCGCGCAATCGCGACCCTCCTCGATGGCTCCCACGCGCATGTGCATCGGTTCGCGCACATCCTCTGCTCCACCCCCGAGGACGCAGAGGACGCGGCACAGGAGGCATTGATCGTCCTGTACCGAAAGATCGGGACTTTGCGTGCGGCGGCCGCGCTCGCGTCCTGGATGTTTCAGATCGTGCGCCACGAGTGCATCCGCAGGTCACGCTTGGCGTTGCGAGCATCGGTCTCCCCTCCCGCGCAACCATCCTCGACCGAGGAGACCGCTCTGGTCCACTTGGAAGTCGAGCGGATCGTTGCTTGTATCGCGGCGCTTCCAAGCGAGCAGCGCGCCGTGCTCGTCCTGCGCGATATCCAAGGCATGTCTGGATCGGCCACAGCACAGTCTCTGGGCCTCAGTCGAGCCGCGATGAAGTCACGCTTGCACCGTGGACGCGAAACGCTGCGCTCGCAACTCGGCTCCGCGAACGACGCGGTCCCTGGGAACGACCATGCCTGAGCTCTAGACCAGATCTACGCGAAGCACCGACGCCCAGCCTCCGGTAGTGCCGGCCCGCTCAACCGCGCAGCACGAACAATGGCCAGTGGCCCGGGACACCCTTCAGCTCGTGAAAACCGCGGTCCTCGAACGCGAATGGACCGCCCACGACCGTTCCGTACACCGTTCCAGACACGAGCACCTCACCCGGAGCGGCCAGCGCGCCCACGCGCGAGGCGATGTGCACGGCCATGCCTGCCACATCTTCTCCAACCAACTCACACTCGCCGGTGTGCGCCCCGACGCGAACCTCGATTCCGAGTTCGCGTGCCTCGGCGGCGATTGCCAAAGCACAACGCAGGGCTCTCGACGGCGGCCCCGCGAAGGTCACCAGGAAACCGTCTCCCACGGTCTTTACCTCCCGCCCACCGAAGCGCGCGAGCTGAGCTCGTATGCGCGCGTCGTGATCGGCCAGCAGATCGCGCCAACGCCCATCGCCAAGCTTGGCGGCTCGCACGGTGGCATCGACAATGTCCGTGAACATCACCGTCAGCAGGCTGCGGGCGACCCCGCCGCTGCGCGCGCCGGTCAGGAACTCCTCGATCTCCTCGACAATCGCATCGCTGTCGCCCACGAAGGGAAGCGAATCGGCTCCTTCCAACTCCACGTAGCGCGCGCCGGCTATGTGCTTTGCCAGGTAGCGCGAGTGACGTGGATCCCATGCCTGATCGCCGCTGCGGTGCATGACCAGCGTTGGCACACGCACTCTCGGCAGTACCTCCCTCACGTCAAGGTGGGCTGCCGCGTTCAGCAGTGTTCGTGCCTGGCTCGGGCTTGCCGCGAGGCGTTGCAGGCGCGCAAACCAATTTGTCAAAGCCCGATCCTCGGCCATCGAAGGCGCCATCACCGCAAGTCCGGGGCCGCCAGGCTCGCCCCAAGCGGCAACTGTCCGCTCGGTCCACCGCGCACGATCCTCCAGTGTCATCGCCCAGTCGTAGTCGGCGGCCCATGAGGTGCGCGCGATCGACGCGTACATGATCAGCGCACCCACCCGCGCGGGATGCTCCGCCGCGAGCAGCGCACCGACAGGTCCGCCCAACCCGTAGGTCAGCAGCGCGACCCGCTCGCTGCCCACGGTGTCGAGCACCGCGAGCGCATCGAGCGCCTCCTGTTCGAGACCATGAGAGCCGCCGGCGCTATCGGACAGTCCGCTGCCGCGGCGGTCGAACAGGATCAGACGGTTGAACACCGCCAAGCGCTCCAGGAAGCGACGCACGGCCGACATGTCCCACAACTGCTCGATCTGGGAAATCCATCCTGGGAGAAACAGAAGGTCGAGCGCCCCCTCTCCCGCCACCTGGTAGGCGATGGTCGCCTCCCCGCTGCGCGCATAGCGCGTTGTGGGCACCATCAAGAGTTTCTCACCGGTCTCCACGCCTCCCATCATGAGGGATGGACCAGAGTGAAGAGGCCCACAGGCCCAGCTTGCCGGGGTGGGTCAGAAGGCGCGGTAAGAGCTCGTCGTGATCTTGAAGCCGTGATGCGAGCGATTGACGCAACGAATGGCCGTGGCGCCGATCGTGCACTTCACGGCGATCGGCCCCACTGCCCACTTGCTTCCGCTTTTGAGCTTCGCCGCGTGGCTGGCGACAAACGAGTCTTGACTGAGCCGCGCGAGCTTTGGACGGCCCGTGGACCCGAGAAAGACAAAGCCGGGATCGCCGAACCCCTGTCCTTTCGGGGGCGCGGGCACAGAGCTCGCGCTACAGAGCAACTGCATCGGCGGCGAGTTGGGCTGATGGATCGCGATGCCACAGACAACCTTCCCGCCCAGCGCACTCCAAAGCTGCGCACTCGAACCGGAGGCGAGCGCCGGCACGACCAAGGCAAACATCGAAACGAAGATCAAGGAGACGAGCCTGCGCACGCCCGCATCATTGCACGGTGCCGTTGCCCTCTATGAGCGAGCTGCCCCCACACGCCGCCCAGGTTGTGGGCGAACTTCGAGCCCATCCAGCTGGGGTTCACGCGTTGGCGATGTACGCCCACGAGCGCCATCGACCGGCGCATCCGCTGTCCTGATCTTGCCTATCGCCAGCGCCGCCAACAGGCCGAGCGCGCTCGTGAAGATCATGAACGCCCAGCCTCGCTCGAAGGCCGCCAGCGCGTCGGCCCGATCGGGCGTGCCGAGCACTGCCACCAAGATCGAGACGCCCAGCACGAAGCCGACTTGGCGCGTCATCGTGAAGACGGCCGAGCCGGTGGCAAAGCGCGCGGGCGGCAAAGACGAGGAGGCGGCGCTGGCCAAGCTCGGCAAGACCAAGCCCACGCCCACACCCGTGATCAAGAGGCCGGGCAGCATCTCGCCGAGATAATCGGGGGTTGGGCCCATACGCAAGCGCCACCACAGACAGCCGAGTCCGAACAGAGCGATGCCCAAAACCGCAAGCGTGCGCTGACCGAAGCGATTGATGTGACGCGCCGACGTAGCCGCGCACACCGCCGCCAGCGCCGGCCCCGGCGCCAGCGACAAGCCCGCGATCAACGTCGAGCGCTGCCAAACCGAGGTCATGAACAGGACGTTGGCCAGCAGGAAAGCGGCAAACGCGGCCGAGAACAGCACCGAGGCAAGATTGGCCGCCGCAAAGGAGCGAACGCGCAGCATCGCCGGGTCCACGACCGGCGCGACGTTGGTCAAGCAACGGGCCCAGAACCCAGCCAGGCCGGCAGTGGCGAGCGCAAAAGCCGCGATCGTGCGCGCACTCCCCCACCCCCACTCCGGCGCCTTGACCAGTCCAAGCGAGAGGACCCCGATGCCGAGCACGATCAAGGCCGATCCGAGCAGGTCGGGTCGTGCCTGGCTCTCATCGCGGCTCTCGCGCAACAGGCGCAATCCGTAGGCCAAGGCGATCAGGCCGACCGGGATGTTGACCAGGAACACCAAGCGCCAGCTGACCTGCACCAGCAGTCCGCCGAGCGGCGGTCCGGCCGCGGCCGCCAGGCCGCCGACCGCCGCCCATATGCCGATCGCGGCCGGTCGCTCGGACGGCTCGAACTCGGGCAGAAGCAAAGCCAGGGAGATGGGCAGCAGCAAGGTGGCGCCGACCGCTTGCACCACCCGCGCGGCGACCAACCCGCCCAGCGAGGGCGCGGCACCGCACAGAGCCGAGCCGGCCACGAACACGCCCAAACCGAGCAAGAACGCGCGCTTGCGCCCATGGCGGTCGGCGAGCCTGCCGGCGGACACCATCAAAGCCGCCACGACGATGGCATAGGCGTTCAGGACCCAAGACACCGAGGAGACATCCGCGCCCCCGAAGTCGGCCTCGATCTTGGGGAACGCGATGTTGACAATGAACAGGTCCAAGCTGACCATGAACACGCCAACCGACACGAGCATCAGGACCTTCCACCGTCTCTGCATCTGGAGCCTCCACCTGGTCGCGTGTGGGTTTGATCGGGGCCGCATTTGGGCTGATTGAGAGTGCCTTTTCAGGCTGGTTGCGATTTGCAAGCGCCTCGCGGATCACCGTAGCACAGCAAGATTGCAAAATGCAACCACCTCGGCTAGGATGGAGGCATGCCCTACCGCCCGTTCACCGAGCAGAACTGCTCGATCGCCGCCGCCCTGTCAATCGTGGGCGAGCGCTGGAGCCTGCTCGTCATGCGCGAAGCCCTGCTCGGCCGCAGGCGCTTTGCCGAGATGAAGCGCAACCTGGGCGTGGCCTCCAACATCCTCACCGACCGTCTCGACGTTCTGGTCGAGCACGGCCTGCTCGAGCGCCGCCTCTACCAGGAGCACCCCGAGTCCTACGAGTACGTCCCCACACGCAAGGGACTTGACCTCAACCCCACGATCCTTGCCCTGATGAGCTGGGGCGACCGCTACGCCGCCCCAGAGGCGGGCCCGCCGAGGGTGCCGGTGCACACCAAGTGCGGCCACGACGCCGACCCGCAGTTGCGCTGTGGCCACTGCGGAGAGCCTTTGCACACCACCGAGCTTCAGGTGAGGCCTGGCCCGGGCGCCAACGAACGGCAGCGCGCCGAAGGCCTCCTACCCCTCTCCTGACCCTCCTTTTGGGTGGGGATTGTTGTTCGTAGTGGTCTCGCTACGCCAGCAGCCGCACGATCGCGGTCACACCAACCACCACGATCAAGGCCCGCAACACGCGCGGGGGCAAGCGCCGTCCATAGCGCGCCCCGACCTGAGCGCCGATGATCGAAGCCCCCGCGATCACGGCCGCCGGACCCCAGTCGACGTGGGTGGCGAAAATGAAGAACAGGGCCGCCACGCCGTTGACCGAGCCGGCCAACACGTTCTTCAGGGCGTTAGTCCTGTGCAGGTCCTGGTCCAAAGCCAGACCGAGGATCCCCAGCAGCAGGATCCCCTGGGCGGCGCCGAAGTAGCCCCCATACACGCCGGTCCCATACAAGGCCACCATCGCCAGGGCCCGCCCACGCCGGCCGCGATGGGGCTCGCCGTGGCGGGCCAGCTTCGCGTTCAACCAAGGCTGGAGCAGCACCAAGACAAGCGCCACCGCGATGAACACAGGCACGATCGCCTCAAACGCCGACGCGGGCAAGGCCAAGAGCAATATGGCCCCGGTGAGCCCGCCGAGCACGGACATCGTGCCGAAGCGCAAGGCCCGCTCACGTTGACCTCGCAGCTCACGCCGGTAGCCGAAGGCTCCCGAGACCGACCCCGGCACCAAGCCGACGTTGTTTGAGACGTTGGCCGTGACCGGCGCATAGCCGAAGGCCAACAGCACCGGAAAAGTGATCAGCGTGCCGCTGCCCACTACCGTGTTGATCGTGCCCGCCGCAAAGCCCGCCGCGGCGATCGCGACCAGTTCCGCGGCGCTCACTCAGCGCTCAAGATCGACGCGCGCCGCCGCTTGCCCGCTTCGCGGGCGTCTTTGGCGCGGGCGTCTTTGGCGCGGGCGGCTTGCGCTTGGGTTTGGCGACCGCCTTGGCCTTGCTTGCGCCCGGCACCTTGGCCTTGCCCTTGCTTGCGCCGGCCGCCTTGCCCTTGCTCGCCTCCTCGCCCCGGATCCGCGCCAAGCTCTCCTCCAAAGCGCCCATCAAGTCGGGAGCGACCGGCGGCGGCTCGGCCGACTCCTTGGGCTTGGGCTTTGGCACAGAGATCTTCTGTCCCTTGCGCTTGCGCTTGATGATCGCTTCCAGGTGGGCCCTGTGCTCGTCGCGATAGCCCTCCGGCTCGAACGGGACCTCCAGCTCGGCGACGATCGCCATCGCGTTCTCGATCTCCTCCTCGCTGGGAGCCTGCGCCGATGCGAGCCCTTCGGCGATCTCGGCGCTGGGACGCACTTCGTCGTGGAAGCGCATCGTGGTCAGCGCCAGCAGGCCTCCTCGCGGGCGGATGCTGACCAGGTTCTCCTTGGCCCTCATCACGAAGCGACCCAAGGCGACCTTTCCCGAGGAGGCCATCGCCTCGCTCAGGAGCGCATAGGGGCGCGCGGCCACCTCGTTCTCGGGCACCAGCAGGTAGGGCCGGTCCATGTACAGCGGGTCGATCTCGCGCTCCTCCACGAACGCTTCGATGTCGATCGTGTGGCTCTTGCGCGGCGCCGCCGCTTCGAGATCGGAGTCGCTGAGCAGAACCCAGCGGCCGTCGTCGAGCTCATAGCCCTTGACGATCTCGTTGTAGGGAACCTCCTTCTGCTCGTGCGCGCACACCCGCCGCGTCTCGATCGGCGAGCCGTCCGGCCCGTGCAACAGGTTGAAGTGGATGTCGCGATCGCGCACCGCGCTGTACAGCGCGACCGGCACCGTCACCAGACCGAAGCTGAGCGAACCTGTCCACAGCGCGCGGGCCATCAGGCCTTACCCCGCGTGCGCTTGGGCGCCTTGCCGGCGGGTGTCGTCGAGCGCGAACGCTTCTTTGCCGTGCCCTTGCCCCGGGAGGAGCCCCCGCTTTGAGCGAGGCTCGCTTCCAGCGCGCCCAAGAGGTCGCCGGCCGGCGTGACTCGCGGGCCCTCGGGAGCCTCGATCGCTTCGCCTTTGGCCTTCTTCTCGATCATGGCCATCACCGCGTCGCGGTAGGTGTTGGCATAGCTCTCGGGCTCGAACTTCGCGTCCAGTTGGGCCAGCAAGAGCTGGGCGGTGTCCAGCTCCAGCTTGCTCGGCCGCTTCTCGGGCTTGGGCGGCTCCAACTCCTCCCCTGAGGCCAGCTCGTCGGCGAAGCGCATCGTGTGCAGCACGATCACGTCCTCCACGGCCCTGATCGCCACCAGATGAGCCTTGTTGTGGAAGACGAAGCGACCGATCCCCGCGCGCGCGGAGCGCTCCAGCGCGGCGTGCAGCAAGCGGTAGGCCTCCTCCCCCAGCTTGCCCGGTCCCAGGTAGTAGGAGCGCTCGTAATAGGCCGGGTCGATCTGTTCGCGATCGACGAAGTGCTCGATCTCAACGACATGCGCCTCAGGGCCCTCGGCGGCGGCCACCTCCTCCTTGGTGAGCACCACGTAGGAGTCCTCGCTGACTTCATAGCCCTTGACGATCTCGCTGTAGGGGACCTCGCGTCCCTCCTTCACGCACAAGCGCCGGTGCTCGATCGCGGCGCCATCCTCCGCGTGGCGCTCGCGCAGGGGTATCCGCTTCGACTCGGTCGCCGAATACAGCTTGACCGGCACGCGCACAAGCCCGAAGGCGACCGTGCCATTCCAGATAGAACGGGGCATCGTTATCGACCTACCCCGCAGTATGCCAGCGCATGTCCGGATCGAGAAAAGCTGCAAGCGGGCTGCCAAGCTCGATTGTGGTTAGACGGCGCCCGAGGCGGGTAGACGCCGTCTGCAGCGCTTGACGGCGAGCCGGGAAGACGCTATACCCGGAGAGAGTCGACGGAGAGGAGATTGAGATGGTGTCAGCTTCGACAGCCACGCCCAGTCTGCGCTTTGACCGCGGCAGCCAGGACGACGTGACCCTGCTGTTCACGCGGTGGCAGCGTGAGCGCGACCCGGCCGCCCACGAGGCTCTTGTGCGCCGCTTCATGCCGCTCACCCGCAGTCTGGCGCGCCGCTACGACCGCTCCTCAGAGCCCTTCGAGGATCTGCTGCAAGTCGCCTCGGTCGGACTTTTGAAGGCGCTGGACCGCTACGACGCGAGCCGCGGCCACTCCTTTGCCTCCTTTGCGGTACCGACGATCCTCGGCGAGATGCGCCGCTACTTCCGCGATTGCGGCTGGTCGGTGCACGTGCCTCGCGGCGACCAGGAGCGCGCCTTGAAGGTTCGCAACGCCCAGGAGACGCTCACCAACGAAAAGGGCCACGCTCCCACGGTCAACCAGCTCGCCGTGTACTTGGAGCTGGATGCCGAGCAGGTGATCGACGCCCTACAGGCGACCGAGGCCTACGAAACGATGTCGCTCGACGCTCCCCGCCCGGGCGGCGAGGAGGAGGGCTCGAGCTTCGGCGACTCGATCGGCCAGGAGGACGAGCGCTACGAGCTGGTCGAGTTGGACGCCACGCTGGTCGCCGCCCTTGAGCACGTGCCGGCACGCGAGCGCTCAATGCTGCACATGCGCTTCGTCGAGGAGTTGACCCAGACCGAGATCGCAGCCCGCATCGGGATCTCTCAGATGCAGGTGTCGCGTCTGCTGCGCCGCTCGCTCGATCAGCTGCGCGCGCTGACGCGGGACAGCGTGAGCGAGGGCGTGTCCTGAACGCCCGGCGCGCGCGCCCATCGTCTTATTCAAAGTTTCAGAGGCGAACAATAGGATCCACCGCATTCCTCTCAAAGAGGGATCGCCCGCCAATGCCTGAGCCACCGCCGAACGTTCGCCTCCAACTCCTCAACACCCCTGAGAACGTGGTGCTTGTCCGGGAGATGCTCACCGGCTTGGCCGAAGCGGTGCGGATCGGCGAGCACGATCTCAACGACATCCGCACGGCCGTCACCGAGGCCTGCAACAACGTCGTGTTGCACGCCTATGGCGGCGCTCCCGGCCCGATGGAAGTCGACGTTTGCGTCGCTTCGGGAGCCGTGGCGGTACATGTGCGCGACGGCGGCTTGGGAATCCAGAATCGAGGCGAGCACGCACAGGACTTCGAGGGGGAAATCGAGGACAGCTTCGACGGGGACACAGAGACCGAGCTTCCGTCGGCCGGCATCGGCCTGCACGTGATCGAGACGCTGGCTCATGAGGTCGAGTTCGGCCGTGGGCCCGGAGGGGGCACGGAGGTTCGAATGCGGTTCTCGCTGCCGCCGGTCGAGGCCTTCGAGGCGTGCTCGGAGGAACGGGGGCTGGCGACGCTTACGCTTTCCCAGACGCCCTCCACCGCGATGTTCAGCATCGCCCCGCTCGCGCTCGCCCGCACGATCCTTCCGCGCATGGTGAGCGCATTGGCGGCGCGCGCCCACTTCTCGACCGACCGCATCTCCGACGCGCAACTGCTCGCCGACGCCTTGGCAGCGCACGCCGCCCCGGCGCTCAACGGCGATCAGCTCAACGTGGGGGTCAACGTGGGACAGCGCGAAATTGAGCTCCACATCGCGCCGCTGGCCAGCGGCGCCGCGCGACACCTGCTGCAGGACTCCGAGCTGGACCGGCTCGGGAACGTGATCAGAAAGCTCACCGACCGCCACGACGTGGCGGAGATCGGGCCCTTCGAGACGCTCACTCTGGGTCTGCTCGACAGCCGCTGAGCCCGGACGCCGGTAAGCCGCCGAGGCCAGGACACTGGCAATTTCCCGCGCCATGTAGACCCTTGGCGCTGCCATACTGAGGGGATGCCTGGCCACTGAATCGAGGGCCTACGCAATTCTCGCAAGCGCCGGATACAGCCCATGCCAAACTCATCTCAGGGGGAGCCAGTCGAGGCGCTCGTCGATCCGAGCGGTGACGTCGCGACGGGCCTGCTGATCGAGGCGGGGGCGGTGCTGGCCAGCTCGTTGGAGCTGGCTACGACGATGGGTCAGGTCGCCAGGCTCACGGTCCCCCGCCTGGCCGACCTGTGCGTGATCGACTTGCTCGACGAGGACGGATCGATCCGTGACGTGGCGGTGGCGTGCGCGCAGAAGGGACTGGCGCACGAGCTCGAAGAATTGCGCGCCACCTATCCCTTGAACCCCGAGGGCGAGCATCCGGTGGCCGGCGTGATCCGTGAGGGCGAGCCCATGCTTCTCGTCGAGATGTCGAGCGGCTTACTGAGCTCCTTCGCGCAGGGCTCCGAGCACGCGCGCTTCATGATCGAGCACGGTTACAGCTCGGCCGTGGTGGCGCCGCTGCGGGCCCGCGAGCGAACGTTGGGCGCGCTCTCGACGCTGCGCCTCGGCGGCGGCGCCCCGTATGGCGAGGAGGACGTGGAGCTGGTCGTGGAGCTTGCCCGCCGCGCCGCCTTGGCGATCGACAACGCGCGCCTTTTCTCACAATTGCGGCGCACACAGGAGGCGGAGAGCTTCATGTCGGAGGCGAGCAGGGTCCTGGCGTCCTCGATGGACTACGGAGACACGCTGCGGCGGGTTGCCCGCCTGGTCGTCCCGAGGATCGCGGACTGGTGCGCGATCGACGTGCTCGACGAGCAAAAGCGGATCGAGCGCGTCGCGGTGCATCACTCCGACCCAGCGCGATTGGAGCTGGCGGGACGCCTGGATCGCGACTATCGGCCGACGCTCGATGAGCCGCTCGGGGTTCCCGAGGTGATCAGGACCGGTAGCTCGCGCGTCTACACCGACATCCCCGAGGATGCGCTGGCCGAGTACGCCCGTGACCATCGTCACCTGGAGCTGCTCAGCTCGATCGGCGCGAAATCGGTGATCATCGTGCCGATGATCGGCGCGGCGGGGCCGATCGGGGCGATCACGCTGGTCTCCTCGGAGTCCGAGCACACGCTCTCCGAAGCCGACCTCGGGGTCGCCGAGCGCTTGGCCCGCAGGGCCGGCACGGCTGTCGAACATGCGCGCTTGTATACGGAGCGGGAGCGTATCTCCCACACCCTCCAGCAGGCCCTGCTGCCGGAGGCGCTGCCGGAGATCCCGGGCGCCGAGATCAGGGCGCGCTACTGCGCCGCGGGCGAGCTGAACGAGGTGGGCGGAGACTTCTACGACGTGCTCTACCAC
>JBAURN010000264.1:0-8228 GCA_049581225.1 Solirubrobacteraceae bacterium
CCCAGGGGCCGACCCCGGTCAACGTCGCGATCGAATCCCAGGCGCCGGGGCGTCCGATCCCCAAGCGGTTCCTGGGCCTGTCCTTCGAGGCGGCCGCCCTGACCGAGCTCGCCGAAGACTCCCACAAGGGCGACCTGGTCACCCTGCTGCGCTCGCTTGGGCCGGGCGTGTTGCGCTTCGGGGGGATCACCGCCGATGAGAACGTGGCTTGGACCGACCCGCAGACGCCGGCGCCGGCCTGGGCTTCGAGCACGATCGGGCCGGCCCAGATGAAGGCGCTCGGCGAACTGGCCAAGCGAAGCGGCTGGCAGGTCTTGTTGACGGTCGGCTTGGCCCACTTCGAACCGCGGGCCGCGGCACGCGAGGTGGCGGCCGCCCACCATGCGCTCGGACCGTCCCTGGCGGCTGTGGAGATCGGCAACGAGCCGAACGCTTATGGCAGCCACGGCTTTCGCGGACTGCCCTGGATCGCCCAGGGCTATGAGGAAGAAGTGAGCGACTATCGCGACGCGATCGAGGCGCTCACGCCGGGCATCCAGATAGCGGGGCCTGACGTGTCGGGTTCGGGCGTGTTCGCCGAATGGGGCGGTGAGGAGGCCCTGGCTCAAACCCCGGCGTTGCTGACCGGACACCACTATCCGCTCGGCTGCGCCCAAAATCCCCCGCCCTCGATCGAAGCCCTGCTCAGCATCGCCACGAGAGGAGCGGCGGCGAGATCGCTGGCCACCTACATGGCGGTCGCGAGCGAAAGCGGGATCCCGTTTCGCATGGACGAGCTCGGCTCTGTCTCCTGCGGAGGCGTGCCCGGCGTGAGCAACACTTTCGCCTCCGCCCTGTGGGCGACCGGCTACCTGGCCCAGGCGATGGACGACGGCTTGGCGGGCATCAACCTGCAGGGCAATCCCACCAACTGTCTCGGCTACACGCCCGTGTGCGCGCCGTCGGCCGAAGCTTCGGCCGAGGGGAATCTGAGAGCCCAACCGGACTGGTATGCGTTGCTGATGGCCAGGTCGTTGATCGGCTACCGACCGCTACCGACAACAATCGGATCGGCCGCACCCGAACCGATGGATCCCGAAGAACCGTCGAGCGGGGAACTGGAAGCACCCCCGCCGAGCGTTCCATCCGGCACACCCGACCTCGTGGCGGCTTCGTTCTTGGGGCCGGGCCACACGATCAAGGTGGTGCTCTCAGACCAGGAAGCCCAAGGAGCCAACCCGCTTGAAATACATCTAACGGTGGGCGCAGGCTTCGCTCCCGGCGATCTGGCGCGCCTGGAGGCAACTTCGCCGAGTGCCACCAGCGGCGTCAGGCTGGGCGGTGGAGCGGTCGCGGCCAACGGCTCCTGGCACGAACCGAAGCACCCCGAACTCGTGACGGTACACGGCGGGGTCGCGACGCTCCAACTCGACCCGAGCAGCGCCGCGTTGGTGACCTTTGCTCCTCCCAAGGCCAAGCGCAAACGCAAGCCGGCCCACCACGGCCACGCCAAGCGACGCTGAGCTCAACCGCTGACGCGCCGCAGAGCTTCGTTGAGGCTCTGCTCTGTTTGGGGGCCGTGCAAGGTCAGGCGCAGCCGGCCGGAGCTATCCAACACGAATGTGGTGGGCAGGAAAGTGGTGATGCCATAGCGGCGCCCAATGGTGCCGTCGGGGTCGCGCAGGTTCGAGAAGCTCCAGCCATAGCGATGGATGAAGGCGAGGGCATTCGAACGGGAGAGGTCCTCCCAGTTGACGCCCACCACGGCCGCTCGCCCCGCCAGGCTTCGCGAGAAGCGCTCCAGCGAAGGCGCCTCCGTTTCGCACGGACCGCACCAGCTTGCCCAGAAGTTGACGAAGGCAGGATGGCCGCGCAGCGAGGCCACCGTCACGGGGGAGCCGCTGAGCCGTTCGGTGGGCAGAGGCGGGGCCTTGCGTCCCGTCCGCGCGCCGCTCGAGGCCAGCCCCACGACGGCAAGCACTGCCACAAGCCCCAAGACAGCTGCCCAGACGAGCAGCCTACGGGTGGAGACACGCGGCTTGGACATGGTGCAGCGAACCTATCACCGCCTCGACGCAAATCGACCCGCTCAGGCCCGACGCGCATCCGCGGGGACGGCGTCCCGCGACGCAGATCGACCCGCTCAGGGGCGGGCCGATCCGGGGAGGGAATGAGGGAGGAACGATGCCCTCCTTTTCAGTGTTGCCTGAAGCGGGCGATGTCAAACTCCGAACGGACCCAACTCGCACCCAGAATCGCGACGCGATCGCGCGCAGTCGTGGGGAGCTCAGGCGCCGACTGGCCGCAGCGCAGAGGCACGCGAGGCGTGCTTGACGCTGTAGAGGTGGGCGTCGGCTCGCGCTATGCACTCGCCCAGGCTCTCCTCGCGCAGCCACTCGGCCACACCCACCGACCAGCTGACAGGCACACCCTCGACTAAGAGCCGGCGCAGTACGGCATCGGCGCCGTCGGGGGAGGTGGCCGGCAGGAGCAGGACGAACTCGTCGCCGCCGTGGCGAGCGAGGATGTCGCCCGTGCGCAGACATTCACGCCATGCGCGGCCGAGATCGGCCAGGACTCGGTCGCCCACGACGTGGCCGCGCAGGTCGTTGATCTGCTTGAAGCCATCCAGGTCAAGGACGGCGAGAGTGAGACGATTGTTGCTGCGCAGGGCGATCGCGTGCTCGCGCAGGGCAGCCGCGAGGAAGCCGTTGCGGTTGAGCAAGCCCGTCAAAGGGTCGGTATCGGCTTCGCGGCGCAGGCTCTCCGAGAGATGCCCGAGCACGATGCAGATCGACCAGATCGTGACGGTCACGATCCCCCAGTAGATGCCAACGTGGGGAAGGCCGCCAATGAGCAGACCCGCGCCGAACCCAATCGAGATGAGGACGCCCTGCGCAACGACCACGCGGCGGGGAAAGAAGTGGGCCGTGTAGATCGCGATCCACGGATAGGAGAAGGCGGCGATCATCATGCCGCCGTGGGTGGTGGCATGCGCCACGACGTTGCTGGTGACGATCGTGCCACCCGCCGCCAACAGCTCAAAACCGACCACGGGGATACGCCGCGCGAACAGCCACACCATCCCCGAGGCGAGCACAGCAAAGCCGCCGGTGGCCGCGAGCAGGGAAAGCGGCTCGGTTGGGCTGATCGGGAAGACGACGGTCGCCCAGCACACCAGTCCCTTGAACAGGAACAGCAACGCCAGCGCCCAAGCCATCGACGGGCGACTCGCGACCACCCTGCCGGCGATCGAGCTGAGCAGCGTTAACCAGCTTTGCGCAAGCCGCGGCCTGGACTCGATGAGACCCGGCCCTTGCCAAAGCGACTGCGATGGGTTCGTGAACATCCCTGCTACTTCTTCGGACCTCGACAGACGGCGCTTGAGCCCAAACACAGCCCTACAACGAACCTTGCCGTCCGAGAACGCGTTGGAAGGTCGCTAGGCTGGGACCAGGTGCAGCTGTTCAAAGCCAGACAGAGCAGCATCGTGGAGGCCGCAGATGCCCTGCCCGGCCGCTCGCAGCCGATCCAGATCGCCGAGCGCAACTTGGTGCTGGGCAACCCCATGCGCCCACCCTTCCCAGCGGGCGTCGAGCAGGCGATCTTCGGGATGGGCTGCTTCTGGGGCGCCGAGCGCATCTTCTGGGAAGCCCCCGGCGTGTACACGACCGCGGTTGGCTACGCGGGCGGAGTCACACCCAACCCCACCTACGAGGAGGTCTGCGGCGGACGAACCGGCCATGCCGAGGTGGTGCTGGTGGCCTACGACACTCAGGCAACCGGCTTTGGGGAGATGCTGAAGCTGTTCTGGGAGGGCCACGACCCCACACAGGGCATGAGGCAGGGAAACGACAGGGGCACCCAGTATCGCTCGCTTGTGATCTGCTCCGACGAGACCCAGCTGAGCCTGGCCGAGTCCTCACGCACCTCCTACGAGCAGATGCTGAAGGCCAGCGGCCACGGCCCGATCACCACCGAAATCCTGGCGCCGGCGGGTGGGCGGGCCTCCAATCATCCGTTCTATTACGCCGAGGACTACCACCAGCAGTACCTCGAGAAGAATCCTGGCGGCTACTGCGGCCTGGGCGGCACGGGCGTGTCCTGTCCCGTCGGCCTCGCCACAGGCTGAGTCACCACCCTCGTCGGCCTCGCCACAAGCCGAGCTCCTTAACCACGCGACCCCGCCGGAGCGGGGTCGCGGGTCGTGATTGACCAGAGAACCGGCGGGGCGCGTACAGAGGAGACGCGCCCCGCCAAGTCCGCCGCTTATGCGGGACTGCCCGCCGGCGCCGGCTGGTAGGCCGGTGCGTGGGGTCCGCCCAGGGTGGGCACATCCGAGGGGTAAACCTCGTTGCCGTGGATCGCGTGATCGCCGATCTCCAGCTCCTCGTCGGAGAGTCGCAGGGGAACGAAGATCCCGACCAGCTTCAGCAGGATGAATGTCATGATCCCGCTGAAGAAGATCACGAACACGGCTGCCTCGGCCTGCCAGCGCAACAGTTTCCAGCTTCCATGGATGGCTCCTGAGAAACCGGGCAGGTTTTCCGCTCCGTTGATGCCGATGTACTCGACGATGTGCGGATCGGCGAGCACTCCCACCATCAGGCCGCCCACCAAGCCGGCGATCCCGTGGGTATAGATCACACCCAGCGTGTCGTCCACGCTCCGGAACACGGGTGCTCGCGAGAGGAAGCGGATCGCCATCCACACGATCGTGGAGGCCACCACACCGATCACGATCGCCCCGTAGCCGTTCACGAAACCGGCCGCCGGGGTGATACCCACCAGGCCCGTGATCATTCCGTTGACGGAGCCGATCAAGGACGGCTTGTCGCGGAAGATGTAGTCCCAAGCGATCCACACGAGCATCGCCACGGCCGTGCACAGGTTCGTGTTGAGAACCGCGGCCGAGGCATTGGCGCCCGCGTAGTAGGAGTCACCACCGTTGAAGCCGTTCCAGCCGAGCCACAGGAGCCCCGCGCCGGCCGCGACCATCAACAGGTTGTTTGGCGCGTCGACCTCTCTGTCTCGTTGCAATCGCGGTCCTATGACCGCGGCTGCCACGAAGCCCGATATACCGGCCGCCAGGTGGATCACGTACCCACCGGAGTAATCCAGCGCGCCGTGAGCCGCGAAGTAGCCGCCGCCCCAGATGAGGAACGCGTTGACCGTGTACACGAACGTGATCCACAGCAGCACGAACGGGATCCAGGCCTTGAAGTTGATGCGCCCCAGGACGGAGCCAAGCATCAGGATCGGCGTGATCCCGGCGAACACGAACTGGAAATACACCAGCGAGGACTCTGGGAAATGGAACGGTGGCCCCGTACTGATCGACGGGATCAGCGCCTGGCCCTCCTCCGCGGCATGTCCGAGCACGCTTCCAGGCTTGCCCCAGAACGTGTCGAAGAACCCAGTGCCTTTACCGATTGGGGTTCCAAAGCCCATCTTGAACGCCCATAGGCACCACGCGACGAGCACTAGCGCGAAGGCGACGAAGGTGAGCATCATGCTGTTCACCGACCAGCGCTTCTGCATCACGCCGCCGTAGAGGATGGCGAGACCCGGCACGCTCATCAGACCGACGAACGTCGCGGCGGTCATCTGCCAGGCGTTGTCGCCCGCGTTGAGCCACGATGGGTACGCCAGCCATTCGGCTGTGGCCAAGATGGACATAAGCCTCCATTTCCTGTCTTTGAATGCGTTTCACGGGTGCCTTGGCCGTCCCGGCCGGTGGCATCCGTCAGTCGCACACCATGAAACCGGCCGGCCCACGCCCGCAATAGGGAGACCTGGCCAACAGTTGGCACCCCAGGTTTGGACATATGTCGAGACAGCCTTCGCAAGAGCGAGCAGGCCCAAGCTCCTGAGCAGGGCGCTAGCCCCGAGGTGATTGCGCGACCGCTAGCCCGAGGTGACCGCGCGACCGTAAGGCAGGCCCGCCTGCCTGCAGGCCTCGCGCAGTGCACCATGCGCCGCCGCGGCCGGATATTGGTCCGGCCGCGCACACGCTTCTCGCGCGTGGGCGCCACAGGGATGCATGAGCGCGGCGCCGAGGCTACTCGCGTAGGTGACTTCGATGCAGCCGGCTTGTCGGGAGCCGGTTGTGGAAGCAAGCACGCCCACCGTCACGAGCGCCACAACCAGCAGCCCGCACGCCGCAAGCACGGCGAGACGCCCGGCACGGGTCCAATGAAGCGGCTCGGCGAGCCGTTTGGATTGTTCCTGCATCACCATTGGTTGCCCAGCTTACCTATGCCGAGCAGCGGCCCGAAGTGTCCGAAGCTCAGGACTTCGGCTCAAACCCGAGTGCCGCCGAGTTGATGCAGTAGCGCTGTCCCGTGGGACCCGGACCGTCGTCGAAAACGTGACCCAAGTGCCCGCCGCAGTGGCGACAGAGGACCTCGGTGCGACGCATGAACATGCCGTTGTCCGGGCGCAGCTCGACCGCTTCGGCGATCGCCGGCTCGGTAAAGCTGGGCCAGCCCGTGCCCGACTCGAACTTGGTGTCCGAGCTGAACAGGTCTGAGCCACAACCGGCGCACTTGTACATGCCGGAATCCTTGTTGTACACGTACTCGCCGGTGAAGGGGGCCTCGGTGCCCGCCTTGCGCAACACCTCGTACTGCTCGGGCGTGAGCTCATCGCGCCACTGTTGCTCTGACTTCTCCAGCTTCGAATCGCTCATCGTCCAGTTGTTCTAGCACGACCCCGACCGAGCCGCAATCCCGCGGATCGGGCGGATGCACCGCCCCCTAGGTCTCCGACCCCCGTGCTATAGTGATCTTTACGTTCACGTCAGCTTCTACATCCAAATTCGGCGTGCAGGCCGACCACCATCACTACAAGTGGTGGGCCCTGTCGTGCACGAGCTTGGGGATGCTGATCGCGGCCACCAACTCGGGCACTTTGATCATCGCCCTGCCCAGCCTCGAGCGCTCGTTGCACACAAGCCTGCTCGCGCTCGTTTGGGTCATTCTGGCCTACCTGATCGCGGCCACCGTGCTTGTGCTCATGGCCGGGCGCCTGAGCGATCTGTTCGGGCGCAAGAAGGCCTATGTGGGCGGCTTCTTGGTGTTTGCTCTGGCCTCGCTGGGGGCGGGCTTCTCGACCGGCGCGACCGAGCTGATCTGCTGGCGCGTGTTGCAGGGAATCGGCTCGGCGTTCCTGTTCGCCAACGCGGCCGCCCTTGTCACCGATGCCTTTCCCAAGCAGGAATTGGGGTTGGCGATGGGCGCCAACACGATGGTCGCCGCGATCGGGCTGGTGCTCGGCCCCGTGCTGGGCGGGGCCTTGGTCGAGATCTCGTGGCACTGGGTCTTCTGGTTCAACGTGCCAATCGCCCTGGCCGGCGCCGCCTGGGGCTCCTTGGTCCTGCGCGAGCTGGCCAAGCCCGACCAGGTGCGGGGCTTTGACACGCTGGGCACCGCCACATTCGTGGTCGGCCTGACCGGGCTCGTGCTCGGCGTCTC
Source organism: Solirubrobacteraceae bacterium (assembly GCA_049581225.1). GTDB lineage: Bacteria > Actinomycetota > Thermoleophilia > Solirubrobacterales > Solirubrobacteraceae > Palsa-744. Next base: position 7,455 of record JBAURN010000264.1, read on the forward strand.
CAAGGGCGGGCTCTCGGGCTGGAGCAACCCGGTCGTGATCGGCGGCTTGGCCGCCGCCGCCGTGCTGTTGCCACTGTGGGTCTTGATCGAGCGCCGCACGAGGGCGCCGATGCTCGACCTCTCGATCTTCTCCAACCGTCTGTTCGCGGCCGCTTCCGCGGCGGCCTTCATCAACGGCCTGGCCCGCTTTGCCTTGATGTTCCTGTTCGTCTTCTACTACCAGGGCGCCCAAGCCAACGACCCGATCGAGGCAGGCATCAAGCTGATACCGCTCGCCTTGGGGATGCTTGTAGCCTCGCCTCTTGCCGGCATCTACGCCGACAGGCACGGGTCGCGTGCGCTGGCCGCGATCGGGATGCTCGTGAGCGGCGCCGGGCTGGCCGCGATGACTACGCTGCAGGTGCACACCCCCTACTGGCAGAGCATGATCTGGCTGGCGCTCGTGGGGGTGGGCTCGGGCATGTTCAACAGCCCCAACACGGCGGCCATGATGGGCACCGTGCCGGCCCAGCGCCGGGGCATAGCGGCTGGGGCGCGCACGCTGCTTCAGAACACAGGCGCGGTGCTCTCGATCGCCTTCGTTCTTGCGATCGTCACCTCGGCGGTGCCCAAGGCGACTCTGTTCGCCGTGTTCTCGGGCGTTACGGAGGGGCTGTCCACACAGGCGCTGGCTCCGTTCATCTCCAACATGCACGTGGCCCTGTGGGTGCTCGTCGGAACCTCGATCGTGGGCGCCGTGGTGTGCATGTTGCGCCCCAGCCAAGCGGCCATCCA
>JBAURN010000265.1:0-1987 GCA_049581225.1 Solirubrobacteraceae bacterium
CACTTTGGCCGAGAAGGGCGACGTGCTGGTGATCGCCGGCAAGGGCCACGAGCAGGGCCAGGAGCTCGCGGAAGGCGTCAAGGTGCCCTTCGACGACGTCACGGTGGCCCGCGAAGCGTTGAGCGCGCGAGTCGGCTGATGGGTCGCGCCGGCCACCGCTCGCCGTGCTCGCGCGTGGCAGGCCATCGGAGGATGCGCTGATGGGACGCATCCTGATCGGCGGCACGGCCGCCCTGCTGATCTGCATATTTTTGAGCCCGAAGTTCATCGAGTTCCTGCGCAACCGCGAGTTTGGCCAGCAGATCCGCGAGGACGGTCCCCAGGGTCACCACGAGAAGGCGGGGACGCCGACGATGGGCGGCATCATCATCTTCCTGGCGGTCACGATCCCCTTTCTGATCCTGACCGACTTCGAATGGCGCTCGGTGGGGGTCTTCGGGACCGCGATCGCATGTGCGCTGTTGGGCTTCGCCGACGACTACACAAAGCTTGTCAAGCGCCGCTCGCTGGGCTTGCGCGGACGCACAAAGCTGGCTATCACGATCGCGATCTCACTAGGCCTGTGGTACGTCGCAAGGCACGAGGCGGATCTCGCGCCGACTCTGCGCCTGCGCTTCGTGGACTACCAGGTGGATCTGGGCGTCTTCTATCCGGTGCTCATCTACCTGGTCGTGGCCGGCACGACCAACGCTGTCAACCTGACAGACGGCCTGGACGGCCTGGCCGCCGGCTGCGGGGCGATCGTGCTGCTCGCTTATATCGGCATCACCTTCATAGCCGAAGACTTCGACATGGCGATGCTGGCCGGCGCGCTGGTTGGTGGCTGCATCGGCTTTCTGTGGTTCAACGCGTTCCCGGCCACGATCTTCATGGGCGACACCGGCTCCTTGGGGATCGGCGGCGCGATCGCGGGGCTGGCGGTGATGACCAAGACGGAGGTCTTGTTGATCCTGCTCGGGGGGATATTCGTGATCGAGGCCCTGTCGGTCGTGATCCAGGTGATCTCCTTTCAGATGACGCGAAAGCGCGTGTTCCTGATGGCGCCGATCCATCACCATTTCGAGCTGAAGGGATGGTCTGAGACGAAGATCATCCTGCGCTTCTGGATCGTCGCGGCGATCTGTTGCGCGATCGGATTCACGATCTACCGGCAGAGCCTCGGTTGAGCGAGCGCCGTCGCCTCAGGCTCGGTCGCGCCGGGCACGGCGCCGAGCGGGGAGCGTGAGATGAAGCAGCGTCCCGATCTGCCGCCCGGCCCCTATCTGGTGGTGGGTCTGGCCCGCTCGGGTGTGGCCGCTGCACTTGCCTTGCACCGGCGGGGCGAGCAGGTGGTGGGCGTGGATGCGGGCGAACCGGACGGACTGGAGCCTCTGCGGGCGGCCGGGATCGAGCTGTGTCTGGGCGATCCCGGCACGGCGCTGCTGGAGCGCGTGGGTACGCTCGTCAAGAGCCCGGGAGTGCCCGCCGAGGCGCCCGTCGTGGCCCGGGCGCGGGCACGCGGCATGGGCGTGATCGGCGAGTTGGAGCTGGCCTGGCGCATGTTGCCGGGCGAATTCGTCGCGGTCACCGGCACCAACGGCAAGACGACCACCGTTGAGCTGATCGGCCACATCCATCGCCAGGGCGGCTTGGATGCGGTTGTGGCCGGCAACGTCGGGCTGGCCCTGAGCTCTCTGGTGGGTCAGATCGAGGAGCGGGTGACGGTGATCTGTGAGGCGTCTTCGTTTCAGCTGGAAGACACGCTCGCTTTCAGCCCCGAGGCCGCTGTCCTGCTGAACGTCTCCGCCGACCATCTCGATCGCCACCACACGCTCGAGGCCTACGAGGCGGCCAAGCTGCAAGCCTTCGCCCGGCAGCAAACCCGCGACGTGGCGGTCGTGCCCAGCGGGTTTCGAGACGGGAGTCTGCCGGGCCGGGCCAGGCGGGTGAGCTTCGGCCGCGAGCCGCGGGCGCAGATGCTCGAGCGCGCCGACGGGATGCTCTGCTG
>JBAURN010000266.1:0-8287 GCA_049581225.1 Solirubrobacteraceae bacterium
CTTATGAGGTCATCCGTCGCGTCTTCGAGCAGGGCGCCTACGCCGACCAATCGCTGCAGAGCGAGGCCCGGTCGCTGGACGCGCGCGACCGCGCCCTGGCGATGCGGCTGGCCTATGGCACGATCCAAATGCGCCTCACCCTCGACCACGTCATCCAGCTGCTGGCTCAAAGGCCCGCCGAGCGGCTGGACCGTCCCCTGCTGGCGGCCCTGCGGCTGGGTCTCTACGAGCTTCTCTACCTGAGCGGCGCGCCCGACCGCGCGGTCGTCGGCGACTGCGTCGAGCTGGCCAAGAGCGGACGCGGCCCCGGTCACGGTCTCGTCAACGCCGTCCTGCGCCGCGCCGCGCGCGAAGGCCCAGCCGTGTTGCTCGGCGATCTGGCTGAGGACACGCCCGATCGCGCGGCCATCTTTTACTCGCACCCGAGCTGGATCGCGCGCATGTGGTGGCAGGACCTGGGTCCCACCGATGCGCGCGCGCTGATGGGGGCCGACAACGAGCCCGGCGAGTTGGCTGTCCGCGTCAACACGCTCCTGGCCGAACCGCCGAGTGTGGCGCGCGAGCTGGCTGTCGCCACCCACACCGACCCAAAGCTTCCGGAGGCCTTGGTGCTGGACGGACCCTTCGACCTGCACGGCTCGGGCCAGTGGGGTCAAGGCAAGCTGCTGGCCCAATCGCGCGCCGCGATGCTGGTCGCCCGGGCCCTGGACCCCCAACCCGGCGAGCGCGTGCTCGACCTGTGCGCGGCCCCGGGCGGCAAGAGCACCCACATAGCCGCCCTGATGGGCGATGAGGGCGAGGTGATTGCCGTCGAGCGCAACCCGGTGCGCGCGGCCGAGCTGCGTGAGACGGCCAAACGCCTGAAAGCGAAAAGCATCCAGGTCGAAGTGGCGGATGCGGTCCTCGCAAGAGCCGACACAGACCGCTTCGACCGCGTGCTTGTCGATCCTCCATGCTCGGGGCTGGGCACGTTGCAGGCTCGTCCCGACCTGCGCTGGCGCCTCACGCCGGCCAAGGTCGAGGAGCTGGTTCAGCTCCAAGCCGCGATTCTCGCTGCCGGCGCCGCCGCGCTCCGTCCGGGGGGCGTGCTGGTCTATTCGACCTGCACGATCTCGGCGTCGGAGAACGAGCGACAAATAGAATCGTTCCTCGATCGCAACTCGGGGTTCGCGCTCGAGGATGTCACGCACGAACAACGATCCTATCCCCACCCCCACATGCCGAAGGCCATCCTGACAATGCCTAGCCGCGACCGCACCGCCGGCTTCTTCATCGCGCGAATGCGGCGAGTAGAGGATCCCCCCACGGGTAGGCTCTGAGCATGGAGGGCGAGCATCCCACCCCCGCGAAAGAGCAGGTCAACCTGGGGCCGCTCTGTCCGAACTGCGCCGAGCCGTGGTTGCGTCCCACGAACCTGCCCGGCCGCTATCGCTGCGTCTACTGCCTGCACCGCTTCGAGCTTTCTTCGGTTTGTCCCAACTGCGGCGAGCACTCCACGATCGTGCGCATGTCCTCCACCGCCATTCTTAAGTGCAATAACTGCGGTGACTCGATGCTCATGCCAATCTGAGGTGTCGCCTGAGATGATCTCCTTGTGAGCACAGCAGATCTTCTGCGCGAGGTTCGTGTGGCGCCCTCGATTCTCTCCGCCGACTTCGCGCGGCTGGGCGACCAGGTGGGGGAGGTGTTGGATGCGGGCGCACGCGTGATCCACGTGGACGTGATGGACGGTCATTTCGTGCCCCCGATCACGTTGGGGCCGATCGTCGTGGCCGCCTTGCGCGAGCGGGTGGAGCAGGTCGGTGGCCTGCTCGACGTGCACCTGATGATCGAGCGTCCCGAGCGTCACATCTCCGAGTTCCTGAAGGCCGGCGCGCACTCGATCACCTTTCACGCCGAGGCCACGCCCCACGTCGCATACGCCGCCGCCCTGGTGCGAGAGGGTGGAGCCGGCGTCGGTGTGGCGATCAACCCGGCGACCCCTGTGGGGGCTATTGCCGAGCTGGGCTCCGCCATCGACCTGGCGTTGTGCATGACCGTCAATCCGGGCTGGGGGGGACAAAAGTTCATCGCCCACTCTTTGGAGAAGATCGAGCGTATGCGCCACATCCTCGGCGAGGGGATCGCCTTGGAGGTGGACGGCGGTATCGACCCCACTACCGCCGGCCCATGTCGCACGGCGGGTGCCAACCTATTTGTCGCCGGCTCGGCTGTGTTCGGATCGCCCGACCCGGGCGCCGCATATCGCGAGATCGAAGAGGCTGTCGGAGAGCTCTGAAGCGTCTTTGGGGCCGATCCGGGTGAGCCGTCGGCCTTGACGGCGCGCTCAGGCGGGCGTGCGAGCAATCTGACGTGTGGCTGGGGTGCCTCTCCGGTACACGATCCCCAGCATCAACGCCAGCAGGCTCGTGGCGCCGAGATAGCCGATCTCGGTCCGCAACAATTCTTCGCCCACCAGCGACGTCAGCATCCACGCCACGAACACAACCGCCGCCACGATCCAGCAGTATGCGGCGGTGCGGGCCTGATTGCGCGCCAAGGCGGCCTGGTTGAGCGCGCCCGAAGTCAGGTGCATTCCCATGCCCAGGGCGATCAGAGCCAACCCCACGCGCCCGTATTCAAAGCTTTGGCCGAACAGCGCTTTCATCACCGGCGGTCCGATCGCCAACAGTCCGAGCGCGACCGCAAGCGCGAAGGCGGCGATCGCCATCACCGTCAGCTTGATCGCTTTCGCGAACGCCTCGTGTCCCTCGGTCGCCTCCAAGCCCGTCAGGTGGGGCAGCAGAGAGGTCTGGATCGCTTGGAAGAGCTGAAGCGGCGCCCGCGCGATCAGCAACACGTTGAACACGATGCCCGCCAGCGCCGCGTTGGTCGAGGTGATGTCGACCGTCAGCACCGCCGCGTTCAGCAGCGTCTGCTCGGAGAGCATCACGCCCGAGACCGCGAATGCAAAGCCCGACCCTCTGCGCAGCGAAAGCTCATCCGCGGCCACCGCCTCCTCGACCCCCATTGATGCAGGCCCACCCACCCCTGCCAAAGCGGCGTCCAGCTCCTCCATCTCCGGAGCGCCTTCCGGCTCGGCCGGTTGCGCGCCGCTTCGAGCGAACGCCGCCGGCACCACCACCAGCGACACGAATGGCGCCGCCGCGATCCCCAGCGCGACCGCGGTTTGCCCACTCGTCAGGCCGATCGCCACCGCCAGCGCGAAGCACAGCCGTGAGATCGACTCCATCAGTACCAGTGCGCCAAACAGCCCGAAGTATTCGTGCCCGGCCAGCCAGCCCCTGGCGAAGTAGCTGGCGGCGTAAGCCAGCGTGCCGACCACCAACACCCAGTACAGCGCCGCATAGTGGCCGAACACGTCGTGGATCAACACGTCGTGCAGCGCCAGCGCCACGATCAGGAAAGCCAGCGCGAAGCTCGCCTGGATCGCGATTGGCACCCTCACGGAATGCTGAGCGTGCCCGCGTGCCCTACGGTCGGCGATCGTGCGGCTCAGCAGCTGTTCGATCGGCCTGTAAATGACCGAGATGATCACGAACATGATCGACCACAAAAGGTCGAGTCGCTTGGCCTCCACTTCGCCCAGCACGTGGCTTGCAATCGAGAAGTAGGCGAAGGTCAGCAGGCCGGTGCTGGCGATCCCGATGGAAAGCAATCGCGCGCCGCTCCCATAGGAGCGTCCGCCCGCGTCTCGCTCAGTAGCGGGAGGAGACGCCGGTGCGGCGCCAGCGGATGCTTCGGGCTTCCGGCCGGAGGATTGGTCTGGGCCGGATGCTCGCTCAGAGGCGGACAAGCAGCATCGTCCAGGGGAACGGCGAGCGCGCCTCCACGACCTTGCCGTGCTTGGAGAGCAGCTTCACGAACGAGCGCTTGGACCAGTGGTTCAGATGGCCCGGTGTGTTGCCCAATTCCTTCCAATAGGCACCGCGCGCCATGTTCAGCATCCGCCACAACGGCTCCCTCGGGACCGACACGAGCAAGCGGTGCTCCGCACAGCGCGCCATCTCGGCCAGCGTGTGCTCCGGGTCGGGGACATGCTCGAGCACCTCGATCGCGCACGCCAGGTCGAACTCGTCATCGGCGAACGGCAGGTTCTCGGCCTTCATCACCTTGTATTCCAGATTCGGCGCCTCCCGCTGAGCCCAGCCGGCCTGGATCGAGGGCTCCTCCAGGTCGATCCCCACCACGCGCGCCGACGCGAGTCGCTGTGCCCATTGGTGCACGAGCACACCCTCGCCGCAGCCCACGTCAAGCAACGACAGCGGGCTGGCGGCCTCGAGGAGATCGTCGAGCGCGCTCTCGAAACCGTGCATCATCCGTCTGACCAGCCGGTTGGTCGAGCCGTACTTGTCGTAGGTGTTGCCAGTGACGATCCCGTCCTCGGAGGTCGTGACGCCGCCGCTCATACCTCGATCCTCTCAGCTTGGCCGGGCGAATCGCGCGAACCGACCGCCTCGCCGGAGCCATCCGGGTTGGCTGTGAGGGCCGTCCCCGCACTCGGCGCGCGAACGCCTCGATTCGATTCATAGTGCGAAGGCTCGACCCCGAGCCGCAACTCGATCCGCCGCACCCGCTCGAACGTCTTCTGGGTCATCACCCGCTGCGCGGCCAACAGGTCGCCGATGACCCCCAAAGCCCACAGCACGACCGCCGCGATGAACAGCACCGCGCCAAGGATCAGTGACTGCACGTGACCCTTGCCGTTGCCTTCCGCGTAGGCGACCACGAAGCGGATCCAGACGGCCAGCGCGGCCACGCCGATCACCGCGGCCAAGCTCCAGAACACGCGCAACGGCTCGTATTGCGCATAGATCCGGAAGATCGAGATCGAGTTGCGTCGCACGTAGGCTCCCATCGAGGGGAACAGGCGCGACTCGCGCGTCTTCGGGTTGGTCCTGATCGGGACGTGATCGATCGCCACTAGCTGCTTGCCGGCCTGGATGATCGTCTCCAGCGTGTAGGTGAATTTGGAGACCACCAACATCTGGATCGCGGCCTCCCGGTTGTAGGCCCTGAAGCCCGACGTGGTGTCCGGCACCGAGGTCGAGGACGCTTGGCGCACCACCCACGAGCCGAGGCGCTGCAACCGCTTCTTCAGGCCCGAGAAGTGCTCGATGTTGGTGACTTCCCGGTCGCCCACCACCATGTCCGCGTCGCCCCTGAGGATCGGTCCCACCAGCTTGACGATGTCCGGGCCGTAGTACTGGTTGTCGGCGTCGGTGTTCACCACCACGTCGGCGCCCAGCTTCAGGCACGCGTCCAGCCCCGCCTGGAAGCCCGCCGCAAGCCCCTTGTTGTTGGTCAGCCTGACGATGTGATCGACTCCGTGCGCCCGTGCAACGGCAATCGTCTCGTCGGTCGAACCGTCGTCGACGATCAACCACTCCACGGTCTGAAAGCCCTCGACCTGGCGCGGCAGGTCGGCCAGCGTCGCCGGCAGCTGCTCGGCCTCGTTGAAGCAGGGGATCTGAATGATCAGCTTCATCGCGCGAAAAGCCTAGTTTGCAGGCCCTCCCCCCAAGGGGGGAGGACATTGGGAGGGAGCGTGGAGCTTCATCACGCGAAAGCCTATCCCGTCTAGGCTCTACGGCCGGATGGCAAGCGCATCGGCGATCAGGCACAACCGCTCCGACCAGGGGGGCCTGCAACTGCAGAGGCTACGCGCGATTCCGGCTTCGCGCTGGGCGGTCCTGGCTTTCGCCGCGATGTGCGTGCTGGCGCTGGTGGGCTACTTCGCCTTCCCCACCTACCCCACCTACGACTCCTTTTACGCGCTGCTGTGGGGGCGCGACGTTCTGCATCTGCACACGCCCGACTTCAGCGTCTATCGCGGTCCCACCGAGCACCCTTTGGCGATCGCCTTCGGCGCCTTTTGTTCGATCTTCGGCCAGGGCGGCGCGCGTCTGATGGTGTTCGGCTCGATTGCCTCCTTCGTGGCGCTCGTGGCGGGCGTGTACCGCGTGGGACGGCTCTGTTTCGGGCCGGTCGTGGGCGCTTTTGCCGGCCTGCTGGTCCTGAGCCGCTTCTTCGTCGAGAACCTTGCCGCTCAGGGCTATCTCGACATTTCCTATGTGGCTTTGGTGGTGTGGGCCACGGCTTTGGAGATCGAGCGTCCCCGCCGTGGACCGGCGGTGTTCCTGCTGCTGGCGGCCGCGGGGCTCCTGCGCCCCGACGCTTGGCTCCTGAGCGCCGTCTATTGGCTGTGGTGCGCCTGGCCCGTCAACAACGCCACGCGTCTGCGCTACCTGGCTCTGGCCGCGATCGCACCCGTCGTTTGGCTCGGCGTGGACGGACTCCTCACTGGCAATCCTCTGTACTCGCTGCACTCGACCTCTGGCTTGGCCGCGGAACTGGGGCGCACCGAGAAATTCTCCGAAGTGCTCACCTCGACCTGGTCATACGCGGTGCGCATCGACAAGCTGCCGGTCGTGCTCGGCTCGCTCGCCGGCGCCTTGCTCGCGATCTGGTTGGCCCCCCGACGTGTGCTTGTGCTGTTGGTTGTGCTCGCGAGTCTCCTGTTCGTGTTCATAGCCGAGGGCGCGGCCGGCGCGTCGGTGGTCGACCGCTACATGATCGGCGCGTCGGTCGTGATGCTCATCTTCTGCGGGCTGGCGATCGGGGGCTGGTCGATGCTCGAGCAGGGCACCTGGCCGAGGCGGGCATGGATGGTCGCGGCGGCCCTGTTGGTGCTCTACGGTGGCGCCTCCGCCGCCCGCACGCTCAGCCTCTCCAGCCTGCGCACCACCCTCGCCGACCACGAGGACTTCCACGAGGGCCTCGTTTCCGCGTTGCACAGCCCCGCGGTCAAAGCGCAGCTGAAGCGCTGTCCGCTGCTGTCGCTGCCGAACAACAAGCTGATCCCCGACGCCCGCTGGATCCTCGACAGCACGGGTCAGCGCGAGATCGTGGCCCGCAGCGAGGCCAGCGCGGATGCGCTGAAGGGAGCGGACGGGCTCAAGCGCCGCATCGAAGCCGGCAGCGTCGCCGTCTATCCACTCGGCGAAGCCGTGTTCGTGGAGGCGATCGTCGACCTCGGCGACGATCCACGCGACCAGGTGCCATTGAAGGGTTTCCATCGCATCTACACCAGCCGCTACTACGCGGTCTATGGCAACTGCTGAGCCGTCCGACGCGTTCGCTGCGCCCAGGGTGGTAGCGGGGGAAGGGGGCCCGCGCCAAGGTGGGTCGTCCGCGCGCTACTGGCCGTGGCCGCTGCTGGCGGCGATCTTGCTCGGCGCGCTGGGCTTGCGCTTGTGGGGCATCAAACAGGGGTTGCCCTACGTCTACAACATCGACGAAGCCGGCCACTTCGTGCCCAAGGCGGTGGCGATGTCCGCGCACGGCCTAAACCCCGAGTACTTCGTAAACCCGCCCGCGCTCACCTACGTCCTGCATCTCGTGTTCGTGCTGTGGTTCGGAGGCGGGCACTCGCTCACGCGCGAGTACGCCACCCACCCGGACCAGGTGTTCCTGGTTGCGCGCGTTACGGTGGCGGTGCTCGGCACAGGCGCGGTGTGGCTGCTGTATCTGCTCGGTGCGCGCCTGTTCGATCGGCGCGTGGGCCTACTCGCGGCCGCTTTGGAGGCGGTCGCCTTCCTGCCAGTGTTCTACGGGCACTTGGCGCTCAACGACGCGGCCACGCTGCTGCCGCTCACGCTCTCGCTCCTGGGCAGCGCCGGGATTCTGGGCAGGGGACGCGTTCGCGATTATGCGATCGCCGGCGTCGGGCTCGGCTTTGCCTGTGCAAGCAAGTACACGGCCGGCATTGTGGTGGTGCCTTTGGCGGCCGCCGCCGCCGCTCACTACCTGGACGGGTCGAGCGGTTCGGGTAGGCGCGTGCTTGTCGGCCTGGGAACCGCCGGAGTCTGCGCCCTGGCCGCCTTCCTGCTCGCCAACCCCTACGCGTTGCTCGACTTCCAGCGCTTCCACTCCGAACTGGTTCACCAGTCCAGTCTCTCCGAGGAAGCCCAGGGCAAGCTCGGGGCGCCGCGCCAGGGCGGACTCCTCTATTACCTGTGGTCGTTCACCTGGGGCCTCGGTTGGGTCCCCGTCCTGGCAGCATTGGGGGGTGCTGTGGCACTCTGCCTGCGCCGTCCGCGCCTCGCCTGGCTGCTGGTGCCGGCCCCGATCTTGTTCCTGGCCTTCATGGGCCTTCAGGACCGGTATTTTGGGCGCTGGCTGCTGCCGATCTTCCCGATCGCGTGTCTGTTGGCCGCCCACTTCGCGTTCCTGTTGCTCGATCTCATCGCCAGCAGGGAGTCCTCCCCTGAGGAGAGAATAGGCC
>JBAURN010000267.1:0-4198 GCA_049581225.1 Solirubrobacteraceae bacterium
TCGGTGGCCGACCTGGTCGCCGGCGGCGCGCGCTCTCCCGGCCTCGCCACCGTCCTCGTCGGCGAGGACCCGGCCTCGGACGTCTACGTCGCCGGCAAGCAGCGCGCTTGCGCCGAGGTCGGCATGACTCCCTATGACGAACGCTTGCCGGCGGACGCGACCCACGAGCAGGTGGCTGGACGCTTGCAGGCCCTCAACGAAGATCCGGGAGTCAGCGGAATCCTGTTGCAACTGCCCGTGCCCGACCATCTGGAGGGCCCCAGCCTGACCGGCCTGATCGATCCCGCCAAGGACGTTGACGGGTTGACGCCTGTCAACGCCGGCCTGCTGTCTTTGGGGCGCCCCGGCCTGCGGCCGTGCACTCCCCTTGGTGTGCTCGAGCTATTGGCGAGTGTGGACGCGCGGCTCGAAGGCGCCGAGGCGGTCGTGGTGGGACGTTCCAACCTGTTTGGCAAGCCGATGGCCCAACTGCTGTTGGAGGCCAACGCGACCGTAACGGTTTGCCACTCGCGCACCAAGGACCTGCGCGAGGTGTGCGCACGCGCGGACATCCTGATCGCGGCCGTCGGTCGGCCCCGTCTGATCGAGCGCGACTTCGTCAAGCCTGGCGCGATCGTGATCGACGTGGGCATGAATCGCCTCTCTCCAGAGGAGGCCGGCACCAAGAGCGGGCTCCTCGGAGATGTCGACTTCGCCGCCGTCTCCGAGGTCGCCGCGGCGATCACGCCCGTCCCCGGCGGGGTTGGGCCGATGACCATCGCGATGCTCTTGCGCAACACCCTCCAAGCGGCTCACACGCAGATGGGGGAGAGGCCGTGAAGCTGTCGCGCTTGCGTGCCGGCGAGCTGCTCGCACTGATCGGGGCAATCCTCGTGATCGTCGCGCTCACGCGGCCTTGGTATGAAAGCGCGGGCGCCACGCTCAGTGCATGGGCCACGTTCGGGCCGGCCGTCGTGCTCATCATGATGGCCGCTTTGGCCGCCTTGGCGCTCGTGCTGACCGCGATCACCGAGCGCTCGACCGCGTTTCCAGTCGCCGCACAGGTGTGGGGCGTGTTGTTCGGGTTGATCGGCGTGATCGCCGCGATCGTGCGCGTGCTCGAGCGTCCCGACGGCGCAACCGCATTGTGCGCCGGCGCTTGGCTCGGGCTAGCCGGCACGATCCTCATCTTTGCGGGCGCGTGGCAGTCGATGCGCGACGAACGCACCGGCGTCTACCCGCCGGCCCGGCCGGAGCCGCGCGAGCCGCCCGCCTAGAATGCCCGCTTCATGATCGACCGCCGCGAAGTCCTCCACGTAGCGCGCTTGGCGCGCCTTCACCTGAGCGAGCAGGAGATCGAGCCGATGGCGCGCGAGCTCTCGGCCGTGCTCGACCACGTGGCCCGCATCGGCGAGCTCGATCTCGATGACGTGCCCGCCACAACCCACGTCGCCGAGCTGACGGGTCAGCTGCGCGCCGACGAGCCGCGTCCCTGCCTCCCACGCGAGGTCGTCCTCGCCCAGGCGCCGGCCGTGAGCGGCGAGGGCTTTCTCGTGCCCTCCCCCCAGGCTTAGCTCGATGGGCGCAACCGACCTGTTCGAGCTGACAGCCGCGGGCGCCGCGAGCGCGATCGCCGCCGGGGAGCTGGGGCACGATGAGCTGCGCGAGGCCTATCTCGCGCGTGCGCGCACGGACACCCTCAACTGCTTCACCTGGGTGTCCGACGAGGATGCTTCCGCGGGCACGTCCCGGGGTGCACCCGGGGGTCCGGCCGGCGACTCGCCCACAAGCTCCTCAGCGGCCCCGGTCGGGGGATCTCTCGGCGGCGTGCCGTTGGCCGTCAAGGATCTGTTCTGTACCGAGGGCGTCCCCTCCCAATCGGGCTCGCGCATCCTCGAGGGGTACCTGCCGCCGTACACGGCCACCGTTGTCGAGCGTCTGCACGTGGCCGGTGCCCCACTGCTGGCCAAGACCAACCAGGACGAGTTCGCGATGGGCTCCTCCAACGAGAACTCCGCATACGGTCCCGTCCTCAACCCTTGGGATCGCTCCCGCGTGCCGGGCGGCTCCTCCGGCGGCAGTGCCGCGGCCGTGGCCGCCGGACTTGCGCCCTGGGCTTTGGGCACCGACACCGGCGGCTCGATCCGTCAGCCGGCCGCTCTCTGCGGGATCGTGGGCCTCAAGCCGACCTACGGCGCGGTCTCGCGCCGCGGAATGATCGCTTTCGCCTCCTCCTTGGACCAGGCCGGCCCCTTGACTCGCGACGTGACCGACGCCGCCCTGATGCTCTCCCACATGGTGGGCCGCGACGAGGGCGACGCCACTTCCTTGGCTTTCCCCCACGAGATTGCCCTGCCCACGGCCGAGCGCCTGGACGGCGTCCGCCTGGGGGTCCCTTCGGAGCTCACGGGCGAGGGCATCGAAGCGGGCGTGCTCGACGCGTTCAACGCGACGCTCGCCAGGGCCCGCGAGTTGGGAGCCGAGATCGAGCAGGTCAGTCTCCCGCACGCTCCCCACGCGTTGTCGGCCTATTACGTGATCGCGCCCGCCGAGGCGTCCTCGAACCTGGCTCGCTTCGACGGCGTCCGCTACGGCCTGCGCGTCGACGCACCGGACCTCGTCGGGATGTACACGAACACTCGCCACGACGGCTTCGGCGCCGAGGTCAAGCGGCGCATCATGCTCGGCACCTACGCCCTCTCATCCGGCTACTACGACGCCTACTACGGTCGCGCCCAGCGCGTGCGCACCAAGATCGTGGAGGACTTCCGCGCCGTCTTCGAGCGAGTCGACTTCGTGGTCACGCCCACCAGTCCCACGGTCGCCTTCGAGTTGGGTGCCAAGACCGGCGATCCCTTGGCCATGTATTTGAGCGACTTCTGCACCGTGCCGATGTCTCTGGCCGGGATTCCCGCGATTTCGATCCCCTGTGGCCTGAGCGGCGCTTCGCAGAGGCTGGGGCCGGGCGGGATCGGCTTGCCCGTCGGCTTTCAGCTCGCCGGCCCCGCCTTCAGCGAGAACGGCCTGCTCGACGCCGCCCACGCCCTGGAGAGAGCAATCGGCTTCGATTCGACCCCGGCGCGCCTATGACCGAATACGAACCCGTCATCGGCCTGGAGATCCATATCCAGCTGGCCACGCGCACGAAGATGTTCTGCGGCTGCGAGCTGTCCTTCGGCGAGCCACCCAACACGCGCACCTGCCCGGTCTGCCTCGGTTTGCCGGGTGCCCTGCCGGTGGCCAACGCCCGGGCGGTCCACTTCGGCCTGATGATCGGCCTCGCGGTCGGCTCCGAGCTGGCGCCGCGCTCGATCTTCCACCGCAAGAACTACTTTTATCCGGACCTGCCCAAGGGCTACCAGATCTCCCAGTACGACGAGCCTCTGTGTTTGGGTGGACGGTTGGCGGAGGTTCGCATCCACCGCGTCCACCTCGAGGAGGACGCCGCCAAGCTCGTCCACGTCGGCGCCTCCGGGCGAATCGACGCCTCGGACGCCTCGATCGTGGACTTCAACCGCGGCGGCACGCCGCTGGCCGAGATAGTGACCGAGCCAGACCTGCGCTCGGCCGAGCAGGCCGGCGAGTGGCTGCGCCTGTTGCGCACCACGATGCGTCAGCTGGGCGTCTCCGACGTGAACATGGAGGAGGGCTCGCTGCGCTGCGACGCCAACATCTCTCTGCGGCCGGTCGGCGCCGAGGAGTTGGGCACGAAGACCGAGCTGAAGAACATGAACTCCTTCCGTTTCATAGAACGCGGCATCCGCGCCGAGGTCCTCCGCCAGGAGCAGATCTTGAAGAGCGGCGGCAAGGTGGCCCAAGAGACCTTGCACTACGACCCGGCCTCTGGTCGCATCACATCGCTGCGCTCCAAGGAGGAGGCCCACGACTACCGTTACTTCCCAGAGCCCGACCTCGTTCCTGTGGCCGTCGACGAGACGATGCTCGAGGCCGCGCGAGCGGAGATGCCCGAGCTGCCGGTGGCCCGCTCCGAGCGCTTCGAGCGATTGGGCTTGAACGAGGACAGTGCCCGGTTGCTCGCCTTCAAGGCGGACTTGGGCGACTATTTCGAGCAGGCTCTCGCGGCCGGGGGGGAGCCCAAGCCCGAGCCACAGCTGCTCGCCAACTGGATCGCGGGCGACTTGACCGCGCGCTTGGAGGTCGGCCAGGCGCCGTCTGACTCGCGTGTCGCGCCGGCCGCGCTTGCGAGCCTGTGCGGGCT
>JBAURN010000268.1:0-1868 GCA_049581225.1 Solirubrobacteraceae bacterium
CCCGCGCCTCTGCGGGGCGCTCTCGCCGGTTGGCGTCTTCGCCCGCGTGGGCTTGCGCCGCGCGGGCTCCACGACACGCACGTGGGCACTGCCGCCGGCCGCCACGTTCATCAACAACCCCATCGCCGCGAGCGTCACGATCAGGCTGCTCGAACCGTAGGAAACCAGTGGCAAAGGCACCCCCGTGAGCGGCGCCAGACCCAGAACGGCGAACACGTTGAGCAGCGCTTGGGAGACGATCAGACAGGTCATCCCCACCGCGATCAGGGCGCTGTGCAGGCTGCGAGCGGCCTTGGCTACGCGCAGGCCCGCGTAAGCGATCAGCCCGTACAGGAAGAGCACCGCGAACATGCCGACCACGCCAAGCTCCTCACCGATCACCGCCAGGATGAAATCGGTGTGGGCCTCCGGCAGATAGAAGATCTTCTGCACCGACTGCCCGGGTCCGACGCCGAACAGGCCACCAGAGCCGATCGCGATCTGACCCTGCACCGCTTGAAAGCCGCTGCCTGAAGCGTGCGCCCAGGGATTCACGAATGAGGTCAGACGCGCGCGCTCATACGGACGCGCAATCGCGTACAGCGCGACGATCGCAAGCGTCGAGCCGCCAATGATCGCCAAGTTGCGAGCGGGGATGCCGGCCGCCACCAGCAGGGCGCACGTCGTGAAAGCGATCACCATCGCGGTGCCCAGGTCGGGTTGGGTGGCCACGAGCACGCAGGCCGCGCCCGCGACATACAGCAGCGGTTTGAACAGCTCGCGCAGGTCGAGCACGCGTTGGGGCTTGCGAGCAAGCAGCGCGGCCGAATAGAGCACGAGAGCGAGCTTGAGCAGCTCCGAGGGCTGGAACTGCAGCGGCCCGCTGCCGATCCAGCGCCGCGCGCCGTTGACGCTCACGCCGACGTGCGGGACGTGCACGGCCAGGACCAGTGCGAAGGACACGGCAAGCATCGGGCCGACCAGGCTCTGCACGCGTGCGACCCCGTCGCGGGCGAGCAGCTGCATCAAGACCAGGCCGAGCGCCCCGTAGATCACGAACTTGATCAGATAGCCGGTGCCCGTGCCCTGGCCTTCGAGCAGCGTGCTGGCCGAGGAGGAGCTGTAAACCATCACCGCGCCGAACGCCAGCAGGCACAGCGTGGCGGTCAAGAGGATGCGCTGCTCCAGCGTCTGGGAGGCGGCGCCCGCGCGCGAGGAGGACTTCGCGCCCCGCGCTTTGCGGGTGGAGGTAGCGGTTGAGCGCCGTGCGGCTGCGGCCATCAGGGCTCACTTCGACGCCGGCGAGGAGATGCCTGCCCGCCTGCTCACCGTGTGACGGGCGTCGCCCGCCCGGGTGCGCCTACAGTCCGAGTACCAGCTCGCGAAAGCGCTCGCCCCGGGCCTCGAAGTCGCGAAACTGGTCGAAGCTGGCGCACCCCGGCGAGAGCAGCACGATCTCCCCCTCGACTGCCGCCGCGCCGGCCGCGACGACCGCCCGCTCCAGGGTGTCGCATTCGTGCAGGACCACACCCGCATCCGCCACCGCCGCGGCTATCTTGGGCGCGTCTTCGCCGATCAGATAGACGGCTCGACAGGCGCTTGCCAGCGCCGGAGCGAGTGGCGAGAAGTCCTGACTCTTGCCCTGGCCACCCAGGATCAGGTGCACCTTTGGCGTCTCCTCGACACCCTCTCCCGCCATCGCGGCGAGAGCGACGAGCGTGCTTGCGACGTTGGTGGCCTTGGAGTCGTTGACGAACGACACCCCATCTCTGAACGCCACCTCCTCCAGGCGATGAGGCACACCGGGAAAGCTGCGCAGACCCGCTCTGATGGCGTCAGGGTCGACACCCCGCGCCAGACACACGGCCGCGGCGGCCATCGCGTTCTCC
>JBAURN010000269.1:0-1614 GCA_049581225.1 Solirubrobacteraceae bacterium
CGGCAGTACTCTTGCGAAATGCGACCCCTTCGGTACTCCATCAACGTCACATTGGACGGGTGCTGCGATCATCGCACGATCCCCGCAGACGTTGACCTGCATGCTCACGCGGCCGAGAACCTCAGCCAGGCCGATGCGCTTCTCTTTGGCCGGGTGACTTACGAAATGATGGAGGCAGCGTGGCGGGCGCCGGCGCCCGCGGGAGCGCGACCCGATTGGATGGAGCCCTTCGCCGAGACGATCAATGCGGCAAAGAAGTACGTCGTGTCGAGTGCCCTGGAGCAGGTCGATTGGAACGCGGAACTCGTGCGCGGGGATCTGGGCGAGGCCGTCCGGCAACTCAAGCGGGAGTCGGGCAACGGACTGTTGGTGGGAGGTATGAAGCTCCCACTGGCGTTGGCGGAGCTGGGATTGATCGATGAGTACGAGTTCGTGGTGGCGCCCAGGCTCGCAGGTCACGGGCCGACGCTGTTCGCGGGGCTATCAAAGCATGTCGACTTGAAGCTCGTGAGCCGGCTGGAGTTCGACTCCGGGGCAGTCGCGATGCAGTACGAGCCGCGACGGTAGCCATCAGGCTCGCTAGCCCCGGCCGGTTGAGCTTCATGAGGCGGGGCGCGGCTCCAACAGCGCAATCGGAATGATCCGCGGCTTGGCGCGCTCGCGAAAGGCCGCGTAACCGGGGTAAAAGGCGAGGAGCTTGGGCCAGAGACGGTCGCGCTCCTCCTCTGTGGCGAGCCGGGCGCGCACAGGGCGCACCTCGCTGCCGATCTGTACGGTCGTGTCCGGATTGGCCATCAGGTTGTGAAACCAGGCAGGGTTGGTGGGCTGGCCTGCCTTCGATGCCGCTGCCGCGATCGTGTCGCCGTCGGCGTGGTACATCAGCGGCGAGGTGCGCAGGATCCCGCTTTTGGCGCCGCGGTGCTCGACGAGGGCGACCTTGGCGCTGGGCCAGCCCGGGAGGTGGCCGCCAATTCGCCCATTGGAGCGCCGGTAGGGGGCGACGTGTACCTTGGTCGAGCGGCGGCCGAGATAGATGCCGCGCTCATTCAGCGCGGGCCGCGGGGGTGCCCGCGTTACGTTAGCCCCACAACGCGCAGATCGGTAGCGCGATGATTCGATCGTCCAGCTCATACGCACGTGGTCCGGTGTGGAGCACCACGCCGCGGGCGAACCTCTCTCCCAGCCGCTCCCGCATCCACGTGAGGTGTCGCACTGCGTGGAGGTCGGCCGCTCCCGCCTTCACCTCGAAGGCCACCAGCTTTCCGGCTCCGAGCTCCGCCAGGAGGTCCACCTCGTGGCGTCCGTGTTCCTCTCGCAGGTGGTAGAGACGGGGTCGCGACGCGCAGAGGGGCAACTCCGATCTGATTTGGGCCACGACGAAGCTCTCCAGTATCCGGCCCAGCAGATCGCCGTCGCGAAGCACCGCGCCCGCGTCCAACTGGAGGATCGACGCGATCAGCGCCGGATCGACCAGGTGGCGCTTGCGGGCCTTGGAGAGGCGCTTCAGTCGATTCGAGCTCCACGCTGGCAGCGCGTCCACGACGAACAGGTTCGTGAGCAGCCGCTCGTATGCCACGGCGGTCCTGCGGTTGATGCCGGCGAACTCGATGAGCG
>JBAURN010000270.1:0-4939 GCA_049581225.1 Solirubrobacteraceae bacterium
GCCCCAGGGTTCGAGCCTGGATGTCGAGGGCGCGGCGTGGGAGGCGTGGGTGGCCGTCAACGCGCCGGCGCGCCGGTTCGCGTTCTTCGGCGGCCTGGCGCAGTAGCAACCTCCCCGCGTACACTCACGCTCCCATGAGTGAGCGCATCGGAGAGCTGGAGCAGCGCACCCGCTTCGAGCCCGCGGAGATCGAGCCGCGGATCACCGAGCGCTGGCTGAGCTCGGGGCTCTTTCACCCCCAAGCCGAGGGCGAGGCCGCCGAGAACTACTCGATCGCGATCCCCCCGCCGAACGTGACCGGCTCCCTGCACATGGGCCACGCGCTCAACGGTTCGGTCCAGGACACGTTGGTGCGCTACCACCGCATGAAGGCCCGCACCCAGTCTCCGCCCGCGCAAACGAAGTGGATCCTCGGCACCGACCACGCCGGGATCGCCACGCAAGCCCAGGTCGAGAAGGCGCTGCGAGCCGAAGGTCTCTCGCGCCAGGAGCTCGGTCGCAAGGAGTTCGTCAAGCGGGTGTGGCAATGGCGCGAGCACTATGGCCACACGATCGTCGAGCAGTTCAAGCGTCTCGGCGCCTCCTGCGACTACTCCGAAGAGCGCTTCACGCTGGACGACGATTACGCGCGCGCGGTGGTCGAGGTGTTCGTGCGCCTGTACGCGAAGGGCTGGATCTACCGCGACCGCTACATCGTCAATTGGGATCCCGGCAGCCGCTCGGCGATCTCTGACCTGGAGGTGGAGGAGCGCCGCGAGACCGACACGCTCTACTCGATTCGCTATGACCTGGAGGGCGGCGGCTCGGTCACGATCGCAACCGTTCGCCCCGAGACGATGCTCGGCGACACCGCGGTCGCGGTGCACCCCGAGGACGAGCGCTATCGCGAGCTGGTCGGACGCTCGGCGATCCTGCCCTTGGTCGGGCGCCACCTGCCGATCGTCGCCGACGACTACGTGAAGATGGACTTCGGCACCGGCCAGCTGAAGGTGACGCCGGCGCACGACCCCAATGATTTTGAGATCGGCGTGCGCCATCAGCTCGAGCAGGTCTCGGTGATCGGCGAGGACGGTCGCATGAGGAGCGAGGCAGGCGAGCGCTTCGCGGGCCTCAGCGTGATGGAGGCGCGGGCCGCGGTCGTCGCCGCTCTGGAGCACGAAGGCAGGATCGTCGCCCGAGAGGACTACGAGCACGAGGTCCCCTACTCGCACCGCTCGGGCGAGCGGATCGAGCCGCTGATATCGCTGCAGTGGTTCATGAATATGGAGCACCTGGCCGAGCCGGCGATCGCCGCGGTGCGCGACGGTCGCGTGCGGATCGTGCCCGAGAACCACCGGCGCGTTTACCTGGACTGGATGGAGAACATCCGTCCCTGGTGCATCTCGCGCCAGCTGTGGTGGGGACATCGCCTGCCCGTCTATTACTGCGAGACGTGCGCCCACGTCATGGTCGCCCGCTCCGCGCCGGAGGCCTGTGAGGCCTGTGGCGGGCAGGTGCGCCAAGAGGAGGACGTGCTCGACACCTGGTTCTCCTCGGCGCTGTGGCCCTTTGCGACGCTTGGCTGGCCCGAAGACACGCCGGAGTTGAGGGCCTTCTACCCGACCAACGTGCTCTCTACGGCCAGGGACATCCTATTCCTGTGGGTTGCGAGGATGATCATGATGGGCTTGGAGTTGACCGGCCAAGTGCCCTTCTCCGACGTCTACATCCACTCGGTCATCCAAGCCCCGGACGGACGGCGCATGTCAAAGTCGCTGGGCACCGGAATCGACCCCTTGGAGGAGATCGAGCGCCACGGGGCCGACGCGGTGCGCTTCGGCCTGCTGGCAATGTCCTCCACCCAGGACGTGCGCTACTCGGCCGAGAAGGTCCAGCAGGGCCAGGCGCTCGCCAACAAGCTGTTCAACGCGGCCCGTTTCGCGCTGCTGCGCATCCATGCGAGCATCGGCCCCGAGGCACTGGCCGAGCTGGAGCCAGAGCCATTGCCGCGCAGCGTCGAGGACCGCTGGATCCTTTCTCGCCTGGCCTGCGTGGAGGCCGACACGGGCTCGCGAATCGAAGACTACGATTTCTCACACGCCGCGCTTGGGCTGTATGACTTCGTGTATGGAGAGCTGTGCGACTGGTACCTGGAGCTGGTCAAGCATCGACTGACCGACTTCGACCCCGGTGCGCCGGAGGATGACGAGTCGGAGGGACGCGAAGCGCTCGCCGCGACCTTGCTTTACGTGTTGCGCCAGACGGTGGCGTTGGCGCATCCGATCATCCCATTCGTGACAGAGGAGCTGTGGGGCTACCTCGACGGCTCCGGGGAGATGCTGGTCGCCTCTGTCTATCCACACGGAGATGAGTCGTTCACCGACCTGCAAGCCGAGGTTGAGCTGGAGCGGGCAATCGAGGCGACCGTCGCGATACGCGGGTGGCGCGACTCGGTCGGAGCGCGCGCGGGCGCCACGATCCTGGCGCGGCTGAATGCCGACGGTTATGAGGAAGTGGGGGCGTTGGTGGAGCGCACGGCGCGGCTCAGCTTTGCGAACGCCATGGCTGGACCGCAAGCGGCTCACAGCGACGGCGCCGTCTCGGAGGCGTCAGCCGACCCCCACGCGGAGTCGATCGCCTCGATTCCGATTCCCGGCGGCACCGTCGAGGTGCTCTCTGCGGAGGGTCTCGATTTGCAGGCGGCCGAGCGGCGCCGGGCTGCCGCGCGCGAGAAGCTGACGGGGGAGATCGAGCGCGTGCAGGCCAAGCTGGCCAAGCCCGACTTCGTGGAGAAGGCGCCCGAGAGAGTGGTGGCCGGGGAGCGTGAGCGCTTGGAGCGCCTGCGCGGGGAGCTGGAGTCGCTGTGAGCCGGGCTTGGAGTCCCGAGCGCGCCGAGCGTCATCTGCGCTCGCTGGAGCTGTTTGGCATGCGCTTCGGCCTTGACCGGATGCATCGCATGATGACCGTGCTCGGCTCGCCCGAGCGCAGCTTTCAGACGATTCACGTGGTGGGCACCAACGGCAAGAGCTCGACCACGCGCATGATCGCCGCGATCCTTCAGCGTCACGGGCTGCGCACCGGCAGCTATCTCTCGCCCCACCTCGTCTCCTACGCCGAGCGCGTGCAGATCGAGGAGCGCGACATCGAGACGCACGCCTTCGCCGCCGCGATCGCGCGCGCGGCGTGGGCGGCCGAGCGGGTCAACCGCACCCTCGCCGAGGACGACCACGTGACCCAGTTCGAGCTGCTGACCGCCGCTGCCCTGTGGGAGCTGGCGCGTCGCGAAGCGCAGGTCGTCGTCGTCGAGGCCGGGCTGGGAGGGCGCTACGACGCCACCAACGTGATCGACTCCACGGTTGCGGTGCTCACCAACATCGGCCTCGAGCACACCCGCTGGCTGGGCCCGACCGTCGCCGACATAGCAACCGAGAAGCTTGCCGTGCTCAGCCCCGGCTCCACGCTCGTGCTGGGCGCGCGGCTGCAGCCTGAGGTGCTGGACTTGGCGCGCAAGCTCGCCGAGGAGCGCGGCGCACACATCGCGATCGCCGAGGACGCCCCCGAGCAGGGGCCGGCACTTGGCGCGCGCGGCTCCTTCCAGCGTGCGAACTTCGCGCTCGCGCGTCTGGCAGCGCAGTCATATCTGAACGAGGCCGAAATCCCGTTGAGCGAGCAGGCGGTGCGCGCCGCCGCTTCCGCGACCTCGGTTCCCGGTCGTATGCAGGTGGTGGCGCGCGACCCTTTGACCGTGCTCGACGGCGCCCACAACCCCGCCGCCACCGCCGCCCTGGCAGAGTCCTTGCCCGAGCTGATTGGAGGCAGGAAGCTGGCGCTGGTGTTGGGGGTGCTCGAGGACAAGGATGCCGCCGCGATGCTCGCCAAGCTGCTGCCCCTGTGCGAGCGCGCCTGGTTCACCGCTCCACCGAGTCAACGCGCGCTGCCGCCCGCGACCCTGCTCTCGCTGGCCCGTCAACTTGGTTTCGAGCAAGCGGTTTGCGAGCTCGCGCCGGTGCGTGCGCTGGCCGTGGCACAGGATTGGGCGCGTACACGCGAGGGGGGAGCCGCCGTGCTCGCGACCGGTTCGGTGTATCTGGTCGGAGACCTGCTCGCTCAGGCGCGTGAGCTGGGTCTGAGCGCCTCAGTCGAGCTACCCGGAGAGGGCTCGCCGCGGAGCGGCTCGGCCGCAGCCGGAGGAGCGTCGTGAACGACGAGGGTCCATCCGTGCTGACGATGATCGGGGCTGTCGCTCTGATCGTGGCGCTTGTGATCCTCGTGTTCTTCGCCGCCGGTTACGGGTTCGGGCGGCTGTTCCTGTGATACTTGGAACCTACTGCCGCACCACGCTCTAAACTCGGCCGCCTAAATGCTAGCTCTAGTATCAATTCGCACAGGCTTGCGTGCTGGTGTGCGTGACCGCCTCGGCGCGATCTCCTAAAGGGACTCTGCGATGCCCCCAATCGCCTACTTCGGAATCGAAAGCAGCGGCCTCAGCCTGGTCATCGACCTGTTGATCCTGTTTGCCGTCGTCCTGTATCTGTCTCTCATCTACTGGACCTACGCCGACGCCCGTCGGCGGATCGCCGATCCGATGCTGGTCGGCTGCGCGACGCTGGCCTCGTTGTTCCCCTTCGTGGGGACGATTGTGTACATGATCTTGCGCCCGCCGGAGTACTTGGAGGACGTGCGCGAGCGCGAACTGGACTTGCAGGCGGCCGAAGCAAGGCTGCACGAGCTCGACCACGGTCTGTGCCCGCACTGCGACTATCGCATCGAGCGCGATTTCGTTCGCTGTCCGAGCTGCTTGCGCAAGCTCAAGGAGCGTTGCACCAACTGCTCGCGGCCGCTCGATCGCGCCTGGACGATCTGTCCCTACTGCGAGACAGAGGTGCCTGCCGCGGCCAAGCCGGCGCGTGCGGCGCGACGCGACAGAGCCTCCGGCTCCGCCGGTGCCGGTGACGAGGGC
>JBAURN010000271.1:0-17675 GCA_049581225.1 Solirubrobacteraceae bacterium
GCGGAGAGCCGTGGCTTGGTGGCGCGAGCGCGCGTCCATCGACCCGTGTCCGAGCGCGAGGTGCGCCACACGCCGCGACTGCCGGCGAGGCTCGCTATGAGCTGCGCCGACTCGGGCACCACCTGACGGTGGGCCACGAGACAGGAGAGGTTGCCGAGCACCTGCTCGAGCAGTTCGCGACGACCTTCTACTCGCAGGTCGGAGAGCTCTTGAGTGCCCAGCACCAGATTGATCCCAGCCGATCGGGCACGACCGAACAGGTGCACGATCTGCTCGGCGGCAATCGAGGCGAACTCGTCGATCACCACGACCGCGGGGACGGGCTCGGCCTGGAGCGCCGCCATCGTGGCTTGGAGATCCTGGACGATTGCGATACCTAGCATTTGGGCGAGGAGTCGCCAGGCGTCCACCTCCAGCGAGAAGTAGACGACGGCCCGCTCTTGAATGGCCTCCAGCAGATCAAACACGGACGCGCCGGGA
The DNA here is from genome assembly GCA_049581225.1 of Solirubrobacteraceae bacterium. Classification (GTDB taxonomy): domain Bacteria; phylum Actinomycetota; class Thermoleophilia; order Solirubrobacterales; family Solirubrobacteraceae; genus Palsa-744. The sequence continues at coordinate 481 of JBAURN010000271.1, forward strand.
GTGGCGGGCTCCAGCCATGGCCCGACGTCGGACTCGACCATGATGGCGAGCCGGTCGCGCACACCGCCCAAGTCGCCACGCGCTTTCGTGGTCAGTGACTCCAGATAGTGGCGTGTATCGCCGGCTTGTTGCTCGGGCGCCACGGCGCAGAGCGCTTCGAGCCTGGTGGGATCGAGCGAATCGACGATTGCCCGCAGGCTGACCGGCTCACCCGCACCGCGAAGCGTTCGCACGGCGTGGCCGAGGTAGCGCTGAGCTTGGCGCTGATAGTGGGGCTCGGTGAAGAGCTCGCCGGCCAGGGCCTTGTCGGCCACGCCACTGGCGGCGCCTTGAGCCAAGGGGTTGTAGACAGAGGGTCCGCGCGGCGTCCATTCCAGGAAGCGGCGACCGGCGCGTTCGGCCGCGAGGACGAGCTGATCACGCATGCGAGCGTCGCCCTTGGGGTCGACCACTACGGCCGCGAGGCCCGCTTCTATGGCTCGTGTGGCGATCCAGGTCTCGGTGACGGTCTTGCCGGAGCCGGTCGCGCCGACGATCAAGCTGTGCTTGCCGCCCTCGCGAGCTCCGAAGGGGATGGAGACGTGCTTGTAATTCTCCGTGCGACCGACCTCGATGCGCTCTGCACGCACAGGGGTCGGCGAATGTGACGCCAGGCGTTCTTTGCAGACGCCGGCCAGGGTTCGCAAGGTCGCGAGAGGACCCCGACGGGCAGCGGCGATATCGGCGAGGTCCCCGCCGGCGAGCAGGTCTTCGCGGTGCCATCGGCGTCCACGCAACGCGGCACAGACCGCAGCCGCGTCGAGTGCGAGCGCCCAACCGGGAAGCTGGGATTGGACGAGTATGAGAGGCGCCACGGAGGCGCCGGCCCAGGTCCAGCGCAGGTGACGGCGCCGCATGACCCGCGCGAGAATCGCCCCGGCCAGCAGGCCGATTGCGAGGTGAACGGTGGTTGAGGCCAGCCAGCCGAGCAGGTCTGCCAGGGGGGCCCATGGATTGGGGGGCGTTTCGGTGGTGTGGGGAGGCGTCGACGACGGCATGAGCCGCTCCTTTCTGAACCGGATGAGACCGGCCGTTGGGTTACGAGAAAGCGGCGAGCCGAGTGGCTCGCCGCTGTGGTGCAAGGTGGACAGAGGGCCCCCGAAGACGATCAGAGCAGGCGGTAGCCGACGCCCCAGACGTTGACTATGAATCCGGGGGCGCCCGCCGCGTGGAGCTTGCGGCGCAGCCGGCTTGCGTGGCTGTCGACGTTGCGAGTGCCGGAGGGGTTGCGCTGAGGCCAGATCGCGTGCAGCAATTCGTGCTTCTCACAGACGGCGGTGGGGTCACGCGCGAGGTGCACGAGCAGCTCGTACTCGATACGGCCGAGCTTGACCGGCGTGGCGGCGACATGGACCGTGCGAGCACTGGTGTCGACGCGCACAGGCCCGACGCGAATGCGTGTGGGCCGAGGCCGGTGAGCACGTCGCAGGAGGGCCTTCAAACGGGCGCGCAGCTCCAGGTAAGGATGGTGTTCGGTGGAGATGAAGTCATCGGCGCCGGCCTCGAAGGCGCGCAAGAGGTCCAGTTGGGTGGCCCCGGGATGAAGAACGATCAGGGGCAGATTCTCTTCCCATGTCGCTTCGGCCGGTGCAGGGGCGGGCGCGCGGATCTCCTCGAGCAGGTCGAGTATCGCGCGGGGTCCGTCCAGGTATCCGAGCAGGACCGCTTGTGGGGGACCGGCGCGAGCGAGCACCCGGGCGTGCTCGGCCGAGTGGGCGTGAAGCGCGAGGTAACCGTCGGCGCGCAGTTGCTTGACACGCTCGCTTGCGAGGGCGGTATCGGCCTCGACACACAGGATTGTGACTTGCTCTGGGCAAAAGGATCCGGGCGGTGACATGGTGCCCGCAGACGGTTCGCTCACTGGAGTTCGACCTCACGCGGGCTGAGACCGAGGCCGCGACGCGCGATCGCTGCCAGCACGTCACTGTGGATCCAGGGTGTGGGAGCTGCGGCGCCGCCTTCGGGCATGAGGCCCACTCGGCGCGCAAGCCAGCTGGTCTCACCACTCGCGTTGCCGTTGCGATCGCGCTTGAGAACACCGCAGCGAAGGGCAATCTCACTCATCGTCATGCCACGCCTGTCGAGCGCATCCAGCACCGCCTCGCGAAGGCGCCGATTGAGCACGATCGGGCTCGTGCAGAGCCGCTCGAATTCGTCGCGGAGACGCGTCGAGAGCACCATTCGATCCTCGCGATGGAGGGCGAGAGTCTGCTCGGTGAGAGCGCGTACGGGTTCGTAGCTTTCGAGCGCGCCGACGACGTCGCGAAGCTTGACTTGCTCCCAGTCGCGACCGGGGCCGTGACCCGCCCCTCTGCTCCAGCGCAGCTGGGCACTTATGCCCTCGCCGGGAATCGGTCCGAGGCGATAGACGAAGCCGCGGGCTTGAAGTTGCACATCGGGCGCCGGATCCGATTTGGCACATTGCTCGGGGGATGCGAAGGGAGTGCGCTCCAGGTCGCTCGGCTCGACCCGACGGCACCAACGCCCGGCGTCATCCTCGAGATAGAGACCGCAAACGAGCGCGGCGTTCTCGGGCGGCTCGTCGGGTGCCAGATGAGCCAGGAGTCGGCGGTCGCCGAGCGTGGTGGCGTCGCGGTCGAGGACCAGCACGCTGCCGCCACGGCCTGGAAGCGCGAGCAACTCGCGGTGGCGACCGTCCGCGTCGAAATAGCTCGCCAACGGCTTGGCGGTGGCGACGGCCGTTCGGCGTGGAGCGCGGGCGTCGGAAAGGGAGCGGTTGTGGGAGCCGCGTCGCATCTTGGCGTTGGGCCGGGGCGGCGCGGACGTGGAAGCGGATCTGGACATGGGGACTCCTGGCGGTCGGGGCCAGCGGGCGGGGCGCGCGGCCGGGTGATGAGTGGAGCGCCTTGTAGGCCGACGAACCAGCCTCGTCAAGCCGGCGGGAAAGCGCCGAGATGGACTTGGTGGCGAGTCCGAGGCCCCTTAAGGGGTCTCGGAAAGCCGGGCGAACGGTGGGCTCGACAATCGAAGTTGGCCGAGATTCGCTACCGGCGAGGATGCGGTGGGGCGACCGAACGAAGCCGAGGGACTGCGGCAAAACTCGAGGCGGCGGATGTCTCTGACTTTCGCGGAGACGAATCGTTGCCGAAATACAGGACCGAACTGCGCTGGAAGGGGAGAAAAAGGGGGCTTGCAGCTTAGCCACGCGGGAGCAGAGCGGCCAGGCGGCGGCGACCCAGCCATGCAGACACCGGGATGGTTAGGGCACCTGCGCACCGCGAAAGCCCATCGATACGCGGAAAACCGTGTATCGAGGCTGCAGTCGGGCCGGTCTGTGGGTCTCAGGCAACTGCGCGAAGTTCTGGATGGCGGAGACGGCGACTGCGTGGCGCTTAGACGCGCCTGCAGCCTCGGCGGGGCAGATCAACGAGCGGTCCGCCGCCAAGAAGATTCGGTGGGAACCTGACAAGAGCTAGACGCAAGAGTGAGCAGTTCGCATGAATCGCGGCCGGTAGTCACAATGTCGATTAGTGGACAAGACCGATCGACGCACAGCGGAGCCCGCGCAGCCACGCCGAGCACGGCCCCGCAAGGGGGGTAAGGGTGCGCGGAAGCCACCAGACCCTCGCGCCAGAATGCTCGAGGCGATGCTTGCCAGCGTTGGCGAGCAGGGCTACGCGACGACCGTCGTGGCGGACGTGATCGCCAAGGCGGTGGCCTCTCGCAAGACGTTCTACGAACACTTCGAGGACAAGCAGGCCTGCTTCTTTGCGATGAGCGACGAGATCGTCGAGGATTGGGTGGAGAAGGTGGCAAGCGCCCACGAAAGCGGCGTGGACTGGCGCGAGGCGATCGACGCTTATGTGGGGGCGCTGTTCGAGTTGACGCTCAAGAGCCCTCCTGCCCTGAGGGTTATCGCGGTCGAGTTGACGGCCACGGGACCGGTTGGGATCGAGCGCCGCGAGAGAACGCTGGCGCGGCTCGCACAGCCGCTGTGCAAGTCGCTAGGCGAGAACTCCGAAACCGGCGAGCTGGCGGCACGAGCAATCGTGGGCGCGATCCTGCGGATCCTCTATGCACGCGCGCGGCGCGGTGAGGGGGTGCGTCGTCCGCGACGGGGCGAGTTCTTGGCGCTGGCCCCCGAGGTGGCGGCGTGGGCCGCCTCCTACAGGTCGGACTCCGGCTCGTGGCCTGCGAAGGTAGAGCAACAGGTCGATGAGCCCCCGGTGAGCGGCAGGGCGCCGGGGAGTCTGTCACTGAGCTCACGAGCAATCGAGCGCCGAGGGCTGCCTCGTGGTGAAGGCAATGTGTCGCGCAGCTTCGTCGTGCACAACCAGCGCGAGCGGATACTCGATGCACTGGCGAACCTGGCGTCGGCCAAGGGATACGGAACCTGCACGATCCCAGAGATCGTGCAGGAGGCGGCGGTGTCGGTGCAGGCGTTCTATGAGCACTTCTCGGGCAAGGAGGACGCCTTCCTAGTCGCCTACGAGTTGGGACATCGTAAGGTGTTGGCGATCGTCGAGCGGGCCTATGAATCCCAGGAAGAGTGGCCGGCCGCGGTCCGCGCCGGCATCGAAGCGCTGCTCGCCTTTTTGGCATCCGAGCCGGCTTACGCCCACTTGGCCTTGATCGACGCTTTGACGGCGAGTGCGAAGTCCGCGGCGGTCGCGCACGATGGGATGAGGTCATACACGGGCTTGCTCGAGCCGGGACTGGAACGCAACCTGAACGGAGACCGGCCCGCCGGCGTAGCTACAGAGGCCACGGCGAGCGCGTTGTTGGAGCTTTGCTTTGTATATGTGGCACACGAGCGCACTCGTGAACTGCTCAGCTTGGCGGCGTTCGCCGAGGAAATCACGCTGCGGCCATTTGTCGGCGCGGACGTGCGCTGAGGCCTTCGCGGGCTTTGGCAACGGACAAGTCCTGCGGGTGAAGACGAGTCGAAGGCCGGCAGAGCGGCGAGCAGATTGTGGTGTTTGTTCCGTGGCTCTTTTGTAATCAGCCGTGAATGATGACGCTGTGTCTAAGACAGACCGACAGGAGATCGTCGAGCAGATCCGTGCGTTCGGAGAGAATCTGCGCCAAGCGCGTTTGGATGCGAGTTTGACGCAGGTTCAGCTCTCGCGCGCAACCCCTCTCGACCGAGCGGCGATCAGCCGATTGGAGTGCGGCGAGCGGGCGCCGGACATGCCCACGCTGCTGCGCTTGTGCGTCGCGCTGGGGACGCGGCCGACGACGCTGGTGGATGGGGTCGGGCCGAAGCGACACACGACCCGTGGCCCGCGCCCGCGGGGCGGCGAGAATGGTAGAGCGGCTCAATTCGGGGCCAACCTGAAGTGGGCGCGCGGGCGCGCCCAAATTTCACAGGAGCGCTTGGCGCTCGACGCCGAAGTCGACCGGGCCGCGATCAGCGTGTATGAGAACGGCGGGCGCGAACCGAACCTGCGCACAGTCTTGAAGCTGGCATGGAAGCTCGAAGTGCCGCCGGCAGTCCTGCTTGTCGGTATCGAGTAAGGCCCCGCAACGCGTGAAGCTTCGTAGGGGGCTCCGCACGGCGCGCGTAGCGTCAGGTCATACCACGCACGCCGCACGGGCCCAGTGCTCCGACGCAAGGCAAACAAGCGCCACGTCGCAGCTCGCTCGGCCTCGCGGCGGGGGGTAACCACGATCCGAACCCTCTTCCCTTGTCCGCCCATTCGGTTCCTGGGAAGTCTTAGCTCCTCCACCTTTGGTGCAAATTCGACAGGCCATATGGAGGATTCCATTTGACCAAACTACATGCCGATCCGAAGTCGTTCCGGATCTCGGATCGAACGGGATAGTTGCACAGCGAGGGAACCCTGTCAAGCCCGCCCCTGGAAGTGACCAATAACTTCACACGGGCAATTGAAACACGTAAATCGGAGCTGCCCACACGAGGGCCGACTGGGTCGGCGACCCGGGCCGGGAGGCCTCCTCCGGCTCGTGCGGTCGCGCCCCAGCCGACCCTCCGTGAGGGCTGGCCGGCCACAGGGACGTTAGTCCGCAAGACATCCCGGGCCGGGCCATGCCGCCTGCGCGCTGACGACCACACGATCATCGGCAATGCCCGCGGTGTTGTCAAACCAGTCAGGAAAGTTCTGTCCTTTTGTTCCTGACTCGGGGACGTTACGGTAAGGCACGATAAGCCGCGAGGAACAGGACGGACCGGGATCCAAAGTGCGAGGACCGACTGGGCGACGGACAAGCCGGGAGGCTTTCACCGATCTTGTGACCTCGCCAGCCGGCCCTCCAGGGGTGGTTGACCCAGTAGCCGACGGCGCCCGTACTTGGTCAGAGAGGCCGAGGCTCACGGACCTTTTGGGGTCCGCGAGCATTGTTTTGTGAGACCGATAGGGCTGTCAAGAGTAGCGGCGAAGTAATCACAACTTGTTTCCAACGTTCGGGGCATCGGTCAGATGACCGAGTCTCTATTGATCATCCGAATGTGAGGCTGAGCTCCCGCCGCTCGATCGCGGGATCTCGCGCGCGGGGATCGCCACCTGCTCCGGCGACACGCACCTCGGGGGGCAACGCCGGCAGACCCCAAGCCGAAAGCGAGCCGTGGTGGAGATCTCGCTCGGCCACATAAAGGACGAGTCCTCTACCGGGATAGTCCCAGTCGGCGGGATACTCTCCGGGGTAAGCGCGACACGCGGTCAGGACGCGATCGGCGCGGCGGGCGCACTCGCGCGCGCGAGCGCCGTCGCGACACACGAACACCACCGTCGGGGGCTTGGCGCCCGGCCGGGTGTAGCGCGGGAGATGGACCGACCAGCCGGACAGGAAATGGTCGTAGCGCTCCAGCTTCGCGGCTGAGGAGCCTTCGGGGAGGCGGTCGTCGAGCTCCACGAGCAACTCGTGACCGTCACCGACGCGAAGCGTGGCGTCGGGGCGGATGGTTTGGAAGCGCTCGACCTCGACACGGGCGCCTGAATCCAAGGTTCGCAGGAAGTCGTGCGGGGTTCTCCCTCCTGGTAGCGAGAGCTCTGTCAGGGAGAGCATTGTTCGCTCACCGTGATGGGAGCGCGACGGCGGCGTTACCGCCGATTCGTCGGGACCCCGCAGTCCTGAGAGACGGTTTGGAAGGGTACGCTCCAAAGCGAGGATCCAGGCGAGCACGTGGACATCGCGACGTGCCTGGCGAAGTAGGCGCTCGTCGCTTGGCGAGGCTTGCTCGTATTCGTCGAGGCCGGTTGGGTCGACGCTGTCGCGCCCGTGCGAGGCGTCTTGCTCGCGCACCAGCTGCAGGCCGGCGGGCGTGACGATATAACACATGGGCACTCCTCCCCCATCGCGCCGGTGAAACTGAAAGCGCGCGACCAGGCCCGCGTCGGCCAGGCGCTTGAGCCGCCGCTGGGTGGTGGTAGCGGCACGCGAGGGATTGAAGCGACGGTGGATCTGGCTGCTCAGGACGTGCCTCATTGCGACGATCAGCGTGAGGATCTCGATATCCAGAGGCTCGGGTTCGATCGCGAGCAGGGCAGTGGCCGGCTTTGCCCAGCGGAGGCTGTGGGCGGCATCCAGATCCACCAGCTCGCTGTAGCTCTCGGTCGTCGGCTCGGCACCCGCAGCGTCCGGCTCCGCAGACTGCTTGGACCCGCCAGCCGTCCCGGCCTTGGCCGGCCGCCCGGAGGCAAGCTCCCCGCATTGGGCAGCCTCCCGCAGCTCGACAGCCTCGCCAGACTTGACAGCCTCCCCAGGCTCCGCCGACGCACCAGGTCGTGCCAGACCTGCGGCTTCCCACCCCTGGTTGGACGAGACGGACTTCTCGGGTTTCCCTTCCCTGAGCCAGTGCGGCTGGGATAGGTCATCGAGGAAGCGTCCGCCGCGCTCGGTCTGTCTGGCGGCGTGAAAGGCGAGGCGCTGCTCATCGAAAGGGAGAGGCAGTGTGTGAGCGACAAAAGGCGCCTGACGTCCCTCCGGCGTCACCCAGCTGGCGAGTGCGCTGTGTCGGGGCAGGTGCAGACGCACGTCGGGTCGGCCGAGATCGGACAGATTGCGGATCCCGGGACGGACCGTGTCTGAGAACTCGGCCATCATCAGGCTGGCGGCCTTGCGCGCGTCCTCGACGGAGGCAGTGGCGAAGTAGACGCGATGGGCAAATAGGGCGTCGAGTTGAGCTCGTACGTCACGATCGATCCACTGGGAGTCGGTCTGCCAGCACGCGACGGTCTCCAGGCCCGCCGAGCGCTTGAGCGCCAAGGTCTCGGCGAAGCCCCGATTGACTACCAGTGGCGCCTCGTCGATCTTCAAGGCCACGGCTGTGCGCTCGGCTGGTGGGAGTCCGTCTTGGCGACGGGCCAAGGAGGCGTCGAGCATCCCCACGAGCAACTGCATGAGCACGCTGGTGTTGCCCGCGCCCATTGCGCCGAGAGCGCCCTTGACGACCAAGACGTGGGCATCGGAGATCACCTGCTCAAAGTCCACCCTGAGGGAATCGTTGAGCAGGACGCGCTTGATTGAGGGCGAGTTGAGCAGTCGCGCCAGCTTGTTGACGGGCGCGTCGAGCTTGGCCGTGGTCGTGCCACGCGCGTCAGCCAGCTGAACCGCCAGCTCGCCGGTGAAAAACTCGGAAATCTCCTTGAACTCGGGCTGGGAGCGCAGGCTGCCGGCTACGCGGGCGCGATAGGCGTAACCCTCCTCGCCGACGGACAGAAGACGCGCGGCGTCCCACAAGGTGCTCGATCGGTCATAGGCGAGCACCGCGATGATCGCATTACGCAGGTAGCGATCGGAGCTTGCCTTGATGTCGCCCTCGCTGAAGAGCTGCTTGAGCGAAGCCACGACGTAGTCGGCGATCGTGTCGGCCGGGGCGCGTACGTCGAGCGGGTTGAAGCCACACGTTGGATGGGCGAAATCGAGCAAGGTGCAGGTGCGCTCGCGGGGCACCAGACTGACGGCTGCCTCGGCGGCGTCGCCCTTGGGGTCGAACACGATCACGGCGCAGCGCTCACGCAAGAGGTCCTCGGCCACGGTGGCGACCAGATAACTGGACTTGCCTTGCTCGACGGTGCCGGGGACCGCCGTGTTTTGGCGGCGCATCTGCGGATGGATCGAGACCGGTCCGAGCGCATCGCGCAGGCTGCCGGAACCCTCGCATGGACGGAGGATCGCGGGTGAGGCGGGCGCCTGAGGGAGGGGGTCGCGCGCGAGCGGGACGGTGGTGTAGCCGGGCGATGGCAGGTGCCACAGGCTCGCCAGCTCGGTCGAGGCCAATACGCCCTTGCGTGGAGAGGGGAAGGGGTTGCCCTCCCCACGCTGGATACGTCCGGTGTACAGGCCGAGCCGGCCGTGGCGCAAGCCGGTCCCGCGCTCGACCAGGCGATTCTCGGCGGTGCAGGCACGCAGCTCGGAGGCGATCAGCTCACATATGGCTCTGGTTGGGCCGACCACTCGGATGTCGGCGAAGAACAGCGGGCGATGTTGGATGTTCAAGCCGCCAATCAGCTCCTCGGTCTCGACCTTGGAAGGGTCAAGGGGTGGGAAGCGCAGCTTGCGGGCGCGCGAGAGGTGGTGCTCGTGGCGCTTGTAGGAGCGCTTGGAATGGCCCTCGAACAGAGCCGGCGTGGGCGTCAGAGCCAGCTGGACGAACGCGGGCGCACGGCAGGCTGCGATTGCCGTGATCAAACTGTTGGCTGTGGGTGCGCGCTCGTGCTCGAAGCGATCCACCCACTTGGAGCGCTTGATGAACGGGCTGCGCTTCTTGAGCCGAAGCACATATGGCGGTATGCCGGGCGTGCATGGTGCTGTGGTCAGGCGGCAGTTTGGATAAGCGACGCGCAGGGCGGCCTCGACGAGGGGCTCCGCGCCCGCGGGACAGGTGAGCGACAGCCAGGCCTCGCGGTCGTAATGGAGCTCGAGGCTCACTGAGGGCTGTCCGGCGAGCAGACGACGCCACCAGCGACGGAGAAGCCGCTTGTGAAGCGCTTCGTACATGCTCACTATGGCCGCGGCCGAGGGGTCGTCGCCTCGGTAGGGGACGACGCGTAGGCGTCGGTAGCGCCTTGCACGTCGCGCGCGGAGGCGAAGAGCGCCGATGACCGACGCGCACGATGCGCACACGCAGACCACGGCCTGTGCGACGGTGAGGATCGCGGTGGGGATGTGTGGGGAGATCGCGCAGGGGTCCACTCCCGCTCATCCGACGGCGAACGCGCTACGGGACGCGCATTTGCCGGGAACGCTTAGCCGACGACGCGGGCGGCCACGATTGCTATGTCGTCGCGCAAGCGACCGGCGCCGCTCGACAATGCGAGGCGCTCGAGCTGCTGGACGACAGCTTGGGGGGCGGCTTCGGTGTGGGCTGCCAGTATTTGGCACAACTCGAGGGGCGTCAGTTCTCGCCTGGGTGCGCCCGCGTCGAGCAGACCGTCTGTGTAGAGCACCAGCGTTGAACCGGGCTGCAGTTCGAAGGCGAGGTCGCTCACATTCGAGCCCGGACGAACCCCGAGCATCGTTCCCGGGGTGGCTGGGCACTCGGAGGCGCCACCAGATCCCAACAGGATCGGAGGTGGATGTCCGGCGCCCGCGACGACGGCCTTGACGGGGTTGGAGGACAGGTCTAGCCGAGCCAGGACGACAGTCGCGAAACGCTGGGAGAGGGCGTGCCCGAGCATAACCTCGTTGACGGCTCCCAATACCTGAGCGGGGCTTGCGCGCACGAAGGCAAAAGCCCTGATGCTGTGACGTACCAGGGCCGTGACGGCTGCCGCCTCGGGACCCTTGCCACACACGTCGCCGACCGCCAGCCAGCAGCCCAAGGGGGTGGTGAACACGTCGTAGAAATCGCCGCCGACCTCGTTGCCCTCGCCGACCGGGTGGTAGGCGGAGGCAAGCGCCAGGTGCTCCAGGACGGGCAGGGTCTCGGGGAGCAGGCTTCGTTGAAGCGTACGCGCCAGGTGGGTGCGCGCCACGTACATGTTGGCGTTGTAGAGGGCAATGGCGGCGCGGTTGGCGAAGTCGCGCATGAGCACCGTGTGCTCGGGGTCGTGCGTGCGGGCCGATCGTGGATAGAGGAAGCTGAGCGCGCCAAGGACGCGTCCGCGAGCGATCAGGGGGATCGCGACGAGCGAGCGGTAACGGCTTTGCGCAACGAAGTCGCTCACTTCGGACGCGCCCGAGCCGAACACGTTGGCTTCGCTCATGTCAGAAATGACCACCTCCCGCGAACGGATCGCGCGACCGGCCGCACTATCGCCGGTGAGATCGAGGGGATGAGCGGCGCGCAGCCGCTCGAAAGACTCTGTCAGGTCAGGGCGCTCGGAGACTGTGACGGTGTCCAGAGCCGAGGCGTCCTCACGGAGCAGGTCGATGACGCACATCGGCGCGAGGCGCGGGACGGCGACCTCGGCGATCGCGCGCATCGTTTGAAGGGGGTCCAACGATCGATCGAAAGCGCCTCCGGCCGCGGCTAGGAGATCCCTCGCCTCGTCGACTCTACGACGCCTGTTCCACCCCCACACCAGCACCGGCGACCCCACTTCCAGAGCTTTTGTGGAAACCAGCCTAGCGGTGCGCGCTCACATGGGCCGGGTGGCTCGCTCCACTCGCTCGCCTCGCTCGGTCAGGCACCATTCGTTGGGGGCACCCTTGGATTGGGCCCGGTCTATATTTTCGATCAAGTCCAGACGCTCCAAGCGCGAAAGCAGCTTGGAGATCTGGCCTTGGTCGGAGATGCCGGCTCCGTCGGCAACTTCACGGTTGCTGGCTCCCGGATGCTCCCTGATCGCGGTGAGCACGCGCACGGTGCGGTAGGTGAGGCGCATCTCGAGCCCAGCCATGGGGTCTTGGCCGACGCCGGCCTCGCTCTTGCCGCGCCGGCGCACGTCGGGCGCGGGACGCGAGAGTTCTCTGCTTGCGGCTCGCACTCCGAGATAGGGGAGCACGATCATGCTCATGAGGGAGCCGTGCAGCCCGATGTAAGGCTTGGGGGAACGTTCGAGCAGACGTGTGTGGATCACCGCGAACACGGCGCCGATCACTCCTTCGGCCGTGACGCTGGGCGGCTCGCTCTTGACGGTGGCCGCGGTGCGACCCTGGTCGATGACGTGGCGCAAGTGCTCGAGGATGCGGGCGCGCTCCTCCAGCACGCGCGCACCGCCGCCAAGAGCATCTACGACGCACAGGCGTGCAAGCTCCGGCTCCTCGTCGATGAACACCAAGAGCGAAGCCAAGCCGGCTCGGACCTTCTCACGCCAGGTGGTCTCCTGGTCGTATGCCTCTACTACTCTGACGCGGATCTGCTCGAGCGTGCGTTCGAAGACGGCCAAGAAACAGTCCTCGCGATCGACGAAGAGGTCATAGAACGTCTTGCGCGAGACTTTCGCGCGGCCGATCACCTGCGCGACCGTGAGCCGCGCATACCCGTTTTCCTCGATCGCATCGACCGCCGCGCTGAGCATACGTGCGCGCTGTATCTCGGTGACATGACCGCGCGGCACAGCTTCGTGCCCGGCGTGCAACGCTGGCCCTGTGGAGCGCGTCTGATTGATGGAAGCCATGTTTCCCTGCCTGGTCGGTGCTGTTCTACGTTGACAAGATTTCCGCTGCCGATGGGTGTAGAGCCCGCGGCACACGCTGACCTTGGGGCAGCCCGTGCCCCCGGTCGCGCGCTCTACAGAGGTTCACGTGTTCGACCGCTCAAGTCGAGCCGTGTCTCCTACTCGCTTCCGAATGACCACCAAACCTTCCTATGCAGTCGCACCGCCGATTGCCCGCTCAGGTCAACCCGCGAATCTGACGATTCGCGCGCCCGCTTGCAAGTCGAGGTGCTCGGGGCAGCGCACAAAGTGCACAACTACGGGCTTTCTGGTCCGGCAAAATGTCTCTGACCTCTGTATCCCCCGCCACCCATAGTCTGTGCCGAGCCTCGATCTGAATGGCTTGCGCTGGGCGGGCCCGGGGATCGGCCACTGAGATGCCACCTCAAACCATTGCTCTGGCGTTCGCCGCCTCGATCTATCCTCCGGCGGTGGCTGCGGTGATTGCTCTGGGTCGGGGCTCACAGGTGCGCTCGCGCGTGTTGGCCTTTGTTGCGGCGGCCATGCTCGTGACTTACGCGATGGGGGTGCTGGTCTTGTTCGTGTTGAAGGATGCGGGCGCTACCGGCCTTCATTACACACCCAGCGCGGCGGTCGACCTTGCTTTGGGGGTGCTGCTATTGGGGGTTGCGGTTCGCCTGAACCGTCCACGGGCGCCTCGATCGGAGCGGAGCGGCGAGTCGAAGCTGGAGCGGCGCCTGCAGAGCCGTCGGTTGGCATTCGTGCTCGGCTTGACGTTGTATGCGCTGCCATCGCCGATCTATGTGGGGGCGGTCAAGACGATCGCCGACGCCCAGCTCTCCACCGGCAGCCAGTTGGCAGTCTTGGCCGTGGCGCTGGCGGTCATGCTTTGGATGATCGAGGTGCCGATGTTGCTGCTCGTGATCGTGCCCGAGCGTGCGGGGAGGACGCTGGAACAGATCAACGCGTGGTTCATCCAGAACGGTCGCCGTATGGGGATGCTCGCGTGCGTGGGCGCGGGCATGTACCTGATCGCGAAGGGCGTGGTGGGACTGAGAGGGTGAGCGACGGGATTCGAACCCGCGACCGCCGAGACCACAACCCGGAGCTCTACCAACTGAGCTACGCCCACCAAGCGGTAGCGGCAGTGTAGCGACGTGTCAGCGGCACACGAAGTCTTCGGCCAAGGCGAGGCACTGGCTGGGGGTGCTGTCGGGATGTTGCTCCAAAGCCAGTAGCCATGCTCGCAAGAGGGGCCCCGGGTGAGGTCCCAGGAGGGGGAGCAGCTGTCGGACGAGGGCCTCGTCGGCTGCCGGTTGGTCGCCTGTCCCGGATGGGGTCGCACTGGTTTGCTTCCCCTCGGTCCCGGCGGGCGCCGGCCCGGAGGCGCGCGGCGAGGAAGGCCCCGTCAACGCCGACCAGGCCGAGCGGGCGATACCCGGCGGGGGGCCACTGAGGGCGCCTGCCGCGTCTGCGGGGACACTGTCGGCGAGTCCGAGGCGCTGCCGGGCGTCGGCAAGGAGATCGGCGGTCACGTTGGTGCCTTGACGTGAGGCGTTGCGCCATCCGCGGCCCATCGAGAGTTCGCTGACGGACAGCTGGGGGCCCTCGATCACTGTGAGGGTGGCCTGGAGAGGGTTCCAGCGGCGTTCCCCGACTTCGACCCACTGGCCACGCGCCCAGGCGTCCAGGACGGTCTCGCGGAGCGCTTGAGAGGTGAGGTTGAAGTGGCAGAAGTTGTGGGGGAACTGGCGCAGCTCTACGTGATACATGACGTAAGGCTCGCAAATCGGTGGTTATCGCGAGTTTCGGGGCTCAACTGGGGCTCGGGAAGGGCCGATGAGCAGGACATGCGAGCTGACGACGGACATCCTCTCCGCCGCGGGGCGGTGCGCATCCGGAAAGTGGTGGGCTGGGCGCTGTTGGGCCTGCCCCGGACCCCGAAGGTCACGACTCGGGCGAGCAGTGGGGCTGGCGTAGTGCGGGGTTGGGGGGCTTGGTGGGAGCGCCATCCGAAGTCGTTGAGGGCGCTTGCGACGGTGACGATCTGCTGGTCGGCTGCCTATCTGGCTTGGCGGGCGGGCTGGAGCTGGAGGGATTCCAATCCGGCTTTGTGGGTGGGGCTGCTAGTGGCCGAGCTGTATGGGCTTTGGAACTTGGCGACGCTGGCTTGGCTGACCTGGGACGTGACTCCGGGAGCTCGTCCGGCCGGCAAAGACGGCCGCGCGGTGGACGTGTATGTGTGCACTTATGACGAGCCGGCATCGGTGCTGGAGGCGACGCTGTCGGGGTGCGGGTCGATCCGCTACCCGCACATGACGTGGCTGCTGGACGACGGGGCTCGCCCGGAGGTCGCGGCGCTGGCCGAGAAGTGGGGCGCGAAGTACATGACTCGCCCTGACAAAGAGCACGCGAAGGCGGGCAACATCAATCATGCGCTGCCGCTCACGGAGGGGGAGCTGGTGCTTGTGTTGGACGCCGATCACGTGCCTCTTCCGGATGCGCTGGACACTCTGATGGGCTACTTCGAGGACCCGGAGGTGGCGCTGGTGCAGACGCCGCACGACTTCTCCAACCACGATTCAATCCAGCACTACGACGTGGGGCGTCACGAGCAGTCGGTTTTCTTTTCGGCGATCTGCGTCGGCAAGGATCGCCACAACAGCTCGTTCTGGTGCGGTTCGGGCGCTTTGATCAGGCGCTCGGCGCTGCTGTCGGTCGACGGCGTGGCGACGGAGACGATCGCGGAGGACTTTCACACGACGATCAAGCTGCACCGGCGCGGCTGGAAGACCCACTATGACGAGCGGATCATCGCGCAGGGCAAGGCCCCGCACGACTTGGCCGCCTACCTGCTTCAGCGCGATCGTTGGGCGAGGGGCAACTTGACGGTGTTCACGACACCGGAGAGTCCGCTGCGCAACAACGGGCTGAGCGCTCGACAGAGGCTGAGCTACCTGGCCAGCTTGGCCTCCTATCTGGCCGGCCCGATGCGGCTGTTGATGCTGTCGATATTGGCGGTCGTGCTGTTGACGGGGGCGCTTCCCTTGTTGATCTCACCGCTGGCGCTGGCGGTGCTGTGGGCTCCGGCGACGGTGCTGATGGTACTGGCGGGTTCGGCCCTCTGCAGGGGCCAGCAGGGCAGCGGCGAGGCCACCCACTACGAACTGTGCACCGCGGAGATATTCACCAAAGCCTTGCGCTGTGTGGTGCGCCCCGGACGTGCCAAGTTCAAGGTGACTCCCAAGGAGGGGATCGATCGTGGTGGTTGGGAAGCGGTGCGCCAGTTCCGTGTTCTGTTGGCTCTCGGGATTCTGCTCGGCGCGGGGGTCTTGTTGCGAGTGGCTACCGATGCGGGGGCACCCGTGCTGCCGGCGATGAGTGGGTTTGCGGCTTGGTTTGTGCCGCTGTTGGGTTTTGTCGAGTGGCGGCGGGTGAGTCGTACTTTGGCGTTCGTGGCCAAGCGCAGGCAGTTGCGGGGGGAGTACCGAACGGAGCTGACGGCCGCGGCCGCGATCGTGCTCGAGGAGGGGGTGGGCGAGGAGGCGGAACCGTCGCTGGTGGGACGTATGTGCGACATCACGACCGGCGGCTTGGGTTTCGAGCTTTCACGGCCTCTGCCGGTGGGCGCCCGAGCGAGTTTGAACGTGCAGCTTCCGGGGCCCTCGGGGCAAGCCGCGCCGGTCCGCTTGGAGATCGAGGTGCGCTCTTGCAGGGCCTCGGCGGATGAGTGGCGCATCGGCGCCGAGATCGTGGATTGCTCGGAGGAGGACAGACGAAGGGTGATCGCCTATTGCAACGTGGTGTGGCCTTACAGGCGGCTGCGCGGCGAGGTCGAGGCGATGGGTGTGGGCGAGCTGAGCTCCGGCGCGGCGACCCTGCCTTCAGCGGAGCCGCTCGGCGCGATTACTTCGATCGGCTGAGGCCGGCGTTGGGCAAGCTTGCCGGATGGGGCAATGGGTGCCCGCATCCGGCAAGTCGCCGAGTCGATCGACGATCAGGCGTTCGAGAGGGCGCTCTGCTTGAGGCGCTCGAACTCCTCTTGGGTGATCGAGCCGCTGTCGAGCAGGGCCTTGGCCTTGTTGATCTGCTCGGCCGGGTCGGACTTGGGCGCAACCGACTGAACGTAATCTTCGAAGTGGGACTGAGCCTCCTTCTGTTGCTTTTGGGCCCGTTCGGCCATGCCTCGCTGCTCGGCGATCAGGTAGATGAAGACGCCGAGGTAGGGCAGGATGATGATGAAGATGATCCACAGGACCTTGGCAAAGCCGGAGGTGTCGTGACGGCGGAAGATGTCGGCGAGGACCACGAACAGGATCCAGATCCATACGACGAACGCAAAGAAGACCAGCATCGTCCAGAACACTTCGAGAAACGGATAGCTTGCGGCAAGAACCATCGGGACCGTCCTTATCGGTCGAGGGAAAGAAGCCTTCCCCGGCCACGGCCGGGAGCGCAGAGCGCGTGTTGTGCACTGAGAAACTAGCGCACAGCCTGACGCGGACGAGGCTTGGCGCCATCGCGTGAGTGCCGCATCCCCCATCCGTAGTTTTCACGCGCCAGGGCACCTACTCCTCTGGCGGCCGCCGCTCTCGCTTGCGTTGGGCCGCCTGGCGCTTGGCACTGAGACGCCGCTCTCGCGAGGCCGCGGTGGGACGGGTGGGTCGCCGG
>JBAURN010000272.1:0-5967 GCA_049581225.1 Solirubrobacteraceae bacterium
CTGCTCGCTGCCCGAGCCGAGCGCCGGGCGGGGACGCGGCTCGTCTTCGCACCACGCCTTCCTGGGAGGTCTGCTCGAGCACTCCGTGGCGGTGGCCCAGATGGCGCTGGAGCTCTGCGCCGTGCACCTCCGCCTGGACCGCGACTTGTTGCTGTGCGCGGCGCTGGTGCACGACCTGGGCAAGACCCGCGAGTACGCCTATGGCGCGGAGGTCACGCGCACCGAAGAGGGCCTCATGCTGGGCCACGTCGAGCTGGGGCTGCGGCTGATCGCCGCCCACGCTCCGCCCACGCTCGGCGCTGAGCGGAGGGTGGCTTTGGAGCACTGCGTGCTGACCCACCATGGGGTCGGTGAGGGGAGCGCCTCCGCTCAGCGCTTCGCCTCGCCCGAGGCGCTTGCTCTGGCGCGCCTCAATTCCCTCGACGCGGGCGTCAAGGGCGCTTTTGAGCGGGGGCTTGGGAGCACCCGCTGAGGCTCGTCCGATTTGCGCGTGTCGCCCACCCGTTTGTCGGACGCAAAGACCGATCAAGTCCGTTCCCGTCAATGCCGATGACGAAAGCGTGGGGGACCAACCCGAAACCCGTGCCCAGGTCAGCGAGCTGTCGCTGTTGCGACCCGCTGAGCGCTTGCCCGAGCCGGTAGGCGCCGGCGGCGGAGCGGGACCCGCGGTCACGCTGGCCCACCAGGTCGGCGATGGGCGTCCGGTCAGGCTGATCGGAGATGTGGTCGTCGAGCTGGGATTCGCCACGCGCGAGAAGGTCGAGGACGCGGTCGAGATCGCGCGCGCTCAGGGCAAGCCAACCGGGCAGGTCTTGGTCGAGCAGGGAGTCCTGCGCCACGACCAGCTCGCCAGGGTCGTGGCCGAACGCTTCGGACTGGACTACATCGACCTGTCCGTCTACGAGCTGGACATGGGCGCGGTCAACCTGATCGACATGGAGGCGATCAGGCGCTATCAGGCGGTGCCGGTCGGCTTCCTGGAAGACGGCACGCTGTTGCTGGCGATGGCCGACCCGACGAACGTTTTGAGCATCGACGACATCGCGATGTTGACCGGACGCAGGGTCCGCTCCGCGAGCGCTTCCATCGAGGACCTGAACATCCTGATCATGCGTCTCTCCAGGGTGGAGCAGTCCGTCGAAGAGATCGTCGAGGAGGAGGACACACAGGCCGAGGCCGAGCTGCACATGGACGACGCCGACAAGGACGCGCCGGTGATCAAGCTCGTGCACTCGCTGATCGCCGAGGCGATCGAGCAGGGCGCATCGGACATCCACATCGACCCCGGCGAGGGCGATATGAAAGTTTTGCTGCGCATCGACGGAGTTCTCTCCCAGACGGCCACGCTCAAGCGCTCGATGGCCAACAGCGTGATCTCCAGGGTGAAGATCATGTCCGAGATGGACATCTCTGAGCGGCGCGTGCCCCAAGACGGGCGCTTCGCGTTGACCGTGAGCGGTCGCCGGGTGGACGTGCGCTCGACGACCCTGCCGCTGGTCTATGGCGAGGGCGCCTACTTGAGGATCCTCGACAAGGGAGTGGCCGTGCGCGGCCTTGAGTCCCTGGGGATGCAGCGCACCGAGCAGGACCGCTTCGCCTACGCGATCGCCAGGCCCAACGGGGCGGTGCTCGTGACGGGACCGACCGGCAGCGGCAAGTCGACGACCCTGTATGCGGCGCTTGGCGCGGTCAACGACGGCAGCCGCTCGATCCTCACGATCGAGGATCCCGTCGAGTCACGGATCGCCGGCGTCAAGCAGATGCAGGTGGCGCCCAAGGCCGGCATGACCTTCGCCGGGGGCCTGCGGGCGATGCTGCGGGCCGACCCGGACGTGATCATGGTCGGTGAGATCAGGGATCGCGAAACGGCCCACATCGCGATCGAGGCTGCGCTCACCGGCCACCTGGTGCTCTCGACCTTGCACACGCGCGATGCCCCCAGCGCGCTCGGGCGCTTGATCGACATGGGCATCGAGCCGTTCTTGATCTCCTCGGCGATTGATTGTCTGGTGGCCCAGCGCTTGGTGAGGGTCCTGTGCGCTCACTGCAAGCAGCCCAGCAAAGCGCCCGAGTCGCTCCTGGCCGAGTATGGGCTCTATGAGTCCGAGGCGTTCGAGCCGGTCGGATGCACGCGCTGCGCCGCCACCGGCTATCGCGGACGGATGGGCATCTACGAGGTGATGTCGGTCAGCGAGGAGATCCGCTCGCTCGTATTGGCCCGCGGCTCGGTCGACGAAATCGCGGCCACCGCGGTCGGGCAAGGAATGCGCAGGATGCGCGAGGACGGGATCGCCAAGGTACGCTCCGGTCAGACCTCGATCGCGGAGATCGAGCGTATGACCACCAGCATGTTGTGAGCTTCCCTGCGGCTCTCGCGAGTAGAGCCATTTTGGGGAGGGGTTGGGCGTGCGGGTCGGTGTCCGGGCGGTTTCTCGAGTTACGCGTTCGGGACCGGCGGGATCAGCAGCTGGACCTGTAGCGGTCCCTTGGGAAAGGCTTCGGCCGTGAACGAGTAGGTGTGGTAGGCAAGACCCTTATAGGTCACTTCGCCGCGAGCCGGCAGGCCGGCCGGCGTGGACCCGGTGTCGCCGAGCGTTCCCTGGCTGAGAGTGAGTGGCACGCCGTCCTGGCTCAGGAAGGTCTGTAGGCCGGTGAAGCGATGAGTGAGGATCACATAGCCGAGGTCATCCTGGACCGACAGCAGGAAATGGCCCACGACGCGTCCCCTTGAGTTGCGAACGTCGCCGCGGATGGGGGCCAGGACGTGCGGGCCGCCCACGTCGGCGACCAACCGTTCGCCCAAGGTGGCTCGGACTCGCACTACGTGCAAGGTCGATTTGAAGAACGCCACGATCGCCGCTTCGGTGGCGCGGCGGTCATCGCCGGCGACCGCTTCTTGGAAGGCGCGCGAGCTTTCGAAATCGCGAACCACGGCCCGAGTCTCGGCGCCAGACTGCTCGTCGCGGTAGATCCTTTCGGCCGCCCCGCCGATCGCGTCGGCCGCCGTTTCGGCGGGGTTGGCGGCGCAGGCGGAGCGGGGTGGAACGGGTGCGAGCACGTACGTGCGAAGGGGCGTCTTGGGAAAGCCGATGCCCGCGAACGAGTAGACGGAGTACCGCGTGCCGTTCCAACTCGTCTCGCCCGTGGCGGGAACCGAGGTGGGATCGGCGTTTGAGGAGCCGCCCAGGGCGCGGGCGCCGCTTCGCACGAAAACCTGGGCGCCGGAAATCGTGTGCACCGTGTCGGAGTAGCCGAGGACTCCTTGCTCTGAGCCGATCACCTCGCCGATCGTGCGTCCCACGGCGTTCTTCAGGGGTGCGCTCAGCGGAGCCACCGCATTGGCGGTGCCGTAGTCGAGCAGGGTGTGTCCGGCGACGATGACCCGCACACGCACCAGCTGATTGCGCAGCAGCGGCACGATCGCTGCCCGGGCCGCGGCGGAATTGTGGGCTTCGGCGGCGGCGACGAGGGCACTGGAGGCGGCTACTCGTTCGACCGCCGGCCGCGCGATGCGCCCGCCGCCGAGCTCGTGGTAGACGTGTTTTGCGATCACCCCGAGCGCCCTGGCGACCGTGCTCGCGCACTGGGGTGACGCGAGCGCGATCGGTGAGCCAGACGCGCCGTCGGCGGGCGCACCCGAGCCGCAGCTTGTTAGGGCAAGAAGCGACAGGGCGACGCCCAAAGTGAGCGTCGCCCTGTTGAGGGGAGCCTGCACACATGCAGGCTAACCCTCCGGTCTATTGCTTTTTGGCTTTCTTGTGTTTGCTTTTCTTGTGTTTGGTGGCCTTGGCCAGTGGCTTGATGGCCGCGGGTTCCAGACGTGTGCCGCCGGGGTAGGTCTTTGACTTGGGGCAGTGCAGCGGGCGACCCAGATCGAACGGACCCGAGATCGCCTGCGTGGGCACTCCCTTTTCGAGGTAGATGTCGGTGACCGTGAGCAACGGGTCCACGCGCGGCTCGGCGCAGATTGGAGCGCCGATCGAGAACTGGCCGGTGATGTTCTCCCAGCCCAGCTTGGTCGAGCCGACGCAGTTGTCGGCCCACCCGGGAAGTTCGCCGCCGCAGGAGAACGTGTCTGAGAGGACTTCGGGCTTGTCATTGGTCACGATCGGCTGGGGCCCGTAGCCGCTCAGGGCTATGTTCGACTCCAGCGAATAGCCCGTGATCGGGCCGTTGCAGTAGAACGTGTACCTGACCTGTTGTTCGCTGTTGCCCAATTCGGCTTCACCGGCGGATATGTGGCCGATGCAGTTGAGCCCGTTGGCGTTGCCTTCTTTGGACCCTTCTTCGGTCGCCGTCGCTGGCGCCGGAGTCCCAGTCGCGATCGGAGTCGAGGCTGAGGTCGGGGTCGAGACGGGGGTAGGGGTCGAGCTCGCGAGCGCCGGGCCCGCGATCGCCAGGAAGAGGAGCAGCGAGCCGAGGATCGCTCCTAGCCATGCGGCTGCTTGGCGGGGGTGGCGTGGATTTGTGTGCAACGGGTATCTCCGTTTCTTGTTGAGGTCATGAAGGCGGTTCAGCCGCCTGGTGGTGTTGTTGGTGCGGCCTGGGCCGCCTTCTTGGCCGTGGAGGCGGCGTTGGCCGCCTTGCCACTGCTGCCGTAGACCGTTGGGCCGAACGATGCGACGCCCGGGTCGTTGGCATGGCCCAAGGGGAGCACTCCGAACAGCCTGGAGAGGCTCTTCAGGAGCGAGAAGTCGTTGAGGCTTTCCGTGACGCGCGAGCCGGCGTGCACGAAGGGCGAGAGCAGCAGGGTGCCTACGGGCTTGACATTCGCCGAGCCGGCCGGTCCGGGGCCGCTGTCGGGGACGATCGCGATCAGTCCGCCTTCGCGGTAGGCGGCTGTGGCGACGATCTGGGGCACGATTTCCTTAAGAAAGTCGTCGGCCGGCGCGAGCCCGGCCGGGGCGCCGGGAGAGCACGGGGCACTCGATCCGTCATCGCAGGCGGACGGCACGATCCAGCTGAGATTCGCCGTGTTGGCGGGGGCGGTCAGGTCTCCCCGCAGGCGCGCGAAGTCCACGTCGTTGCTTGCGCACGCGCCCCCGTCCAGCAGGGAATGGAAATACACGAACGGGTTGCGGAAGGTCAGGTAGGAGGCTCCCGGGGACGGTGCCTGGTCCGGGTCGGCTGCCCCGAGTTCGGGGTGTCGGCAGCTTGCGAGGTCCGCGGGCGAGGTAGGCGCGGCGGTTGGCGTTGTGCTTGTGCCCGCCGCGGGCGTGGAGCCGGATGCGGGGACCGTCGTGTTGGTGCTCGTCGCTCCGGGTGTCGCCGCGCTGCCGAGGCTGCCGGCCGCGGGAGAGCCTTCCTGGCCGCCTTCCATGCTTTGCACATATGCCTTCCAGGTGAGTCCCGCCGCCGTGAGCTCGTCGGCGACGGTCTGCACGCCGGCGGGATAGACGCACCCGACGCCCTCGGCAAGCCCGGTCGCGCCGATCGAGGCCGGCCGCAGTTCGCTGTAGGTGGGGCAGTTCTGTTCGGTGTCCAGGTTCACTCCTTGACCGGAGAGCACGGCGATCCCGTTTGCGAGCGAGCTGGGCCCGGTGAGCGTGTAGTCGCTCAGCAGTGTTCCCTTGGGCACGAGCTGCTTGGCCAGATATGGATCGCTCTGTGCTTGCCCGGTCGCGGCGACCAAGCTCGTGCCAGAGAGCGAGATCAGCCACACGTGCTTGATAGGCGGGAGCTTGATCGGGGTTCCAGGCGCCGGTTCAGAGCCTTTGGAGGATCCCTTGGATGAGGACCCTTCCTGGACGCCGCTTTCCGAGCCGGAGCCGCTGGATTCCCCGGAAGGTGGACCTTCCGGGTTAGACGGAGCGCCGGTTTTGCCCGGCGCGGCGGGAGCTGGATTGGGTTTGGGGGCAGGCGTGACCGCGGGGGTTGGCGCCGAAGAGCTGCTGGAGGTCGGCTCGGCGGCTGGGGCGGCCGTCTGGGCCTCGTCGGTGCTCGCAACCAGGCCGGCAAGCGCTCGCT
>JBAURN010000273.1:0-1555 GCA_049581225.1 Solirubrobacteraceae bacterium
GCCGCGCCGCTCGACCGCTTGGACTCCTCCGAAGAACAGGTTGAGGTCGTGAAAGCGCACCACCTCGCGCTTCTCCCCGGCGGCGCCCGTCGCGGGCTCGAGGCCGGGCTCGTGGTAGACGATCCCGTTCTCGAAGTGCGCGCGCGGCGCCCGCACGGCCTCAGGCGCGCTCAGGCCGCGATCGACCACGCCCACGATCGTCTGCAACAGCGCCGAGCGGATTCTGTTGGAGCCGGCGCTGCCAAGCACCAGCTCGACCTCGCCGTCGCGCATGACCACCGAGGGCGCCATCATGCTCGGCATCCGTCGCCCCGCGGGATGTGTGTGGAAGCCGAGCGGGCTCAGGTCCTCCTCGCCCATCACGTTGTTCAGGTGGATTCCGGTGCCCGGCACGACCACCCCGGAGCCCTCCCCGTTGGTGCACGTCACAGAACACGCACGCCCCCGCGAGTCCAACACAGAGATATGGGTCGTCGACCCGAGTCGTGAGGAGAGAAAGCACGACCCAAACCCCTCCTCTCCCAGCCCTTGGACGAACTCGGCCGTACGCTCCGCCTGGGCCGCTTCCATCGCGCCGATCACGGCCTGAAGCGTTGGGGGCGAAGGTTGCCCGTCGAGCAGGCCGAGCGAATAGGCGAGCAAAGCGCCTCCCGCCGAGGGCGGGGGGTTGGTGAGGACCTCGCGGTCGCGATAGCGCATCTCCAGCGGCTCGCGCTCGATCGCCTCGTAGCCGGACAGCTCCCGCTTGTCGAGCGATCCCCCCCGCTCTCCCAGCCAAGCGCACACCCTGTCGGCTATGTCGCCGCTGTAGAAGGGGCGCGCGCCCTCCTCGCCGAGCCGCGACAACGCGTCGCCCAGCTCGGGGTTGAGCAGCAGCTCGCCCTCGCGCAGGACCCTCCCCTCGGGCGCCCACAGGGCGGCGCACTCCGGCGTGGAGCGCAACAGGTCAGCCAGGATCTCCACTATGTAGGCCTGTCCCGCGTTGATCCTGACCCCTTCCCTAGCCAGCTTCGCGGCGGGCGCCGCCAGCTCGGGGAGCCCTATCGTGCCCCAACGCCTGGCCGCCTCGCACACCCCGGCGGGTGCGCCGTACACGCCACAGGATGCCGGGCCGATGTAGAACACTTGGACGGCGTCCCCGAAGGACACGTCGACCGCTTCCAACTCGGCCGCGCTGCCGTCGCCGGCGCGCGTGGGGGCCTGCACGAAGAAGTCGAGCAGGGTCGGCCGCTCTCCCCCACCCGCCACCATCATGTAGCCGCCCGCGCCCAAGCCGGTGAGCAGGGGCTCGGCCGCAAACGAGGTGAGCATCGCCCCGACGGCCGCGTCGACGGCATTGCCGCCTTCGCGCAGCACCCGCGCTCCAGCCTCGGCGGTGAGCGGATGCCCTGCCGCCACGACCCCCTTCTCAGCCTGCTTCATGCAGTCAGAGTGACACGAGCGTCGCCTGAGCGTCGACGGCGCTCAGAGCCCATCAGAGGTTCGGGATGAACTCCGGCACGTCCATGTCCGATACCGCCAGACCGCCGCGACGCGACTGCCTGTCCCCGCGAGG
>JBAURN010000274.1:0-8591 GCA_049581225.1 Solirubrobacteraceae bacterium
CCGTTGCTGCCCGAGGCGCCGACCGACGTGGACGCGCCGACCGGATTGCCGGGCGCGATGACCGCCGAGCCGAGCTTGCCAAACCACTGTCCCCAGGCCGCCATCGCCTGTTCGCGCTCGGCCTCCGTTGCCGCCATGCCGCCGCCTGTGTATGCCAGCAGGTAGTTCGCCATCTTTCTTGCTCCTTTTGTTTGTTTGTGTTTGAGCCTTGTCCTCGCCGCCAGGTCAGGAACGCCCGCCGGATTTCCTGGGTGGCGATGCGAGCGTCTGTCAGGACGTCTGTGCGGCGCGCTTGTTCAGATGCGTTTGGAATGCCTCCAGCACGCCTTCCCAGCCGTGTCCGTGTGAGTCACGCGATTCCAAGGACTCGAGGCCGGTGTGTTCGAGCACTACGGTCGTCTGCTCCCCCTCACCGCGGAAGTCGACCGCCACCGTGCTGGAATGGCTGAGTTCGCCATTTTCCTGTTCCCACTGCCAGCTATACACGAGTCGATTGGGGCGGCTCACCTCGCTGTACTCGCCTCCCGCTGTGTATTTTTTGCCGCTCTCTGGGTCTTCCATCGAGATGCGATAGCGCCCGCCTACGCGCAGATCGACCTCGGCCACGGGTGTGATCCAGGCGGGATTCGCCTTCCACCAGCGGCGCAGCACCTCGGGGTTGGTCCACGCGTCGAACACGTCCTCGGCAGGGGCGTCATACGTGCGCTGCAGGCGTAGGCTCGTCTCGTTCGGCTTGGTGATCTCGGTCATTTCGACTCCTTCGCTGGATTGTTCTGTTGCCGTGGTGCTCCCTGCTGGGGCTTTTGGCGTTCCTTCTGCTCGCGCAGGTACTGATCGACGGTGTCGAGCTTTCGCTCCCATAGCTCGCGCTGATTGGTCATCCACGCGTACGCCTCGTCCAGCGGCTGCTCGCGCAATTGCAGGCGGTGGGTACGCCCGTCGATCACGCGTGTAATCGCACCGGCCTCCTCCAGCAGCTTCAGGTGCTTGCTGATCGCGGGCTTGGACACGCCGAAATCGCCGGTCGCCTCGCCCACGGTCATCTCACCGCCGGCAAGGCGTTCGAGGATGCCTCGTCTTATCGGGTGCGAGCAGGCAACGAAGGCGCGGTCCAGGAGGGCATT
This sequence comes from Solirubrobacteraceae bacterium, assembly GCA_049581225.1. GTDB lineage: Bacteria > Actinomycetota > Thermoleophilia > Solirubrobacterales > Solirubrobacteraceae > Palsa-744. Next base: position 1,125 of record JBAURN010000274.1, read on the forward strand.
GTTAGTCATATGGTTAACAATAGCATGTAACGGCCTGTGCGGACGGCATTATGCGCCGCCTCGATAGGTGCGTACAATGAGCTACAGAAAGGTGTAGCGCTGATACGATGGGCAGACGGTTATCAGTCGTCTGCGCTCGGCCCCGCTCTCGCGGGCCGCGTCGTTTAAGGCAACTGGACTACGGCGTTTGACCGGCGCTAACGTGCGACTAGGCCCCCGCAGGCACGAACCCATAAGCCTCGGCCAGCTCGGGGTCCTTGCGCGCGAGCATCTCAGCCAGTTTGACCATCACCTGGCACTGCTTCCAGGTGGCGTCGTCCTGCATCTTGCCGTCGATCATGTGCACGCCGCGGCCGTCGGGGATCGCCTCGATCACCTTCTTGGCGAAGATGACCTCCTCGGGATCCGGCGAGAAGACCTTCTTGGCGATCCCAATCTGGACGGGGTGCAATGACCAGGCGCCCACGCACCCGAGCAGGAAGGCCGCCCTGAATTGGGTCTCGCAGCCGAGCTCATCCTTGATGTCGCCGTAAGGGCCATAGAAGGGGAGCGCGCCGACGGCGGTGCAGGCGTCGACCATGCGCGCGATCGAGTAGTGCCAGGGGTCCTGCTGGTAGCTGGGGCGGGGCAGCTCAGGGTTCTCGGCATCGGGGTCGGCGATCGTGCGGTAGCCGGGGTGTCCCCCGCCCACACGCGTCGTCTTCATGCGTCTCGAAGCCGCCAGATCGGCCGGGCCGAAGCTCATCCCCTGAATCCGCGGTGAGGCGGTCGCTATCTCCTCGAGGTTGGCCACACCGAGCGCGGTCTCCAAGATCGCGTGCACAAGGATCGGCTTTTCGATGCCCGCCTTGGCCTCAAGCTGCGCCAGCAGGCGATCCACGTAGTGGATGTCCCACGGGCCCTCGACCTTGGGGACCATGATGACCTCGATCTTGTCTCCGATCGCGCCCACGATTTCGGTCAGATCGTCAAGCACCCACGGCGACTCGAGCGAGTTGACACGCGTCCAAAGCGCGGTCTCGCCCATGTCCATCTCGCGGCCCACCTTGATCAGCCCGGCGCGCGCGGCCTCCTTGCGGTCCACCGACACGGCGTCCTCCAGGTTGCCCAGCAGGATGTCCACCGTCGGGGCGATGGCGGGCACCTTTTCGACCATTTTCTCGTTCGAGAGGTCGAGGAAGTGGATCATCCGTGAGGGCTTGAAGGGGATCTCGCGCGCCGGCTCGGGCGCGCCGATGGCGAGGGGCTTGTCGAATGCTCTGGGGTTGCGCAAGGCTTATCTCCTGGGTCTGATGGCGCTCTCTGAGGCTCCACAATAGAGTTCCAACCGCTTCAACGCCCATCACGCACACCACAGGAGACACTCCCCACCCATGAGCGATACCCACACCGTCGAGACCGAGCAGGCCGCCCGCGAGGCTTCGGGCGCACACCCCTATGGCCGCTACCTGGAGGAGTTCGAGGTCGGCGCCATCTACAAGCATTGGCCCGCCAAGACGGTCACCGAGTCAGACGATCACCTCTTCTGCCTGATCACGATGAATCACCATCCGCTGCATCTGAACGACGTCTACGCCGCAAAATCGCAGCAGAAACGAAATGTCGTGGTGGGACCGCTCGTCTATTCGCTGGCGCTTGGCATGTCTGTCTCCGACGTCTCCGGCAAGGCGATCGCGAATCTCGCCACCGAAGAGCTCAAGCACCCGGCGCCGGTCTTCCACGGCGACACTCTGTTCTGCGAGTCCGAGGTCTTGGAGAAGCGCGAGTCTCAGTCCAAGCCAGATCGTGGAACCGTCAAGGTGCACACGCGCGTCTACAACCAGGACGGGGTCTTGGTGGCCGAGTTCAAGCGCTTGGTCCTCGTGCCGCGTCGTGATCCAAGTCCCGCCCACCCCGCCGGCGCGGCAGAGGGGAACGTCGAGTAGAGCAGAGAGGGACGCCGAGCAAGGGCAGGGGAGCATCGAGTAGACCGCCTCCCCGCGGTGCGATAGGCTTGCAAGTACGCGCCCCTCAAGGGCGTTTTTCCGTTGCCTGACGCCATATCCGGCGGGGGCACACCCCGCACGCCCCCGCGACACTGAGGAGCCGCTCGCCCGTCATGGAGACCACCGCCACCGCCGCCCCCAATACGAATCACAAGCGCTTGTTGACTTGGGTCGAGGAGATCGCCGCCCTCACCGAGCCGGACGCGATCTACTGGTGTGACGGGTCGGCAGATGAGTACGACCGCCTCTGCCAGCTGCTTGTCGATGCGGGCACCTTCCAGCGACTCTCCGACGCCAAGCGCCCAAACTCCTATCTCGGCCTCTCCGACCCCGGCGACGTCGCCCGCGTTGAAGACCGCACGTTCATTTGCTCCCCCACCGAGGAGGAAGCGGGCCCGACCAACAACTGGCGCGATCCGGACGAGATGAAGGAAGCACTCAAAGAGCTGTTCGCCGGCTGTATGCAGGGCCGCACGCTGTATGTCGTCCCCTTCTCGATGGGTCCGATCGGCTCAGACAAGAGCCAGATCGGCGTGCAGCTGACCGACTCGCCCTACGTGGCCGTCTCGATGCGGATCATGACCCGCATGGGCGCCGGCGCGCTCGAGGCGCTCGGCGAGGACGGCGAGTACATCCCCTGTCTTCACTCGGTCGGTATGCCTCTCGTCGACGGCGCCGAAGACGTGTCGTGGCCCTGCAATGCCGAGAACAAGTACATCGTTCACTTCCCCGCCACCCGCGAGATCACCTCCTACGGCTCCGGTTATGGCGGCAACGCGCTGCTCGGCAAGAAGTGCTTCGCGCTGCGGATCGCCTCGGTGATGGCACGCGACGAGGGCTGGATGGCAGAGCACATGCTGATCCTCAAGCTCACCTCGCCCGAGAAGGACGTCAAGTACATCGCGGCCGCGTTCCCGTCGGCCTGCGGCAAGACGAATCTGGCGATGCTCATCCCCACCCTGGAGGGCTGGGAGGTCGAGACGATCGGCGACGACATCGCCTGGATGAAGTTCGGCGAGGATGGTCGTCTGTACGCGATCAACCCCGAGGCCGGCTTCTTCGGCGTGGCGCCAGGCACAGGCGAGCACACCAACCCGAACGCGATCAAGACGATCGAGTCGAACACGATCTTCACCAACTGCGCGCTGACCGACGACGGCGACGTGTGGTGGGAGGGGCTGAGCGACGATGCCCCCGCCCACCTGATCGATTGGCGCGGCAAAGACTGGACGCCCGACGCCGACACGCCGGCAGCTCATCCCAACGCGCGCTTCACGGTGGCAGCCGCCCAGGACCCGGCGATCGCCGCCGAGTGGGAGGACACGGCCGGTGTGCCGATCTCGGCGATCCTGTTCGGAGGCCGTCGCTCGACCGTGGTGCCGCTGGTGACAGAGGCGTTCGATTGGGAGCACGGCGTCTTCCTCGGCGCCACGATGGGCTCTGAGAAGACCGCCGCCGCCGCCGGCACCGTCGGCGAGCTGCGCTTCGACCCGTTCGCGATGCTGCCCTTCTGCGGCTACAACATGGCCGACTACTTCGCCCATTGGCTGAAGATCGGACGTGAAGCCGACGCGGCCAAGCTGCCGAAGATCTTCTACGTCAACTGGTTCCGCAAGGATGCCGAAGGCAAATTCCTGTGGCCCGGCTACGGAGAGAACTCGCGCGTGCTGGCCTGGGTCTTCGCGCGCTGCGCAGGCCACGGCGCCGCCGTGGAGACGCCGATCGGCCACATGCCGCCCGTCGGACCAGACGGCCTGGACACCCGCGGTGTCGATGTCTCCGATGAGGACATCGCCGAGCTGTTGCGAGTGGATGTCGCCGAATGGAAGGCTCAACTGCCTCACTTCCACGAGCATCTCGGCAAGTTCGACCGCCTGCCCGGTGAGCTGCAACAGCAGCTGTTGGCGCTCGAGCGGCGCCTGTCGGCTTAGAGCGACTCGGCCGCCAGCGCGCGGCGACGCCAGGTGACGGTCAGCGCCACCGCTTGAGTGGCCAATGCGCAGCTCGCCGCCAGCAAGAAGCTGGCGGCGATGCTCAGCGATTCCAGGGACACCGCCAAGGCAAAGCAGAACAGCGCGTAGGCGACCAAGCCAACGACGAAGCCGCGCATGATGCGCAGCAGATCCTCCTCACCGTGCTGGGCGTGCGTGAACACCGCCAGCACGCTTGCGATCACAGGGAACGGCGCCAACAGGCCGCTCAATTTCGCGCCGAGCTGACCCGCGAGTGCGGTCAGCGCGAGCACCAGAGCCAATGCGCTGAGGCCCCGCAGCGGCAGATCCCACGCCGGCAAGCTTGCCGTACTCAGTCGCTCGCCTGGCGCCCTTGGCAGCAAGAGGAGTGTCAACGCGATCGCGGCGAGCACGACCGCAAGGGCCGCGTCAGGCCCCATCGTGACGGCACTGAGCGCGCCCGTCATCGCGAAGAAGGCGCCCCAACCCACGACCAGGCTCACAGCCCATCTCGCCCTTCCGGCGAGGTGCGAGTAAACGACGATAAACGCCAGCAGCGACACGATCCCGAGCAGCGTTCCCGCGGCTGCCTCGGCCGCAAACTCACGTCCATGGCTGAGCGCGAACACGAGCAGGATCGGCCCCGCCACGACAGGCAATCCGCCCACCAATCCCCCGATCCTCGCCCCAAAGCGCCTGGCCGCAAGCGACGCCGCAATCACGAAAGCAGGCGCCAGCAGGATCTTCGCCGCAAGCACACTCACCGCGTGGACCGCTAATCGTGTTCGTGTGGTTCACCCGCGGAAGCAGGTGGCCTGGACTCCTCAGCCAGCGAGGTGATCGTCAGCGCGCCGCGGGCCGCAGACTCGAGCACCTCGGTCGCCTCCTCCAGGGATCGTGCATACAGCTCGACGAGCAGATGGACCACGATCTGGTCCTCCTCGTGCTTGTGGAAGCGCACGTGAGTGAAGAACTCCCTGACCCCATACTCGCCGAAAGCGGCGTAGGAGAGTGCATCGCCGGCCTCCGGGCCGGAGCAGATCTCAACGTCGTCGGCCTCCACGGTAACCGTGCAGGACGCCACCCAGGGGGTGCCCGCGATCATCCGTTCCCACCGATCCTCGATCGGCTCCACGCGCCCGCCCGAGAAGCCGAGGTGGGGCTGATCGTGCATGCAGTCCAAGCATTGGACGACAGCCTCCTGCAGCTCATCCACGACTTCCGAGCGCTCGCCGGTGTCGGGGTCGATCTTGTGGATGCCCTCGTAGTGGACCTGCACCTCAAGGTTCTGCGACCAGCAGCGGTAGCAGCGCAGCCACGCTCGCGCGGTGGTCTCGGGTGCGGGGCCTCCCTCCATAGGGATCATTGTATGCCCACTCGGGGACCGGTCCGCTATCCGAACGTGAACGCGTAACCGGTCACGCCTGGCGCGAAGCGAAGGCTGAGCCGGTGTTCCTGATCCGTGCGCAGTGACACGAGCGAATAAAGATGCTGCCCGGTGACCGTGACGGTGCTCTGATGCACGTCGGCGCCGGCGTCCTTGGCGGAGATCGGCTTGCCATCGAGCAGGACCTGCACCCGGCGAGGGGCTTCGCCGGCGGAGCTGAGCACCAGATACACGTTCTTGGCCTCGAACTGCAGGTCGACGCCCGCATTCGACACGGCGGTCGCCGGCTGTTCGGCGATGTTCCAACTGCCGCTGTAAGCGAATTCGTTGAGCCCCAGCTGGCCCGGCGCACTCATGCCGTAGTCGTGGAGTCCTTCCTTGGGCGCCACCCGCCAGCCCTGCGCCCGGGCGGTCCCCAAATAAGTCTCGGGGGTGGCGACTTCGCTGGGCACGATCACGTCGGTGGGGCGGCTCTTGCCCCCGACCGAGGCGCCCGCTTCGGCGAGCAAGGCCCTAATCGCCGTTTCGGTCTGGTCGTAGTCGCCCTCGCCCGCCGCGGCGTAACGCACGTCGCCCTTGGCGTCGATCAAATAGTCGGCCGGCCAGTACTCGTTGGCGTACGCGTTCCACGTGCCCATTTCGTTGTCCTGCACCACGGGGTAGCGCAGGCCGAACTGGTCGATCGCGTCCTTGACGTTGGATGCCTCCTTCTCGAAGGCGAACTCGGGTGTCTCCACGCCGACGACAGTGAGACCGTCTTTGCGATACGTCGAGTCCCACGCCTTCAGGTAGGGGAGGGTCCTGATGCAGTTGATGCAGGTATAGGTCCAGAAGTCCACAAGCACCACGTGTCCGCGCAAGCCGGTCAGGCTGAGTGGACGATCCCCGGACGTATTGAACCAGTCCTCGGTGTCCTGGAATTCGGGGGCCGGACCCAGGTTCTTCAGTCCGTGGGCGTCGGCCAGCAAGACAGCGTCGCTTGCGTTGCGGGGCGCCGTTGGTGTCTTTGCTCCGGTCGCGAACTTCGCGCCATGGCCCGTCAGTTCGGGAAGACGGCTCTCCACCGCTTTGGACTTCTCCAGGCCGGCCGTGATGTTGACGTTCGGTATGTGTTCGGCCACATACTGGTCGAAGCGCACATCCACGCCCACGACGATCGCCAAGGCCGTCGCCAACATGATCGCGCCGAGCGTGCGCTGCAGTGCAAGCCCGCGTCCTGCTGCGCGTATCCGGTCAAACAGCTTGCGCCCGCCGAGCGTCAGAGCGAACAGCACCGTCGCGCTGCCGAGCGAATAGGCGACTGCCACCGCCACTGTGCGCCCACTGGCCGCGCTCACAGAGATGACCGCCGCCAGGATGGGCCCGGCGCAGGGCGTGTACACGAAACCGAGCGCCGCCCCCACCACCAGGCCCGAGCGGAAGCCGTCGCCTCGGTTGGACGCTCCACTTGCCCCGAACGCCGCGATCCGCGACAGCCTCGCCTCCAGACGGTCGGCCATGCCTGGCACGATCAGGGCAAGGCCGGAGGCGATCAGGACGGCCACCGCCACATCGCGCAACGGGTCCGAGCCCAGGCCCACCCCATCGACAACGTCGGCGATGCCCACGATCGTGACCGTGAACGTGACGGTCAATCCGATCACCACGCCGAGTGGCCTGCGCTTGCCGCCGACGCCGCCGGAAGCCAGTAGCGCCGGCAGGACCGGCAGCACGCACGGGGACAGAGCGGTGCCTGCACCGGCGAGGATTGCGAACCCGATCAAGATCAACATCGCGAGCTACAGCTTATGGCGGCCACACCTCTCCAGCGCCGGTGGTCGGCGCCCCAAACGCAGGGAGATATGGCTCGGTCATCGAGCGCCAGTGCTTGACGATCCGTCCTCAGCGCTTGAGCAGCACATAAACGGTGCCTATCGCGAAACCGATCTGGCCAAACGCAAGGGCGGTGCCGAGATTGACCGCGCCGAGGGCGCCCGCGAGGGCGCTTGCGAGCACGAACGCTCCGAACATGATGCTCAGGTCGCGCGTCACGCTCAACCCTCGCCGCGAGCTGCCTGCTCGAGAGCTCCGAGGAGCGCCTGGGAATCGAGACCGGGCGCTTGGGCCTCGAGCAGGCGCTCGGCCGCGCGGCGCCCTCCAAGCG
>JBAURN010000275.1:0-7055 GCA_049581225.1 Solirubrobacteraceae bacterium
GCGTTGAGCGCGGTGGAGCAGCGCGACGAGCTGCAGCGGGCATTGCTGGCGCTCAACGAGGACGAGCGCGAGGCCTTGGCCCTGCGCTTCGGCGCCGATTTGAAGCTGCGCGAGGTCGCGGGCGTGCTCGGCGAGGGCGAGAGCGCCGTCGAGGGCCGCATCTACCGGGCCTTGGCCAAGCTGCGCAAAGAGTTGGACTGAGACTCCCGGCTAACGACCGCCCCGGCCATCCGGCGGGGCGGCGCGTGAACGCTAAGCGGCCACGCCCGAGGCCACGCAGCAGCCTTTGATTGTGAGGGTACCCCGCAAGGGCGCTCCCAAAGGCTGACCCGAGCCGAAGATGGAGAGGTCGGCGTGGACCACGACGCGGTAGCGGACTCGGGGGAGGCGGGGGTAGCGCACCAGGCACGTCCATGGGTTGCCGAGAGCGCCGGAGCCACCCGCAACGCAATGGGCGGCCTTGGCCCGGCCGCTATAGCCGGGACGAGGGTCGCTCGTGGTCGCTACGAGGCTCGCCAGCTGGGAGGAGCCTACGGGCGCAAGGGACTGTTGGGCGGAGACGAACTGGGTGGGCGCTTCGCGACCGTGCACGGCCACCACGGTGCCGCCCAAACCCACAATGAGGATTGCCGCCACGATCAGCCAAGCGAACCTCATGAGCAGTTCTCCGCCATCGCGCCAAGCATAAAGCCGCAGGGCCGCTTGGGCGCGGCCGTGCAATCCAGCCAAACGAAGCCTTTCCTCTAAGAAAGGGCCGCTGCTCGGCCGATAGGCCAAGCATGAAGCTCGTCCGCACAATTCTTCTGACGACGATCCTGAGCATCGCCTGCGCCGCGATTCCGGCCGTGGCACTCGGGCACCGGACGAGCCGTCACCGCGGCAAGCACGCACATGTCACCTGCACCGCCAAAGGCGGGCGCCTCCTCGGCAAGGGCCATGCCGGCAAGGGCAAAGCCGGCAAGAGCCGCACCGGCAAGCACCACACCAAGCGTGTCGCCGCAGGCGCGCGCAAGTGCACTGGCGGCGGGCACTCGACCGCCGGCTCCCGCGGGCAGACGGGCGGGGCGCGGTCCGCGGCCGGCCACCACGCCAAGCCCCTCGAGCCTTCTTCTCACCGGCCTTCTTCTCACCCGCCCTCCTCTCACCAGGCCAGCCGGCCCAAAGAAACGACCGTGAGCGCGGCGCCTTCGGGCGCGGCCACGATCGCGAAGGTGCTGGGAGCGACTTGCGAAAACACTGAACTGGTGCCTGAAGCGGGCGACCTGGAAGCGATCGCTCAGGCCACCCTGTGCCTGGTCGACCAGGAGAGGGCCCGCAACGGAGAGCTGCCTCTGCAGGTCAACGCCGAGCTGACCCGAACCGCCGAAGGACACTCACGGGAAATGGTGGAAGACGACTACTTCGCGCACGTGTCCCCCAGCGGGGAGACTCCTCTGCAGCGCATCGAAGCGAGCGGCTACATACCGAACAGCGACGCGGGCTACACGCTGGGCGAGAACATCGCCTGGGGCACCCTGTACTTGGCCACGCCAAAGGCGATCGTGGCGGCTTGGCTTGCCTCACCGGAGCATCTGGCCAACATCCTCAACGCGGCCTACACCGAAACGGGCATGGGCGTGGCGCCCGAAGCCCCGGCCTCCCTGGCCGAAGGCCAGCCGGGCGCGATCTACTCGCAGGAGTTCGGGGTCATCGAAGCTTGAGTCCCGCCACGACGCGGGGCGCCGGCAGGGTGCGCCGGCGGGCCCTCGTGGTGGGTGGCGCCCCCAGGCCATTGGTCAGAGTCGCGGCGCACATTTTAGGGCCCATGTTGCGATCCGTTGGGCGTGACTCGGGTGTTTAGACCCGATAGAGACGGTAATCACAAGTTGGACAGGGGTCGGGAAGTTATTGGACAGTTGTTCGGTCTGGACCATCGAGTATCAACTTGCGGAGGACCACGTCCGACATAAAGGGCAGGCGTGTCGTCCTAAACGGGCAATCGCTGTAGAGCCGACTGGACGCCACCAAACCAACCACCTTCAGGCCAAACACCAGGAATCGAAGCGAATCGAGCGAAATAGGACTGAATGCCAATGACCATCTTGTTGATCTCACTCATCTGGTTTGGCTGCTTGGCGGCGCTCGTGTTGCGCCTGTCCACTCGTCCCGGGCGCGAGAGCGCCGCGTGGGAGCGCTCGCCGCGCCTGCTCAAAGACGCCCGCGGGGACTTCGAAGCAGCGATCGGAGAGATCTTGGCCTCAAAGGCCGCGACGGCAGAGAACGTGCGGGACGGTTCGCACGAGGATCTTTACGTCCGTCCATAGCGACCAGTTGGCGACGTAGAGGTAGTCCATCGCCACCATTTCCCGCAGCGACACGGTCGCGGGGCCGAGTATCTGCCAGTGACCGGTGATGCCGGGGTGGAGGGCCAGGCGGCGTCGGTGCCAGCCTTCGATGCGCTCGTCCTCGTCGAGGATCAAAGGTCGGGGGCCTACGAGGCTCATCTCGCCGCGCAGGACGTTGAACAGTTGGGGCAGCTCGTCGAGGGCGGTCTTGCGCAGGAACCGCCCGACGCGCGTGACGCGAGGGTCCTCGGCGATCTTGAACAGGCCCTCCTGGGCTTCGTTGCGGTCGACCAGGGTGTGCTTGAGCTGCTCGGCTTCGGGGACCATCGTGCGGAACTTGAACAGGCCGAAACGGTGCTCGTCGCGACCCACCCGCATCTGACGGAAGAAGATGGGGCCCCGGGAGTCGAGCTTGATCGCGATCGCTATGGCGATCATGAGGGGCGAGACGGCGATCAGGCCGAGGGTGGCGCCGATCAGGTCGAAGGTTCGCTTGACCATCGCCGAGGAGCGGGTCAAATCGAAGCGGCGCACCCCCATCAGGGTGACGCCGTGGAGGTCGTCGAAGATGACCGAGGAGCCGATCACCTGCAACAGGCGCGGCACCACGCTCACTCGGATGCCGGCCGCTTTGAGAGTCCTCACCAGGTCGAGCATCTCGCCCGCTTCGCTGTCGGAGGGCGACACGATCGCCCGGTGCACGTCCAGCTTGGTGGCGAGATCGCGGATCTCGGCGAGCTTGCGCTGGGAGAAGGTGTCGGCCGACCACGGCTCGATCTCGTGCAGGTCGACGTGGGCGACGATCTCGGCCTTGACGCCACCGTGTTTGACCAGGCGCGAGCGGATCGTCTGTTCGGAGGCCGCGCTGCCCACGAACAGACAGCGTTCGACGGGGGACACACGCAAAGCCAGGGCCCGCGCCAAACATCGCCCAACGACAAGGAAGGCCACCAGGGCCACCCACAAGAGGATGACGTCGCTGTGGGTGAGCGTGCCGTAACCGAGCGGGCGCTCGGCCAGCCAGGCCAGGAGGGCACACAAGGCGGCGACCTGGACCAGCTTGGGCAACTCGTCCAGCGTCGTCTTGCGGATCACGGCCTCGTCGCGGTCGTACAGGCCAAACAGCTTGGCGCCCAGGACCACGAGGGGCAGACCTGCCAGACAGATGCGACCGAGATGCAGGCGTCCGCCCGAGATCTCGATCGCGACGGCAAAGGCGGCGACGATCGCCATGATGTCGGCGCCCAGCAGCATCCGCCTGAAGATCGAGTCGCGCGCCAAGCTGGCCGCGGGCCCGCGCGTCTCGAGGATCTGCCCGGGTCCGATCCTCCGCCCCAGAGCTCCCCGGCGGGACGGCCTTGTCGCTATCGACCCTGTGGCCAACGAGGCGTCGAACTCGGCTTGGATCGCCGACTTTCGCTCCACCTGACCGCTGGTTGCCTCCAACCTTGTCTCCCGTGACGCGCGTTGAAATCAGAATCCCAGCACGACGCCCGTATCCGTCCGAGTCATCAACGATTCGTGCTAGGCACTTCATGTGCTGGTGTTCGTCGGCGAACTCCCCAGTTTCCGTCTTTATCTAACGCTGATCCGGGGCACGGTAGCCGTGGCTGTTGCGAATGTCAAGAGCCACGGACACTATTCGGATGAGTGGGTTGGAACGTCCAAATCAATGCGCTCGCGGTTTGTCCAAATGGCCAACCTCGGCGCGGCCCCGAACCCGTCCGAACAGACATGTCCCCCCGTCGCCGATTCGCCCGCGATCTCCATCGGCGACGGCTCTAGGATCTCCATCGGCGACGGCTCTGAGTCGCGCCGATCAGGCGGTCGGACGAGGCTTGAAGGGCTCCTCCACTCTGACCGTCCCGGGTCCAGCCAGCTCAAAAGCGGAGTGCAGGGATTGCACTGCCCGCTCGACCCGATCGCGCGCGATCACACACGAGATCTTGATCGGGGAGGTGGAGATCATCTCGATGTTGATGCCCTCGCCGGCGAGCACGCTGAACACCTTGGCCGCGACACCGGGATGGGAGCGCATGCCGGCGCCCACGATCGAGACCTTGCCCATCTCGCTTTGGGTCTCCATCCGCTCGCACACGCTGTCTCCCTTGGCCTGAAGGGCGGCGGTCGCGATGCGCAGGTCTTCGTGGGGCACCGTGAAGGAGATCTCGGCCTTGCCTCCAGCGGAGGTGGGGACGTTCTGGTCGATCATGTCCACGTTCACGTTGGCTTCGGCCAGCGTCTCGAAGATACGCGCGGCCGCGCCCGGCTCGTCGGGCACCCCGATCAACGTGACGCGGGCCTCGGCGGTCGAGTGGGTGACGGCTGTGATGAGTGGTTGCTCCACGGTTTCTCCCTCTGAGAGCACAACGGTACCGGGGGCGTCCTCGAAAGAGGAGCGACAGTGGATGCGGACACCCTCGTTGCGGGCGTACTCGACCGAGCGCAGTTGCAGGACGCCCGCGCCGGAGGCGGCCATCTCGAGCATCTCCTCGAAGGAGACGGTGGGCAGCTTGCGCGCGTCGGGGACGATGCGGGGGTCGGCTGAGAAGACGCCGGGCACGTCGGTGTAGATCTCACATTCGCGGGCACCCACGGCCGCCGCCACGGCAACGGCGGTGGTGTCCGAGCCGCCACGTCCCAGGGTGGTGACGTCGTCAGTCGTGGAGACGCCTTGAAAGCCGGCCACGAGCACCACGTGGTCTTCGCCCAAGGCGGCCCGAACGCGGTCGGCGCGGACGTCGAGGATGCGGGCCCTGGTGTGGGAGGTGTCGGTGACGATGCCCGCCTGGGAGCCAGTGAGGGAGATCGCGCGGTGGCCGAGGTCGTTGATGGCCATCGCGCAGAGGGCGCAGGAGATGCGCTCGCCCGTGGACAGGAGCATGTCCATCTCGCGGGGGTCGGGCGCGGATGAGACCTCCTCGGCCATGGAGATCAGCTCGTCGGTCGTCTTGCCGCGCGCGGACAGGACCGCGACGACCCCGAAGCCGGCCTCGCGCTTGGCGACGATCCGACGGGCCGCGCGCTTGATGCGCTCGGCATCGGCGACGGAGGTCCCGCCGAACTTCATGACCACGATCTCGGGCACGGGGTGAGGATAGATGGGGCCAGGGCCGCGTGCGGCCCTGGCTTGACCCGTACGTGTACGGGTCAACCGGCGGCGCGTGCGCCGCCGGAACTACAGGGAGCGGCGTCCGGCCAGCGCCTTGCCCAAGGTGACCTCGTCGGCGTACTCGAGATCCGAGCCCACCGGCAGACCAGAGGCCAGGCGGGTGACGGTGAGCGAAGGCGCCCGGTGGCGCAGCTCCTCGGCGATGTGCAGTGCCGTGGCCTCGCCGGTGGTGGTTGGATTGGTGGCCAGCACCACCTCGCGCGCATCCACCACGCGGGCATAGAGCTCCTCGATCTTGAGATCCTCGGGCTCGACGCCGTCAATTGGAGACAAGGCTCCCCCCAAGACGTGGTAGAGGCCGTGGAATTCGTGGGTGCGCTCCATCGGGATCACGTCGGAGGGCTCCTCGACCACGCAGATCACGGTGGCGTCACGACGAGTGTCCTGGCAGATGCGACAGCGCGGTTCGTCGGCCAGGTTGAAGCAGACCTCGCACAGGCCCACCTTCTCCTTCACCTCCTTGATCGCCTCGGCCAGGCCAAAGGCATCCTCAGAGGAGGCCCTGAGAATGTGGAAGGCGAGACGCTGGGCGGTGCGCGAGCCGACGCCGGGCAGCTTGGAGAGCTCGGTTACGAGCCGCTGGACGGGGGGCGCGAACGAGCTCAACGGCTACAGCCCCGGCAAGCCGAGGCCCCCGAGCGCACCCGGGTCCAGGCCGCCGGTGACGGCGTTCATCTTGGAGGCCGCCAGGTCCTGGGCGGAGCGCAATGCCTCGTTGGTGGCCGCCAGGACGAGGTCGCACAGCATCTCCACGTCCTCGGGGTCCACCGCGCCGGGCTCGATCTTGACCGAGCGCACCTGCAGGTCGCCGGACACGGTGACGGTGATCATGCCCCCGCCGGCAGAGGCCTCGACCGTCTCCTCGGCCAACTGCTCTTGGGCCTGCTCCATGTCCTGTTGCATCTTTTGGACCTGCTTGAGCATCTGCTGCATGTTGGGGCGCTGCTGTGGAGGGGTCACTGGTCGCTGCCTTTCTGTTGTGCCAGCTGCTCGGGGGGTACCTCCTCGGCGTCAAGCTCGCTCATCAGGCGCGCCACGATCTCCTCCTCGCTGAGAGCTTGGAGATCGAGGACTCCCTCGACGGGAGCGTCCTCGGAGAGCTCGAAGGAGACGCTGTAGCGGCGGCCGGTGAGCGCCTTGAGGGCGTCGAGCAGGATCTTGCGGTTGTCGGGCTCCTCGGCTTTGCGCTTGTTGAAGGACGCGCTCACCGGGAAGGCGATCGTGATGTGGTCCTCGGTCACGCTCATCGGGGCCGCTTCGCTGAAGAAGGCGCGCAGGAGCTTGTGCTGGTCGCGCACCGTTTCGAGCACGGCGGGCCAGATCGCATCGAGGTTCCCGTTGAGCGGGGGTGGCTGCTCCGGTGGGGGGGTCTCCTCCACCGGCGTCGACACCTCCACAGGTGCGGGTGTCGTCTTCTCTGGTGGAGAAGTCTCCACAGGTGCGGGTGACGTTCCCTCTGGTGGAGAAGTCTCCACAGGCGCGGGTGACGTTCCCTCTGGTGGAGAAGTCTCCACGGGCGCGGGTGCCACCTTCGCCGGCGACGGCGCGATCTCCACCGG
>JBAURN010000276.1:0-3816 GCA_049581225.1 Solirubrobacteraceae bacterium
GCCGAAGCCGATCAACACCAGGAGCAACACCACCTTGACGATCACGAGCGCTCCATAGGTGCTGTGAAACAGCCCTTGAAAGCTGCGCACGTCGATGTAGGCCTGCACCACGCCGGTGATCGCGATCGCGATCACACAGCCCAGCGCCAGGGGCGAGAAACGGGCCAGGGTCGCAAGCAGCAAGCGCGTGCGCCGCGGTCCTTCGAGCTTGCGAGTGGCCGCCGGCAGGACCAACAAGAAACAGGCGATCCCCCCCACCCACACGCTGGCGCCGAGAACGTGCACCACATCCGCCGGGAAGAAAACACCGCGCGGCCCTTGCACGCTGGGATGCCCGCTCAGCGCCGGGGTGATCGCCAACAAGCAGGCGCCAACCCCCGCCGCGGTTATGCACGCGCGCGCGGGGCACCTCCGCGAGCGACTTGCAACCAGCACACCTCCCAACACCACCCACACGAGCGTGCGGCCCGCCCACACCTCGCCGAAGCGGCTTTCCAGGGTGCTTTTCACGATCGGCCCCTTCACCGACGCCCACAGGGAGACCCCGGCGGCGCTGGCGCCCTGCAAGAGGATGCCGAGCACACCGACCGCGATGCCGAGCAGGATCGCGACCGCGAACAGCAGCTTCAGGCGACGCACAAATGCCCCCGAGGCCTCACCCCACGCCTCGTTCCCGCCACTGGCGGTCGCCGTGGCGCCTGTGCCCACATCGGTTCCTGAGGCGGGCGCGCCGCCGGCGGCGGAGGGAGCGCCGGCGACGGCCGCCAGCACCGGCAGCCAAGTCCATACGAGAAAGACCAGGCCGCCGATCCCCAACGCCAGCGACACGTAGTCGAGCGTGCGCACCACACCGAACGCGAGCTTGGTCGCCTCACCGCTCTCGCCACGCCCGATAAGCCCCGCCACGGTGAACTTGGGGGCGGCGCCGGCATGGCCGATGTTGAACACGAGGCCGCCGTAGACGATGTGGGTATCGGCGGAGACGACTTTGTAGGTGCCTGTATAAGTGCCATCCGGCAGGTCCGGCTTCAGCCCTACGCCCATCCAGTGCTGGTGGCCTTCGGGATGACCGACGTCCAGGTTGTCCACCTCCTGGCCCTGGGCGTTGTAGACGCGCACCGCGCCGAGCGTGCCGCCAACAGCTTGGTTGAACTTGAAGATCACCTCGCTCGGCTGCTTGGCGACCGTCGCGCCCGACAGCGGGGAGGTGCCCAACAGCTGTGCGTGGGCGAAGGCCGCGGGAGCGCCGGCGAGGACCAAAGCGCTCGCGAGAAGCAGCGTCGTGAGCGTCCGTTTCACCAGGCTTCCCTGGCCTCACCAGGAGACGAGCCCGCCTCGGGGCCGCCCGGACCGCCTGTACGCGCCCTCCTGCGCCGCACCCAAACCACGAAAGCGATCGCCGCCAACACGATCGCGATCAGAGCCACAATCGCCGCGACGGGCGTTTTCGAGGAGTCCGGCACCCAGAACAGCTGCCCATCCACCACCCCCTTCTGCGCGCCCACCGAGATCGGGACACTCCAGTGGAAGATCAAAGTGCGCTTGCTCTTGTCCTTGACTTGGGGCGGGGTGACGGGACTCATCCAATGGATGCGATGGTCGTGCCATTCGAAGGACCCCGTTCGATCCACCGTCACCCACCTGGGCGGCAAGGACGCGCTTGCCGAGGCCGGTACGGTCACGTCGCCATAGAAGTTGGTGTTCAAATACACCGCCGGCGAGCGCACGTTCTGTTCGGTCGTGCCGTTTGGCTGCACGCGTGCGTAGGGCTCGCCAGAGTAGCCGTATACGGTGACCGTCCTGCCGGTGTGGTTGGTCAGCACGAGGCGGTCGGCGAACTCGAGCACTTCGATGCTCAGGCCTTTCACCTCAGGCGCGATCGAAGTGATTTCCGATCGGTAGTTGAAGTTGGCGCCCTGATCGGCGATCGGGCTGGCGCTCTCGGATGTGGAGTTGTTCGCCGTTGCGGCGCTTGCGGGCACGCTCCGCGGCGACACCCACGTGGGGGCGCTGCCGAACGATGCCGCCGCAAGTGCGCACGCGACGACCAGGATTGGACGGCGTGACATGGATGCTCCTCCTCGGAGCTGGAAGGGACTTGGTGCGGTTGCGAGCTAAGAGACGAAGGCCGGCGGCGGACGCACGGCAAGCGAGCGAGCTATCAGGAGGCCGCCGTGGACGGCCACCGCAAAAGAGCGTGCGGCACGCGGGACGCTTGCGCGCGGACGGGCCCAACGAGCACGACGACGATGGGGCGCCGCGAGGCGGACCAACGTGCGCTCGCCGGGATAGCGGCGCATGAACAGCACGAAGGACAGTGCGAGAGCCGGCAGGAGAAACAGGATTCCGCTCAACACGGTGGGAACTCTACTCCCATCCTCAGGTCCCCACCGCCGACAGCAGCCACAACCCGAAGCTCGTGAAAGCCACCATCACCGCCAGCATCCAGTACTGCGAGCGGATCGCCTCCTGCGCATTGGAATACATGGCCAGGGCCCTGTCGTGAGCGAGCGCGAGGCCGCCCACGTGGCCGGCGATCAGGGCCGCCACCTGCACGTACCAGATGGCAGCGTAGGAAATGATTTTGTAGTCGATCTGATACGCGCTCGTGCCGAAGATGTTGGCGCCGTTGCCGAGCGGGTCCGAGGCAAGGTAGCCGATCGCCTGACCCTGCCAGATGAGCAGCGAGAAGTAATGGGCGAGCACGTACGCGAAGCCGATCGGCACAAGCGTGTGCGCGAAAGCGTGGCTCAGCTCGGTCGAGGAGAAGCTGTGATTGACGCTGCGCACGCCCACGATCCCCAAGCGGTAGATGCCGGCGATCAAGAGCACGCACAAGACCAGACCAAGGGAGTAGGCCAGCTCGATCGCGGGCGTCAGGTTGAAGCCGAGATCGGCGAACAGGCTTTGCAGGTGCGGCTCGTTTGTGCGCCATACCCCTCCGTTGGAGAGCCCATCGAAGGTGGTGGTGCCGATGATCGTGCACACCAAGGCGATCGAGCCGCTTCTGATCTCCAGGTCGGGCAGGCCGCTCAGCAACCTGCGCCGGTAGACCACCCCGCGCGCGTCCTGGCACAGGGCCGAGATGCGCGAGAGCAGACCGAAGTAGGCGCCGAAGCCATCGCCGCGCTCACACCACTCATCCACGCCGAACAGGGCCGTGCCGGCGAGCATGGCCGCGAAGTAGGCCAGCGACAGGGCGGCCAGCGTGGCCGGGTGGTCACGATCCGCCGGCACATACACGAGCTCCAACCAGGCGAAGCCGATCAGCAGCGCGACCGCCGGCCACATGCCGAGCCAGCCGGGATAGCGCAGCGGCGCCCGCGCAAAAGCTTTTGGCGCGACGCGCCTGCCCGCCCAGCGGATCAAACGTGCCGATGAGCGCCACGGACTGAGCGCCTTGAAGATGTCCCCAAACAGGACGCTCGCCACCGGCATCCCGACCCAGAACACGACATAGATGAACGTGACCGAGAGGTTCGCGTTTGGCACCTGCGCTCCGGCAAAGCCCGCGTACACGACCAGCACGAACAACCCTCCCCCCATCACGCTCGCCAGACGGGCGACGACCGCCGGCATGACGAACAGCCGGCTTCGGTGCTCAGATTGAAGCTGGGGGATCGTCCACAGGGTGGAGAGGGCCACGAAGGACACGACCAGCACGATCGCGGCGGTCCAGCTGAACAGCCACACCGGGATCGGGAGGTCCGCCTTGCCCACGATCCCGTGCGCCGAGGCCGCCTGCGGGAACAGGAGCGCCGCGAGGCCAAGGCCGCCAAGCACGGACGGCAGCGGGCGACGCGGGCAGAGCATGAG
>JBAURN010000277.1:0-19801 GCA_049581225.1 Solirubrobacteraceae bacterium
ACGTCGGCCCGCACGCGCGCGGCGATCGCCTTGCCGTCGATGATCTCTGCCGACACTCGCGAGATCGTACGCGTCAGCGCCGACTGACGGGCGCGTAGTCGGCCATCAGCTTGCGCTCCGAGCCGTCGCCGGCAAAGCGCACGACGATGATCCCGCCCGGCTCGATTGCGGTGACAACGCCGTCGCCGAAGGCCGCGTGAACCACGTCCTCGCCGAGACGGTAGGACTCCTGGGATGGGGATCCGCGCGAGGCGACCGACCATCCTCCTCCGGAGCCGCCGCTCGAGAAGCCATTGGCGGCAAGCCCCACGCGCGCACCGCCGGGACGAGGAGCGGGCAGGTCCTCGCGCTGGCAGAGCTCCGCCGGGATCTCGTCGAGGAAGCGACTGGAAATGCCGAAAGTGGGCGCTCCGAACACGGCGCGACGGCGCGCATAGGTGAGATACAGCTCGCGCATTGCCCTGGTCACCGCCACATAGAAGAGGCGACGCTCCTCCTCCACGCCGCCTTCGTCCAGGGCCCGCTGGTGGGGGAACACGCCGTCCTCGCAGCCGGCCACGAACACGATCGGGTACTCCAGGCCCTTGGCGTTGTGCAAGGTCATGAGGGTGATCAAGCCTTCGTCGTCCTTGCGGGAGTCCCCGTCGGCCTTGAGCGCGAGCTCCTGCAGGAACAACTCCAAAGTGTCGGCTTCGGCCGAAGTGTTGGCGTCGAACTCGTGCGCCACCTCCACCAGTTGAGCAAGGTTTTCGAGGCGTCCCTGAGACTCAAAAGCCTTCTCGCCCCTGCCGACCGACTCGGCTTCGAGCGCCTCGACGTAGCCGGAGCGCGATAGCGCGGCGTCCATCAGGTCGCCGACGGGCACACCATCGGCCGCGAGCGCGGCAAGGTCCTCCATCGTGGCCATGAAGCGCCCCAAAGCCTTGATCGCGGCGGCACCCAGGCCTGGGATGCGGTCGGCCGCGGTGGCCACCTCCCACACCGATTGACCGATGCTCGCCGAGTGGGCCACGATCCGCGACAGCGAGGTCTGCCCGAGGCCCCTGCGCGGCGAGTTGGCGATGCGCTGGAAGCTGACCACGTCATACGGGTTGGCGATCCAGGCGAGGTAGGCGATCGCGTCCTTGATCTCGGCGCGCTCGTAGAACTTCGTGCCGCCGATCACTTGGTAGGCGAGCTCGCGCCGCACCAACGTGTCCTCGATCACGCGGGACATCGCGTTGGTCCTGTAGAAGACCGCCATCTCGGCCCGCGCCGCTCCCTCGTCGAGCAGGCGCTCGATCTCCCCGACCACGAATCTCGCCTCGGCGTGCTCGTCCTCCAAGCCGTGCACCCTGATCGGGCTGCCCTGCCCCTTGTCGCTCCACAAACGCTTGGCGATGCCGCCGCGGTTGTTGGCGATCACCGCGTTGGCGGCCTCCAGGATCGTCTGCGTGGAGCGATAGTTCTGCTCCAGCTTGACCACCCTCGCGTCGGGAAAGTCATCGGTGAAGTCGAGGATGTTCGTCACGTCGGCGCCGCGGAAGCTGTAGATCGACTGGCTGTCGTCGCCGACCACCGCGAGGTTGCGATGGCCGGGGATGTTCACGCGCTCGCCCCGAGTGGGCTTGGCTCTACCTCCACCAACCAGCAACTGAAGGAGCCGGTACTGAGCGTGGTTGGTGTCCTGGTACTCGTCCACCAATACGTGCTTGAACGTTTGGGCGTAGCGGGTCCTAACCTCCTCGAACAGCTCCATCAGGTTCACGGTCCTGAACAGGAGGTCGTCGAAGTCCATCGCGTTCATCCGCATCAGCTCGCCCTCGTACAGGCCATACACCTCGGCCACGACCTCCTCGAACTGGGAGCCGATCGTCTGGGAGTAGTCGGAGGCCGAGAGCAGCTTGTTCTTGGCCTGGGAGATCTGGCTGTGGACGGCCGCCGGGGCGAAGCGCTTGGGGTCGGCGCCGACCTCCTCGATGCAGTGCTTGACCATCCTGCGGGTGTCGGCCTGGTCGTAGATGGTGAAGCGCGAGGTGTAGCCCAAGCGGTCTCCCTGGGCCCTCAGGATACGGGCGCAAGCCGCGTGGAAGGTCATCAACCACATGCCCCTGGTATGGGCTCCAAGCAGGCGCTCCACCCGGCCACGCATCTCTTGAGCGGCCTTGTTGGTGAAGGTGATCGCCAGGATCTCGTTCGGGTGCGCCTGGGCGGTGAAGATGAGGAAGGCGATGCGATGGGTGAGCACCCTCGTCTTGCCCGAGCCCGCTCCGGCGAGGATCAGGAGCGGCCCCTCCCCATGCGTGACAGCCTCGCGCTGGGGCTCGTTGAGGCCCTCCAGCAGCGCCGCCACGCGCTCGGGTTGCTCGTCCGGCGGGGCCTGTGTGGGGTCGGAAGGCAGCGCGAGTGGCGCATGTCCGGCGCCCGAGCGGTCGTTCTCAGCCATTGGTTGGAGCATAGAAGCGGGGTCGGCCCTAACGTTCGCCATGTGCCTTTGACCGATGACGTTCGCGCCTCGTGCGCCCAGATCGCCGCCCGGGCGCGCTCGGTGCGGATCGACCTCGACGCGGCGGCGGAGATCCAACCGGCCGAGCCGCCCGCCCTCGACCCCGAGTGCCACTACCTGGAGGGAGATCCGGCGGACGTGGCCGACTACATGCTCGCGCTCGACGCGATCAACTTCGGCTCGGGCTGGTTTCCGACCCTGCGCAAGCGCATCTCCCACCACCCGCCCCGCCGGCCGGTGAGCGGCTACTTCACAGTGTCATGGGCCTTGGCCGACCACGTGCGCGCCCACGGGCCGCCTACGGCCGCCTGGCTGGTGAGCGTAGATACCAAGGAGATCGCGGGCATCCTCGGCCAGGATCCCGCCAACGAGCTGATGAGCCTCTATGCCCAGGCATTGCGCGCACTGGGACGCTTCCTGACTGACCGCCCAGCGGCGAACGGCCGGTCCGAGAGGCACACCCGGCAACTAGCCCGACGTGCCCTTGACCTCGTGGACGAAGCGGGTGGCTCGGCCGAGCGCCTGGCCGCGGTGCTCGCGGGAGGCATGGCCATGTTCGACGACCGTGGTTTTTACAAGCGCGCCCAGATCGTGGCCAACGACCTGGCCCTTGCCGGCGTGGCCGAGTTCAGCGACCTCGACCGGCTCACGATCTTCGCCGACAACCTCGTCCCCCATGTCCTGCGCTGCGACGGTGTGCTCGTTTACGACGAGGCCCTCGCGGCGCGCGTCGACTCAGGCGAACGACTCGTCCTGGGTGGTGTCGAGCGTGAAATCAGAGCCTGCGCGCTTCACGCTTGCGAGCTGATCTCTGTGCGCACCGGCATACCGGCGCGCACGATCGACACCTGGCTGTGGACCCGCGGGCAGGCACCGGCCTACAAGGCCCGCCCGCGCCACCGTTGCCGGACCGTCTTCTACTAGCCCCCCGCAGGGCTCGGCCCCTTGACAGTGCGCAAGGGACGCACCTCCGCCGGCGGCTGCGCCTCCTCGCCCGACAGCTCGGCGACGGCTCGCTCGAGCGCGCCGATCCGGCTCGCGAGACCCTGAATCGCCTCGGCGATCGGGTCGGGCAGATGAATCCAGTCGGCGTCGGGGCCCTCCGGGCGACGACCTTCCACGCGGACCGGGTGGCCCGGATTGCCGACCACCGTCGAGTTCGCGGGCACGTCGGTGATGACCACGCTGTTGGCTCCGATCTTCGCGCCATGACCGATCGTGATCGGCCCCAACAGCTTGGCGCCCGAGCCGATCGTGACGTTGTCCTGGACAGTCGGATGACGCTTGCCGGTCGCAAATCCGGTCCCACCCAACGTGACCCCCTGATACAGCGTCACGTCGTCGCCGATCTCAGCCGTCTCGCCGATCACGACACCCGAGCCGTGGTCTATGAACAGTCCCTTGCCGACGTGGGCCGCCGGGTGGATCTCGATCCCGGTGAGCGCCCTGGAGACGAGCGCGATCGCGCGCGGCGCCAGCGGGACCTCGGCGGCGTGCAAAGCGTGGGCCACGCGATGGGCCAGCAGCGCCTGGATGCCCGGCCAAGTGACCACGATCTCCAAAGGCGCAACCCCGCACGCGGCCGGATCGCGGTCGCGTGCCACGGCCACGTCCCGGCGAAGCTCTTTGGCGACTCGTGCGACGGTACCGATGCCGAGCATGAGCAAAGCGTAGCGAGCCCAGGTCCGCGCAAAAACATTCACGCGTCTGAAACCGGGGCAACAGACGCCGAGACGGGCCTCGCCGCTCAGGACGGCGCGAAGAACGCTTGCGACACATAGCGCTCGCCCGAGTCCGGCATGATCGTGACGATCCGCTTTCCCCTGCTCTCGGGCCGCGCCGCCACCTGCAGGCTCGCCCACAGCGCAGCCCCGCACGAGATCCCGGCGAGCAGTCCTTCGCGCCGAGCGCAGGCCCAGGCTGTCTCGATCGCGTCGTCATCGGAGACCGCGATCACCTCGTCGATCAAATCGCGGTTGAGAACAGGGGGCACGAACCCCGCGCCTATGCCCTGAATGCGGTGCGGGCCTGACCGCTCCCCGGACAAGACGGCCGAACCCCGAGGCTCCACTGCCACGATACGCACGCTCTCGTTCCCCTCTCTCAAATATTCGCCCACACCGGTGATCGTGCCGCCGGTGCCGACCCCCGCCACGAGCACGTCGACGGGCGCGCCCAACGCATCCGCGATCTCAGGACCGGTCGTCTCACGGTGAGCGCGCGGATTTGCCGGGTTGGAGAACTGGTCCGGCAAGAACACGTCGGTCTCACGCGCCATCGCCTGGGCCGCCTGCACCGCCTCGGTCATACCCCCCATCGACTCGGTGATCTCAACGGTGGCGCCATACAGCTTCAACAGGATCTCGCGCTCGCGACTCATTCCCTGGGGCAGGGTCAACACCAGGTCGTAGCCCTTTGCCGCGCACACAAACGCCAAGGCGATGCCTGTGTTGCCGCTCGTCGCCTCCACCACTGTGGTCTTGCCCGGCTCGATCCTGCCTTCGGCCTCGGCCGCCTCGATCATCGCCACGCCGATCCTGTCCTTCACGCTGCCGCCCGGGTTGAAAGCCTCGAGCTTGGCGTACAGCTCCACACCACTGTCCTGCGCCGGCGTGCCCTCCAACATCCGCCCCAAGCGCACCAGCGGCGTGTTCCCGACAAGCGAGGCAATGTTGATCGGAATTGACGCCATACTTCACGACAATAGTCGCAGAGGACCCAAAGCGCGCGGATGGCGCTCAGATGTGGTACATGCTCGCGCCCGACTCCCGGGCTTCGCGCTCGATCACATCCGCGATCGTGGTCTGCTCCAGGACGTCGCGCGCCGCCTTTGACGCGTCCCCGAACACGCCCTCCGCGTCGCGACCAAGGGGACCGTCGAGCAACTCGACGATCTCGAGCACCGTCACCTCGGAGGGGTCGCGAGCGAAGCGGTAGCCGCCCTTCACGCCCCTCTGGGAGCTCACGACCCCCGAGCGGCGCAACACCGCGAACAGCTGCTCCAAGAACTGGACCGGCATCTCGCGCCGGCGCGCCAGCTCGCCGATCGGCACAGGGTCGGTGCCCGCCGCCCGTCCCAGCTCGGCGAGCGCGGCTATCGCGTAGGGAGACTTGCTGGTGATCGAGATCATCGCGCGTTGGGCGCGATGCTACGCAGAAACCGAGCGAGGCGCGGGCCGCTTGCCCGAGCCAAGACCACGCACCGCTACAACCAGCCGCGCTCTGTCGCGATCAAGACCGCCTGAGCGCGGTCCACCGCACCGAGCTTGCCGTAGATGTTGTGCAAGTGGGTGCGCACCGTGCTGGTGGACAGCGTCAGCTCGTGGGCGATCTGCTTGTAGACCTTGCCCTCCGCCAAGCGCTGCAACACGCCCAACTCCCGGCCCGAGAGCGGGCACGGATCGACCATGCGCTGGCGCTGATCGCGAGCGCTGGGCAGCTCATACATGACTCGCCTCAGCTCCTCCGACCCCAAGCCCAGAGCCCGTGCGCAGGAGAGCATCTCCCCCGGGGCGACCGGCGCACCGTGTGCGTAGTGGGCAAGCATGTCCGCCAACCGCACAAACGCGGCCTCCCCACCGGCGTCGGGGTTGTGGTGGCGCTCGATCACGGTCGCGATCGCGGCGGGCAGGCCCCAGCGGCGGGCCAATACGCCGCCCACAAGAGCGTGGTCCACGCCCAGCTCGCGCCTTTCCTGGTGGATCCGCTTCTCGGGCGTCTGGCCCTCCTTCTTGACCTGGGCGATGTAGCCCGGATAGGCGTGCATCAAGACAAGCTTGCCCACGTCGTGCAACAGACTCGTGACCGTGAGACGGTCGCGGTGCTCATAGCCGACCTCGGCCGCGAGCCTATCCGCGGTGTGCTG
The DNA here is from genome assembly GCA_049581225.1 of Solirubrobacteraceae bacterium. Lineage (GTDB taxonomy): Bacteria > Actinomycetota > Thermoleophilia > Solirubrobacterales > Solirubrobacteraceae > Palsa-744. The sequence continues at coordinate 6,351 of JBAURN010000277.1, forward strand.
CGTTGCGAGCGCATGCAAGCGAAAACGCTCGGGAGCCGTGTCCCAGCCATTGGCGCGCTCGAAAAAGTCGAAGGTCCGCACTCGGCTGGCGACCGACTGGACAGCCTCCGGTGTGAGCCGCTCGACCGCGCCCACGACGGTCTCGACCCGCTCGGCGGGCGGCCGACCCTCGTTGGCAAGCCGCATCACGGCGATGATCAAAGCCACGTCAGACTCGACCGTCGTGACCACGTCGGCAGTAGCCACGTGATCCTTGGAAATGACCGAAAGCAGGCGCTCACGCGACTCCGACAGCGCCGGGAACCCATCGAGCGCCTCGAAGGCGAGCATCAGGCGACGACCGTGACCCTCGTTCTGGTGGCGCTCGCCCGAGCCGCTCTGCCTGACCGGGCGGCGCTCGCTCCCCGCTACAGGGCCACTGCCAGGGCGTCGATCGCTTGTCAGCGGTCGGGGCGCGCTTTCGTTTTGGGGCTTTGTCACTGTTGCTTGCGTGCGCATGACACCTTTCGACGTGGGCGGCATCCGAGCCGTCCCGTTACTCGTCAGGGTCCTATCGGCAGCTGCGCCGCGATTGTTAAGCGCGGAAACCACACGCAGCGCCGTCCGCTCGCTGAGCGGCCACATGTGTCGGAGATCGTGCCGCGCCGGGTTGGCGGAAGGGCGCGCGTCAGCCGGCGAGCGCGACGTCTATGCGGCGCAAGGTCTCCTCGCGACCGAGCAGAGCCACACTCTCGAAGATGCCCGGCGAGATCGTGGTGCCCGCGATCGCCACGCGCAGCGGCTGGTAGACCTCGCGCGGCTTGAGCGCGCGACGCTCGATCACTCCCGCCAGGACCTGCTCCAAGGCCGGCGCGTCGAAGCTGGGAGCAGCCGACAGCTCCGAGCGCGCCTCCCCCAAAACCGAGACGCCCGCCTCGCCGAGCCAGCGCTCGTGGGCCTGGCCACGAGCGGCGGCGCCCACGAAGAAGAAGCCCGCAAGCGGCCAGAAGTCGGCGAGCGTCTGGATCTTCTCCTGAGAGATTGCCGCCGCGCCCTTCAGCAGCGCCGGGTGCGCCTCGGCGGCAAGAGCGGCGTCGGGGTCACAGATGCGCAGGAACTCGAGCAGGCGCTCCGCCAGCTCGGGCACCCCGAGCGCGCGAATGTAGATCCCGTCCAGCCAGCGCAGCTTGGCCTCGTCGAAGCGGGCCGGATTGCGACTGACGCGACTCAACTCGAAACGCTCGACCAGCTCTTCGGTGGAGAGCACGGTGGCGTCGTCGCCCGAGCCCCAACCGAGCAGAGCCAGGTAATTGCGGACCGCCGCCGGCAGATAGCCCGCCGCGCGCAGCTCCTGAACCGACGCGGCGCCGTGACGCTTTGACAGCTTCTTGCCGTCGGCCCCGTGCAAAAGTGGCAGGTGCGCATACACCGGCTCCGGGGCCTGCGGACCGAAGCCGGCCGCTTTGCAGGCCGCCAGCACCAGCAACTGCTTGGGCGTGTTGGAGAGATGGTCCTCGCCCCTCACCACGTGCGTGATCCCCGCATCGAGATCGTCGATCGCGACCGCGAAGTTGTAGAGCACCGAGCCGTCCGCGCGCGCGATCACGGGGTCGTCGAGATGGACGTGTTCGAACACGGTGTCGCCCCGGATCGCGTCGTGCACGACGGTGGAACCCCCGGCCGGCACGTGCAGGCGCACCGCGCCCTCGTCCCCATCGCCGGCCAGCTCCTCCCCGCGGAAGCCGCGCTCGGCACCGTGCAGGCGCTTGTAGGCGGCGACGTCCTCGGCGGTGGCGTTGCTGCGATACGCGTGCCCGCTCTCCAACAGCGCTTCCAGCGCTTGCCGGTGGCGGGGCGCCCGCTCGCTCTGAAATATGGGGCCCTCGTCCCAATCGAGCTCCAGCCAGCGCAGAGCGTCGAGGATCTGTTCCACGTTCTCGGGCGTGGAGCGCTCGCGGTCGGTGTCCTCGATGCGCAACACGAAGGTGCCTCCCTCGTGCCTGGCCAGCAGCCAGTTGAACAGAGCGGTGCGGGCGCCCCCGATGTGCAAGGCGCCCGTGGGCGATGGTGCGAAGCGAACCCTCATAGGATCCGTCCATGCTAATCGGAGCACACGTGTCCCCGGCGGGCGGCCTACCCAAGGCGGTCGAGCGCGGCCTCGAGCGCGACTGTAGGGCAATCCAGATCTTCAACCAGTCGCCGCGCATGTGGCGGCCCACCATCTACCGCGACGAGGACGTCGCGGCGTTTCGCGAGGCGATGGCATCCAGCCCGATAGACGCCGTCCTGATCCACGCGGTGTATTTGCTGAACTGCGCCTCCGAGGACCCCGACATTCGCCAGAAGTCGCTCATCTCGCTCACCCATTCGCTGCGCGTCGGCCACTCGATCGGGGCCGCGGGCGTGGTTCTGCACCCCGGCTCAGCCAAGACCGGCGACCCCACGAAGGCGATCGGGCGGGCCGGAGAGGCGATCCGTGAGGCTTTGGCCGAGAGCGAGGAGTGTCCTCTTCACCTCGAGAACACGGCCGGCGCGGGCGGCACCTTGGGTCGCTCGATCGACGAGCTAGCCTCGCTCTTGGAGGCTACCGGCGATAGCCCGCGCTTGGGCCTGTGCCTGGATTCCTGCCACCTGTTCGCCTCCGGCTATGACATTCGCACCTACGCGGGCATGGACGCCGCGATGGACGAGATCGAGCGGAAGATCGGCCTGGAGCGAGTCGGCTCCCTGCACCTCAACGATTCACAGACCCCTTTGGGCTCCAACCGCGACCGTCACGCCAACGTCGGCGCGGGCGACTTGGGCGAGTCCGGATGCGCGGCGTTCCTGTCGGCGCCCCAGCTCCAAGACCTCCCGTGCGTCCTGGAGACGCCCGGAGAGAACCGCTCCGGACCAACGCGCGAGGAGGTACAGCTCGCGGGCAAGTTGCGCAAGCGAGGTTTGGCCGCTCGCAAGAAAAAACGCTGAGAAGCCTCTCTCTCGAGGGAAAGCTCAGCCCGCGGCGGCCAGTGCCGCAGCGGGAGCGAGCGCCGCTTCGAGCTCGGCGCGCACCCCAGGTGTGTGCTGCACGCGGTACCCGGGCCCCAACCGCAGGACGCGGGTGCCGGCGCTGGTGATCATCTCGAGCATTACCTCGGCGGGGCCGCGGTGGGTCTCGATGATGTCCTTCACCTCTTCGATCGCGCTCGCGGGCAGACGCGCGGCGTCGACCTGCAGGAGCACTGGCTGAGAGGCGGCGGCCTGTGCCACGGAGTTGGCCCGGGCGGCGCTGTCGGCCTGTTCGATCTCCTGCTCACTCGGGGCGAACTGCTCGACCGACTGCACCACCACGCAGGTCTTGCCGGCCTCCTTGTGGTCGACGCGGCCGCGGATCAAAACCACCTGGTCGACGGCCAAAGCCGCCTCGTGCTCGGCCAACGCCTTGCCGAAGACGAGGATCTCGACGGCGCCTTCGAGATCGTCGAGGGTGGCAAACATCATGTGGTCGCCGTTGCGCGTGCGAATCCGCTTTGACTCCGTGATGATCCCCCCAACCGTCACCCAGTCCTTGTCCTTCCGATTGGCGAGCGCGGCCAGAGAGCAATCCGCGCGGGCGCGCAGGGCCTCACGCATCGGCTTGAGTGGGTGGGCGGAGATGAACAGTCCGATCGCTTCCTTCTCCACCGCCAGCAACTGTGGCTGGTCGAACTCCTCGCTTGGAATCGGCGGGTGGCTCAACTTCAGCAATCCCGCACCCGGCGCGGCCTCGCCGGACGCGGCAGGCGCCGGGGAGAGGTCGAAGATCGAGCCTTGCCCCACGAGCGCGTCCTGCTGGGCCTTCTGGCCCGCCGACTGGGCGGCTTCGAGCACCGAGAGCATCCCCATGCGTGTGGCGCCGGTGGAGCCGAGCGCCCCACACTTGATCAAGGCCTCGATCGCCTTCTTGTTGACGGCACGACTGTCGACGCGCTCGCAGAAGTCCCACAGCGAAGCGAACGACCCGCCCTCTTCCCGGGCGCACTTGATCGCCTCGACGGCCTGATAGCCGACGCCCTTCACCGCGTCCAGGCCGAAGCGGATGTTGCGATCCACGACCGTGAACTCATGGTCTGAGAGGTTCACGTCGGGCGGCAGGATCTCGATGCCCATCTCCTCGCAGCGGGCCACGAAGAAGGGGACCTTGTCCTTGGTGGACATAACCGAAGAGATCAGTGCCGCCATGTACTCGGCCGTGTGGTTGGCCTTCAGCCAGGCGGTTCGATAGGCGATCAGCCCATAGCACGCCGCGTGTGACTTGTTGAACGAGTAGTCGGCGGATTTTTCGTTGGTCTGCCACAGGAACTCGATCACGTCGCTCGAGGTTCCCGACGCGCGGCAGCCCTCCACGAACTCTGGCTTCAGCGCGGCCATCGCCTCGCGGTTCTTCTTGCCGATCGCCTTGCGCAGGTCGTCGGCCTTGGCGCCGGAGAAGCCCGCGATCTCCTTGGAGATCTGCATCGCCTGCTCTTGGTAGAGGATCACGCCGTTTGAGGACTGCAGGATCGGGCGCAGCCGCTCGTCGGGGTAGGAGATCGCCTCCGGGTGGTGCTTGCCCCGCGCATACACCGGGATCTGGTCCATCGCGCCGGGGCGATACAGGGCGTTGAGCGCGACGAGGTCGTTGAACTCGTCGGGGCGCACCTTCTTCAGCGCCTCGCGCATTCCCTCGGACTCGAATTGGAACACGCCGATCGAGTCGCCCCTGGTGAGCATTTCGTACGTTCGAGCGTCGTCGAGCGGGAGCGTGGACATGTCCGGACGAGTGCCGCTGGAGCGCTCGATGATGTCCAAGGCGTCCTCGATCACATCGAGGTTGCGCAGGCCGAGAAAGTCCATCTTGAGCAGCCCGATCTGCTCGATCGGCTTCATCGAGAACTGGGTGACGGTGCGGAAGGAGCGCTCTCCGTCCTCGCCGATGCCGGCGTCGGCGAGCTGCAGCGGCACGATGTCGGTGAGCGGCCGGTCGGCGATCACGACCGCCGCGGCGTGGATCGAGGAGTTGCGCACGATCCCCTCCAGGCCCTTTGCCACGTCGACGATACGACGCGCGTCGGGCTCCTCGTCGTAGGCCTTCTTCAGCGGTTCACCCGTTTTCAGGCAATCCTCGAAAGAGGGCGAGCGGCCCATGATCGGGTCGGGGATCAGCTTGGCGAGGCGATCGCCGGCGCCGTAGTCGTAGCCGAGCACGCGCGCGGCGTCGCGGGTGGCGGCGCGCGGGAACATCTTGCCGAACGTGACGATCTGCGCGACCGACTCTCGCCCGTACTTCTCGGTGACGTAGCGCATCACGCGCTCGCGCCCACGCACGGAGAAGTCGATGTCGATATCCGGCATCGATACACGCTCGGGGTTCAGAAAACGCTCGAACAGGAGGTCGTAGCGCAAAGGGTCGACGTCGGTGATGGCCAGGCAGTAGGACACGATCGAGCCGGCGGCCGAGCCACGACCGGGTCCAACCGCGACGCCGTTCTCCTTGGCGAACTTGACGAAGTCCCACACGATCAGGAAGTAGGCGTTGAAGCCCATCCGGTCGATCACTCCAAGCTCCATGTCCACGCGCGCCAGCGCCTCGGCGGGCGGCGGGTCGCCATAACGCAGGTGCAGACCCTCCATCACCCGTGCACGCAGGTAGTCGCACTCGGAGAGGCCTTCGGGGGTCGGATATTTGGGGATCAGCTGCTTGTCGAGCTCGAGGCCGACGGTGCAGCGCTCGGCGATCTCCAACGTGCTTGCGATCGCTTCAGGCCACTCCGCGAATGCGTTAGCCATTTCGAGGCTGTCGCGCAGGTAGAACTCGTTGGTCTCAAACGTCATCTTCGGCGCCGCCAAGGTGCTCTTGGTCTGCACACACAAGAGGGCGGTGTGATGGTCGTAGTCCTCGCGGCGCAGGTAGTGGACGTCGCCCGTGCCAACGAGTTTGCCGCCCATCTCGCGGGCGATCTGGACGATGCCCTCGTTGCACTTGTCCTGAGCGGTGAGCCCATTCTTTTGCACCTCGAAGTAGACGTTCTCCTCCCCGAAGATGCGCACCAGATCGTCGGCGTGAGCGCGCGCGTCCGCGGGACGGTCGTCGAGCAGGCGTTGGCAGAAGCGCGAGGCCAGGCATCCGGTGAGCGCCACGATGCCCTGCGAACGCCGCTCGATCTGCGCCAGGTCGAGCGTGGGCTTGCCCCGGCGCAACCCTTCCAGGAAGCCGGCCGAGGAGAGCGCCACGAGGTTGCGATAGCCCGTGTCGTCAGCCGCGAGCAGAGTGAGGTGGTTGCGCTCGGCCTTGCCCGGACCGCTCGCCGCGTGATCGTCCACGAGATAGATCTCGCAGCCGAAGATCGGCTTGACGCCGTGCTTCGCGCAGGCGCTGTGGAGCTCCACCATGCCGTTCATGACGCCGTGATCGGTGAGTCCGAGCGCGGGCTGATCGAACTCGGCGGCCCGCTTGGCCAAGTCCTCGACCTTGCAGGCACCGTCGAGCAGGGAGTACTCGGAGTGGACGTGCAGATGGGCGCAGGACTGGGGGGTCACCGGAGCTGGATGGTATGTGGTCGAGCGGCGGAGCGAGCGATGCGCTCAACCGTGCGGACGGGGGCGCCATCGGGCCCTCGGCCGGACCGAGCTTGCCCGGATGTCAGCGACACCGAGGCCTTCAGCGACCTGTCAAGGGTCCCCGAGGGTGAGGCTGGAGCGGACGCGTCAGGCGTCGGCGACGGTAAGGCCCTGGGCGCGGGCCGTCCATTGCAAGAACATGTCCACAGAGGTCACATCGCCCTTGACCAAGGTCCTGTCCTCGGCCGGAGGCTGGGTGCCGGCCAACAGGCAGGTGAGGGCGTGTCCGCTCAAGGAGATCGTCGCGACGGGCACTCCCACAGCGGTGCGGCTGACCCTTATCGGCTCGCCGTCGCAAGCCCGCACATAGATGATCACGCCTGGAGCATCCTGGATCTCGAAGGCGAGCTCGAAGCGCCGCCCGCTGGTCCAGGTGGCGTCGATCGCCTCCGCCATCGCCAGCAGCAGCAGCCCGGGCCAAACGTCCACGCCCACGCCGGCGAGGTCGGCCAAAGCGATCGGGCGGCGACGGCTCTTGAGGAAGCGTCGCGCGCGACGCTTCCCTTTGCGCATCCGCAACCCGGGAAGGCGGCGTCCCGCTCCGCCCGCGGCCAGCTCGCTGAAGGCGGCGACCGGGCCCTCCAGCGAGAAATCGACGGCGCCTCGCGGTTCCCTCGAGATCGTGGCCTGCCCGGTTTCGAGCGTGACGTAGAAGGTGCCCAGCTCACCGATCTTCATCTCATAGCTGAGCGGCTCCTGGACGAGCTCGCGCTGGGCCGGCACCAACTCGATCACGAGTTCGGCGGCAAGCTTCGCGTCGCGCTGGGCGGCCAACCTGCGAATCGCCGGCGCCAGCCAGGACACGCGCTTCTCGGGCACCGACAAGAGGCGCGATTGCAAGGCGATCGGCTCGGTCGCGACCGTTTTGGTGCCGAGCGCGGCACCCGGGCCAAGGCCCTCGACCGCCGGCTCCGCGGGAGCCAATCGCTCGACAGCTGCCACCGGCGCGGCCAAGCCCTCCTCCGACGCCTCGGTCCCAGCCGGCTCGTCCTCGAGCGCTACGGGCTCGAGCTCGGGCTCAGGCTCCTCGATCGCAAGCGGCTCCTCCTCAACCGCGACAGGCTCTGGCGCAGGCTCCTCAATGGCAACCGGCTCCTCCTCCACCTCGAGCTCGGGCTCGTTGGTCGAGGCAAGTGGGGCCTCATCCTCGACGACAGGCGTGACCTCCTCGGCTGCCTCTGGCGCGGGGGCGATCTCGGGCTTCTCGACCGCTACGGGCTCCGGCTCGACCTCCACCGGCTCATCCACCGCAACGGGCTCGGGGGACACAACCGGGCTTGGCGCCGACTCATCCGCCACGACCTGCCCAAAGTCCTCGGGCTGCAACGCCTCGGGCTCGGTCTCGGACGCCTCGGGCTCGGTCTCGGAGGCCTCGGGCTCCAACACCTCGGGCTCGGGCTTGGACGCCTCGGGCTCGGGCTCCTGGGTGACCTCGGCCTCCTTGACCTCGGCGACCCTCGCCCGCAGGCGTTCGACGGCCGCCACCAGGGCGTCGGCCATCTCCCGGCGGTGGGCGGCCTCGCGCTCGGACTGGGGGTCGGTCGTGTGCTCGAGCAGAGCGGGGTTGAGTGGCTCGGCACTCAACTGGGCACGCAGGTCGGCCGCGGTGCGGGTCAGCTCGAAACGGAGGTCCTCCATGCGGGCGCCCATCGCGGTCAGCTCGCGCACATAGGTCTCGCGCTCCCACACCACCTGCTGCTGGAGCTCCTCGCGCAGCGTGGTCAGCTCGCGCTCGAAGCCCGCCCGCAGGCCCGCGGCGACATCCATCAGCTCTCGCACGATCGGTGTGAGGCGGGCGTCGCGCTCACGCAGCTGAGTCAGCTCGACCTTCAGCTCCTGGACGTGGCGCTCGGTCTCCTGCAAACGGGTGGAGAGCTCCTGGATCTGCGCGCGCATCTCGCGCTGGAGACGCTCGCTGCGCTCCTCGGCCTCCACGCGCAGCTGCTGCTCGGCGTACTCCCGCTGCTTGACGCTGCGCACATCCGTTTCGCGTTCGGAGAGCTGCTGAGCGACGCGCTCGCGCTCGCGACCCACCTCTTCGATGCGTTGCTCCAGCGCGGCCAAATGGGTCTCGAGGTTTCGAGCGACCGCCTCGGCGGCCTCGGCGCGCCGGATCACGGCCGGATCGGCGTGACGGGCCCGACGCTCGGCCAGCACATCCCCCGCCACGTCGGCTTTGGAACCCACGTCTGGGGTCTCGCTCTCCTCGATCATCATTGACCGCGAACCCTAGAGACGGCTTCGGACGGCTCCACTATTGAGAATCGGCCGCCGGAGTCCCGCACGCGCAAGGCCCCGGGATGATCCGCAACTCGGCAACACCCCCCGCGCGCGCGTAGGGCACCCCAAACGCGAACACACAACCCAACCCACCTCGCGCGCAAGGCACCGTGACAGCGCGGCGGTACGGCCCCGCAAACGGGGGCTACTCGTTACGCAAGCGCCAAGCCATGCGCGACTGCAGGGACCACAGCTCGATGAAGCCGGGCGAGGCGGTCTGGGAGAACAGTCCGCCGGACTCGCCGAAAGAGGCGAGCGCCTGGTCGTAGACCGCGCCAGGCGCGGAGCGGGTGACGACGCGCGCGTGACCCTTGTAGAGCTTCAATCCGATCGTGCCGGTGACCTGGGCGTTGACGGAGTCCATGTAGGCGTCCAGGTCGCCCCGCAGCGGCTCCCACCACAGGCCCGCGTAAACCAGGTAGGCCCACTGGCGGTCGAGCCCCGCCTTGAACTGATTCTGGTGGATCGTGCAAACGAGCTTCTCGAGCTCCTGGTGGGCGGGCAGGAGGATCGCCGCGGCGGGCGCCTCGTAGATGTCGCGCACCTTCAGTCCGACGATGCGGTCCTCGATGTGGTCGACGATGCCCACGCCGTGGCGGGCGGCGATCGAGGCCACTCGTTCGAGCAGGTCCACCAACCCGATGCGCTCGCCGTTGAGGCCCACGGGCATGCCTCGCTCGAACTCGACGTCGACGATCTCGGCCTCGTCGGGAGCCAGCTCGGGGCGGGTCACGAGCTGGAAGACGTCGTCCTCGGGGGCGTGGTCGAGCTCCTCGATCCAGCGCCCCTCCGACGAGCGCCCCCACAGGTTGTCGTCGATCGAATACGGGGCCACCTCTGTCCCCCCCTTCACCGGGATGCCGTGCTGGCGCGCGTAGGCGATCTCCTCCTCGCGACCCATCTGCCAGGAGCGCACGGGCGCGATCGTCTTCAGCTCTGGCGCCAGGGTGGCGACGGTGGCCTCGATGCGCACCTGGTCGTTGCCCTTGCCTGTGCAGCCGTGGGCGATCGTGTCGCAACCGGAGCGGCGGGCGTAGTCGACTGCGAGCTTGGCGATCAACGGGCGACCGAGCGCGGTGAACAGGGGATAGCCGCCGCCGTAGAGGGCGTTGGCCTTGATCGCGGGCGCCACGTACTCGCGCGCGAACTCCTCGCGGGCGTCAACCACATGGCATTCAAGCGCTCCCAGGCGCAGGGCCTTCCCGGCGATGACCTCGTAGTCCTCGCCCGGCTGGCCGAGGTTGACGGTCAGGCAGACCACCTCGGCTTCGTAGGAGTCCTGGATCCACTTGAGCATCACACTCGTGTCCAGGCCACCGGAGTAGAGCAGCAGCACACGGTGGACGTCCTCGGGACGCGCCTCGTAGGAGGCGGTCGGCGGGGGGAAGCTCTCTGCAGGGTTGCTCATCGGCGCGAAACCTTATCCGGCGAGCGCCCTGCCGAGCCGCACCGAGCCCTCCTGCAGGTCCTGCTCGGTGGCGTTGAGCGGCGGTAGCAGCCGGATCGTGGTAGGCCCCGTGGCGTTGACCACCAGGCGCTCGCGTTGCAGCGCGCGGAGGACGACCTCAGGCGCGGGGACGTCCACCTCGCAGGCGAGCATCAGGCCTTGGCCCCTAACGGACAAGACGTGGGACAGCTCACCCAGGCGCTCGCGCAAAGAGCTGCCGGCCTCACGCACGTGAGCGAGCAGCGAGGAGTCCGAGGTGACCTCGAGCGCCGCGAGGGCGGCAGCGGCGATGACCGGTCCGCCCGCGAAGGTGGAGCCGTGGTCGCCCGGCTGCAGCACGTCGGCGAGACGCGGACCCGTGAGAAGCGCACCAATCGGCAGTCCACCGCCAAGGGCCTTGGCACTCGTGATCGCGTCCGGGATCACGCCGGTCTGCTCGTAAGCCCAGAGGCTGCCGGTACGGCCCATCCCGGTTTGGATCTCGTCGAAGACGAGCGCGGCACCGTGCTCGTCACAAGCGGTGCGCGCCGCCAGCAGCAGCTCCTCGCTCATCGCGTGGACGCCGGTCTCCCCCTGGATGGGCTCGATCAGCACGGCGGCGGTGCGCTCGTCTATTGCGGCGCTGAGCGCTTCGGGCTCGGGTGAGACTGCGCGAAAGCCGGGCACGAGTGGCGCGAAGGGGGCCTGCTTTGACTCCTGGGGGGTGGCCGACAGGGCGCCGTAGGTGCGCCCGTGGAACGCGCCGTGCACTACCACCACGTCTCCACCCGGCTTGGCCTTGCGCGCGAGCTTGATCGCCGCCTCGTTGGCCTCGGCGCCCGAGTTGCAGAAATAGACCTTGCCACCGAGGCTCGACTCCGCCAGGCGCTGGGCGAGACGCATCGCGGGCTCGGTGTAGAAGAGATTGCTGGTGTGCGTGAGCACGCCGACCTGCTCGCGCACCGCCGCGACCACCCGCGGGTGACAGTGACCGAGATTGGTCACAGAAATGCCGCACAGGAAGTCAAGGTACTCCTCCCCGGTCTCGTCCCACAGGCGTGTGCCCTCGCCCCGCACGAACTCAACCGGCAGGCGCGCGTAGGAGGGGATGACCGAGGCCTGCTCGATGTCCTGCAACCGGCTCAGCATTGACAGCCGTTTGTGAGGAGGGGTAGCTCCGCTTCGCTCCGCCCGTTCGTGCGTGTCTCGCTCATGGGCCGGGACGAGGAGCGGCAACTCATGAGGTGGCTTCGATCTTGGTGCCGATCCCCGCGTCGGTGAACAGCTCGAGCAGGAGCGAGTGGGGAATGCGACCGTCGAGGATGTGGGCGGAGTTGACGCCTCCGTTGATCGCCTGAACGCAGGCGGCGAGCTTGGGACGCATACCCCCTTCCAGCCCGTCCAGGCGTGCTTGAACCTCGGCGGCGCTGGCCTGACCGATCAGCGAATCGGGGTCCTTGACGTCGGCGAGCCAGCCGCGGACGTCGGTGAGGAACACGATCTTGTAGGCGCCGAGCGCCCCCGCTACCGCGCCGGCGGCCTCGTCGGCGTTGACGTTGTAGGAGTTTCCCTCGCGATCGGCTCCTACGGAGGCGATCACGGGTATGTAGTCGCGCGCGACGTGATGGAGCACGTCGACGTTGACGCGCTCGACCTGCCCGACGAAGCCGATGTCCTCGCCGGCCGGCCCCTCGCGGCGAGCCACCCTGAACAGGGAGCCGTCGTCTCCGCACAGGCCGACCGCGGGCTGACCGTGGCGGCCGAGGCGCAACACGATTTCCTTGTTGACCTTGCCGACAAGAACCATCTTGGCGATCTCGACGGTCGCCGGGTCGGACACGCGCAGGCCTCCCACGAACTCGACGGGCAGGCCGAGGCGCTGCATGTAGGAGGTGATGTCGGGACCGCCACCGTGGACCACGATGGGGTTGAGGCCCACGTACTTGAGCAGGACCACGTCGCGGGCGAACTCCTCGCGCAGGGCGGTGTCCTCCATCGCGGCGCCGCCGTACTTGATCACGACCGTCTTGCCGTGAAACTCCCTGATGTAGGGAAGCGCCTCCAGAAGCGTTGCTACATCGCGCATGGCACCCGTCCCCTCATGTGGTGTACTCGGCGTTGATGCGGACATACTCGTAGGAGAGGTCCGAGAAGAACACCTCAGTCTCCTCGCCGTCGCCCGGCAACACAATTTCGTACTCGACTTCGGGGCGCTCCAACGCCGGCCTGAGCGTCGCCTCCAGCTCGTCCTGCCCGAGCACGGCCGCCCCGGCGGAGCAGACCTGGACGCCCTCGATCGAGATGTCCAACGGCAGGTGGCCACCGGCGAGGCCTTCGCCGCCGAGCGCGCCGCCGACGGCCTGCACGATGCGGCCCCAGTTGGGGTCGCCCCCGTACAGCGCCGCCTTCACGAGAGGCGAGTTCGCGACGGCTCTGGCCGCCGTCTCCACCTGCCCGGACTCACCTCCGCGCACGACCACGCGAGCGATCCGCCTGGCGCCCTCGCCGTCGGCGACCATGAGGATCGCGAGCTGGCGCATCAACGCGTCCAACGCCTCGCCGAAGCGCAGCTCGTCCTCGCTCTCGGGCGCGACCCGCACCCCGCTCTCGCCTGAGCAGATCAAGGCCGCGGTGTCGTTGGTGGAAAGCTGGCCGTCCACGCTGCAACGGTCGAAAGAGCGCTTCAAGCACACCGACAGCAGCAGCTCGGCGGTCTCGGGCTCGAGCAGGGCGTCAGTCTCGACGAAGCAGAACATGGTCGCGAAGCGAGGCGAGATCATCCCGGCTCCCTTGCATTGAGCGCTCACCCTCACGGTGCCCGCGGGCAGCTCGACCTCAATGTTGGCGCGCTTCTCAAAAGCGTCGGTGGTCTGGATCGCCTGCTGGAAATTGGTGTCGCCCTCGCGCACGAGCCGGCTCGAGGCCTCGCGGATGCCGCGCAGCACTTTGTCCACCGGCAGGTAGTCGCTGATCCCGCCCGTGGAGCCGAGCAGGACCTCGTGGGGCTGCACGCCCAGAGCCATCGCCGCCGCCCCCTGGGTCTTGGCGGCGTCTTCCAAGCCGCGTTTCCCGGTGGCCGCGTTGGCGCAGCCCGAGTTGGCGAGGATCGCGCGCAGCGAGGACAGCGTGCAGCGCTCGCGACTGAGCA
>JBAURN010000278.1:0-1661 GCA_049581225.1 Solirubrobacteraceae bacterium
GGGTGCGTGTTCACGGGTCGCCTGGCGGCCGCCGCGATCGCGGGCAACGAGCTGCCGGTGCGCATCCCGCCGCGCATCGCGTGACCCCGAGCTTCGACTATGTGACCGTCGGCCACGTGACGCGCGACGCGCTCGAGCACCCTCGGCGTGGCGTGCTGTATCGCGTGGGCGGGAGCGCGTTCTATAGCGGCCTGCAGGCGGCGCGACTGGGGTTGCGGACGCTGATCGTCACGCAGGGCGTGCCGAGCGAGATCGAGGAGCTGCTGGCGCCATATCGAGACGAGCTGGAGCTGAGGGTGATCCCCGCCGAGCAGACCACCACGTTGAGCACGCGCGGGACCGACTCGGCGCGCCGCCAAGGCCTGCTCGCCTGGGCAGGGCCGATGAGGGAGCCGATCGCGGTGGACACCGGGATCCTGCATATCGCGCCGGTCGCGCGCGAGACACCGACCTCATGGCAGGGACGGCCCGAGTTTGTGGGCCTCACGCCCCAGGGCCTGGTGCGCAGCTGGCGCGAGGACGAGGGTCCGCCTCTCGTCCAACTTGACACAGGCCCACTGCTGGGCGACATCCCGACCGTGCCGCCGGCGAGCGAGGCGCTGCCGCGCGACATCTCGGCGGTGGCGCTGCGGGCGAGCCTGCTCCCGGAGCGCTTCGACGCGGCGGTCATCGCCGAGCACGAGTGTCCCGATTGCCGTGCGCTGTTCAGCGCGGCTGCTCGTCACGGAGCCTCGATCGCGGTTACGGCCGGGGCACGGCCCACCACGGTACATGTGGCCGGGGGAGATTCGATCGTGCAGACCCCCTTCCCCCCGGTCACCACCGTGAGCGATGAGATCGGCGCGGGCGACGTGTTCGCGGGCGCCTATTTCGTGGCCCTGGCCGAAGGCCGCGCCCCGCTGCAAGCCGCCGTGTTCGCCAACGGGGCGGCGTCGGCACGCATCTCGGGCGAGGGCCCAAACGCGATCGCGCGCCGGGAGGAGATCCTCTCGGCCTGAGATCTATCCGATAGGCCGCTCCGTGAGGGCCGATTGCCTTCGCGAGCGCCCGGAGACAGCCCCGCTTGGATCGCTCCCCGCCGAGGCGACTACTCCCTGAAGACGCCCTCGCGCGCAAGCACCGCGTCGAGCATGGGCTTCAGCTGGGCCTGATCCAGGGCGTGCTCACAACCGGTCAAACGTCCCGCGAGCAGCAGACAACCACCGACGGGGGCCATGTCGACCACCGCCACCGAAGCCTCGGGAGCGAACTCGTGGATAGCCGCCGCGAGCGGCTGCACGAACAGGTCGCCGGCCTTGAAGGCGCTGCCGATCAGACCGACGGGAAAGGAGCCTCGCAGGCCGGTTTGGGCGATCACCGCGGCCACCTGCCGGGCCAGCTCGAGAGCCGCGCGCTCGAAGAGATCGCGCGCCACCCGGTCTCCGGCCAGGGCGACTCGCGCCGTCTCGATCGCGAACGCGGCGATCTCACCCTTGGTCAGCGGCTTGGAGTAGACCAGGGCGGCCACGGCCTCGACGCTGGGCACCTCGAAGAAGCTCATCGCGGCCGCGCTCAAGGCGGTCTCGGGTCCCGAGCGCTCGCGGTCGCGCAGGGCCGCCTTGATCGATTGCACGGCAAGCCAGTACCCGGAGCCCTCGTCGCCGAGCACATGACCCCAGCCG